>JBEKZA010000016.1:0-45638 GCA_049510335.1 Sedimentisphaerales bacterium | reverse complement strand
TTGTAAGCCGGACCGCTCACGCAAACGACCGCCGATACAATATCATCAAGCTGACCAGCAAAGGGAAAAACCTTTACACAAAGGTTGAGCCGCATTACCTCAAACAAGTAAAAGAAGCAATGACTCCGCTGGATGCCGCGGAACTCAAGAGAATGGCAGGGATGCTGGAGAAAGTAAGGAGAACTCTCCGGGTTTAGAAGTTCAAGCATAAAGGGCTGTTGCCCAATTGTTTTGGGACAACAGTTAATATATTAACCATATATGTAGCAAGTAATATGAAAAGGAGAACAGAAATGGATGCGATAAAAACAGACGGTGGACAGATTGGATGGTGTTTTGGGTTACGGTGGGTACTGCTCACAATTGCCGGGTGGGCTATTGGCTTCCCCCTGGGCTTCGTCTTGGTGGCAGTTGCAGGATTGATTATCGGCGTCCACGAGGGCTCCATCATACTCAAATTAGGGCTGGATAATGCCGCGGCATTTGTCTGCATAGCCACCGTGGTGAGCTTGATGCAGTGGCTTGCACTACGGCGTGTCGTCCAGCGGGCTGGTTTTTGGGTGCTGGCAAGTATAATAGGATTCACTATATCCTCAAGCATCCACGGAGTCGTGTGTCATGTCTACGGATACCCCGATGACCTGGGTCCGCTTGGCGCTGTGGGTTGGGCAGCGGCCTCCGTCGTAGGTGGAGCACTGGCTGGTCTGCTGCAGCAGCGCATACTGCGACACCAAGTGTGTCATTCGGCCTGGTGGGTGCCTGCAAGTGCGGCCGGCTGGGGCTTATGCGACATCGGATTTGGAATTGTAAGTAAAATCCTGGGGGTGCGTCTACTGGTGGTGGGTCTAATAGTGTCTTCGGCGCTCCTCGGGATAGTAACGGGAGTCACATTGATTTGGCTGTTGAGGCAGCCGACACAACAAACGCCCGCTGCTGCATGAGAAATGTTGGCAAGAAAACAATGTAAAACAGAATAAGAAAGGAGTATCAAAATGTTGTTTATGTTGTATTACAAAGCGTATCCGGGCAAAGGTGCAGAGGCGCTTCGCCTGCGACAGGAATGGCAGAATAAGTACTCTGAAGCGTTCCGCAAGCGGGTCAAAGTGGTCCACGAGTTTGTCGACCCATCTGCGATGGTGGGCTGTTTACTGCTTGAAATGGATGACCACAACCATCTGGCCAGCTTATTGTCGATTCAGACTGTCTTCGGTGATACAGTCGAATTCAAGCTGCATCCGGTCATCGATATACGCCAGGCGTTGAAAGCAGGCGTGGAAGAACCGGCTGGGCTGCTGTAAGAATGCTGACTCAGGCGTTTGTGTATGTATTATCCTCGGCTATTATGCGTATAGGGCCGTTGAGATTAAGGAGGTCTACAAATGAAAGACGTCGAAAAATCAAGAGCAAGCCCGCCGCAAGTTTCGCGAGGGCGATTTCAAACTATGAGAGGCGATGAATTCTTTACGCGGCTTCTCGCCAAGCCGCCCTTCACGAAGATGCATCCGAAAGTGGCGGCCTTCTTCAAAGAATACCTGGCTAACGAAAAGGTTGTGAAGTTCAACGACCGCTTTGTCGTAAACACTCACTTCCCGCCATATCCCGGCAGGGCATTTGACAACTTTGCAGAGCATTTCGGCTCAGTAGGCGAAGTGGCGGAAAGGCGACTCTTTTCAGTGACACTGGCTGTCACCAACAGATGCAACTACAATTGCTGGCACTGCTATAATGCCGGCAGAAGTCAGCGCGACATATCGCTATCCACGCTCAAGGGGATTGCCGGCCAACTTCAGGAGCTTGGAGCAGTGGAGGTGACGTTAACCGGAGGCGAACCATTGCTCAGAGCAGACCTTGAAGATATCGCAGCAACATTTGATGAAAGCACCTACCTGACTTTGAACACGACCGGTGACGGACTGACTCCGCAACGCGCCCGCGCCCTTCGTAATGCCGGGGTTTTCAGCATCGGCGTCAGTATTGACTCCACCGACGCAGATGAACACGACCGAATGCGCGGCAGGGAAGGGGCGTTCCGGACCGCGGTAGGCGCTCTTCGTTTAGCTGCGCAGCACGGGTTGTATCCCTATGTCATTGCCGTGGCAACGCATGATTTTCTGCGGGCCGACAGATTCGACGCCTTTATGAGGTTTGCCGGCCAAATCGGCGCGCTGGAAGTCCACTTGCTCGAGCCGTGCGCTACCGGCAAGCTGGCGGGCAACAAAGACGCAGTTCTTGCGCCGGCTGATAAGCAGCTCATTCTCAAGTATCAGAAGGAAGTCGCACAGGATGATACTCTGCCGATTCTTTCATGTTTCCGGTATCTTGAATCACCGCAGGCGTTCGGATGCGGCGCCGGAATTTCACACCTGTATATCGACGGAAGCGGCGAGGTCTGTCCCTGCAACTTCGTTCCTCTTTCGTTCGGCAACGTTGCTGACGAGCCGCTTCATCACATTCTTGACAGAATGGGGTGCCATTTCCGCAAGCCGAGACCCAGTTGTGTCGGCCAGACGCTTTCCAAACACATACACGGTGAGCAACTGCCCTTGAGCCCTCAAGAATCTGCTCAACTGTGCGAGAATCACCTCCCCAAGGCCCATTCTATTCCACGCTTCTTTCGGATTCGGGCCCAGGCCAAAGAAGAGGTTGGAAAAATAGAGCTGCAATCTGCATACGATAGAATACACGAAGATTACGACCAGTTCTGGCTCAAAGAGGCCGCAAAACCAATACAGGACCTTATTGCTAAAATCCCGACGACAGGAATCAACAGTGTTTTTGAGGCGGGCTGCGGCACCGGCTATGCTACGGTCCTGATTGCCGACAAGCTCAAAAAGTCCGCCAGGATAACGGCTGCCGACCTTTCCGACGCAATGCTGGCCCAGGCCCGCAAACGAAGCGAGTCCGCAGGACTTCACAATGTGCGGTTCATTGCAGGCGATGCCCTTGAGATTCTAAACCGGGGGGGGCCATTTGATATGGTCTTCTCAAGCTGGGTTTTGGGCTACATACCCCTGGAACCGTTTTTCCTAGCCGCCGGCCACGCACTCAAACCCTCCGGCAAGCTGGCATTTGTCGTTCACAAGGAGAACTCTCCCTCCGAACAGCTCGAAATATTTGGGCAGCTTGTGGCACAGGACCCCTCCATTTTGCTCAAGCGAGTGGCCTTCGACTTTCCGCGTGATATGAATCACGTGCGACAATTGCTGTCCGCTGGGTTCGAGATTCTCCATCTTTGGGACGGCAAAATTGTATTTCGCTACGATACGCCCGAAGAGGTGCTGGAACACCTTCTCAAATCAGGCGCAGGAACAGCTTTCTATGATGCCGTTGACCCAAAGAGACGCAATCGCCTGGAAAAGGATTTTCTTGGCGCAATCGCTGACAGAAAGGGACTGCGCCCGGGGTATGAAGTCATCCATGATTATGTGTCCTGTATCGCGGCAAAGGTGTAGCTTTTCAAGCTCACAACCGGCACGGCAAGTATCATTTTTGGCTGGAGCCCCGTTTTTGTTTTGCCGGGTGTTCCGGAATTCAGGAAGCTTATGGCTATGCTCGGAAAGATTAGAGCCGAACTGCATTGCAGATTCTCATTATCTTCGAGCCGCAATCCGAAATCTACAATCCGCAATCACCAATCAAATCCCTGACGGCGTTCACCCCGTGGGCTTCGCAATACTTCCTGATTCCCTCAATCACCTTGATGGCGCAATCCGGCTCAATGAAATTCCCCGTTCCCACCGCCACCGCCGACGCTCCCGCTAACATAAACTCAATCGCGTCCGTCGCCGTTCTTATTCCCCCCATCCCCAGAATTGGTATCTTCGTTCCCTTAGTCACCTCGTTATAAACCTTGTTGACCATATACACCGCAATCGGTTTTATCGCAGGCCCCGACAGCCCGCCCGTCCGGTTCGCCAGCACCGGCTTTCGCGTTTCGATGTCTATGACCATCGCCGTAAATGTATTTATCAAACTAAGCGCGTCGGCTCCCGCCTCAACCGCTGCCCTGGCTGTCGCCGATATGTCCGTCACGCTGGGCGTCAGCTTCACCATCAGGACCTTCCCGCCGCACGCCGCCTTCACAGCCGACGTAATCTCTTTTACGACCTCCGGCTCGGTCCCGAAGGCGATTCCTCCGTGTTTCACGTTCGGGCAGCTTATATTCAATTCGAACCCCGCTATCGCCTTTTGCTCACAGAGCCGCTGTGCGACCGCGACGTAATCGTCTATCGTCTCGCCCGCTATATTCACGAACACCGCGCAGGTCATTTTCTCCAGCGAGGGCACTTTATTCGCAATAAACTCATCTACTCCCACGTTCGCCAGCCCGATTGCGTTGAGCATCCCGCTGTCGGTCTCGACGACCCTGGGCACGGGATTTCCTTCCCTGGGCCGCAGCGTCACGCTCTTGGTGATGAACCCTCCGAGCCGGTTTACATCCATAAAATCGCTCAATTCGTCCGTGTATCCGCACGTTCCGGACGCCGTCCACACGGGATTTGCCAGCCGCAACCCCGCAAACTCCACCGATATGTCAACTTCTCCCGCCATATACATCCCATCCTTAGGGGCTAAAAGCCCCCGGCTTTATGCCGGTTGGTCGTCCGCCCCATATTGCCCGTCAGAGTATAAAAATTCGCCTCCTTTTGCAACTTTTTATTGTCAGCGGCCTGCGCGGATATATAATCGATGCCTTACAGCCGGCTGGCGCATTTGGGCGGGCGCCTCCAGATAGAGTTAAGCCGTGGGCCGGGGACGTAAAAAAGATATATAGGAGTAAGATAAGAGATGTTTAATCTTGTCCCTACGAAAGTATTTTTGACCAAAGGAGTTGGTCGGCATAAGTATAAGCTAAAGTCATTCGAGGACGCCTTGAGGGATGCCGGCGTCGCTCAGCAGAACCTCGTGCAGGTATCCTCCATTCTGCCGCCGAGGTGCAAGGTAATCAGCAGAGAGGCGGGCCTGAAACGGCTGACGCCCGGCGAAATATGCTATTGCGTTATGGCCAGGGCTGACACCGACGAGCACGGCCGGCTTGTCGGCTCGTCTGTCGGGCTTGCCATTCCCAAGGACCGAAACAACTGGGGATATCTCAGCGAAGTTCACGGCTACGGTATGAACGAGCAGGAAGGGGCCGACCTCTCTGAAGACCTCGCGGCGGGAATGCTCGGGACAACGCTGGGGCTGGAGGTGGATACGAACAAGGCCTGGTCGGAAAAAGAGCAGGTCTATAAATCGAGCGGCCTGATTATCAGAACCTCCAACATCACACAGACCGCACGCGGTATGAGAGACCTCTGGACGACAACCGTGGCAATCGCCATGTTCCTGTTCGACTAGTGCTCACCGCGGATTATTGATAATGTAGAATTTGGAATTGCTTGTGTGTTCGCCCGTCGTTTTGAATTCTAAATTCTTCATTCTGAATTCTCAATTTGGCGCTCAGCGGTCTCTGCTGTAAAAAACTATGGCAAAATCAAATTTTCTAAGCGACGTCCCGAAACGATACCGCGACCCGGCAAGGGCCAAAATCGCTATTATTCCCGTGCCCTACGACGGGACCAGCTCCTGGGGCAAAGGCGCCGACAAAGGTCCCGCAGCGATACTCGAGGCCTCCGCGACCGTAGAAAACTACGATATAGAATGCGACAGCGAGCCATACAAAGTGGGCATATTCACCGATGAGCCGGTAACTGAGAATAAATCGCCTGAAAAAATGGTTGGTGCGGTGGAGAAAAGAATCGATTGCCATCTGGCCAAGGGCAAATTTCCCATCGTCATCGGCGGTGAACACTCCGTAAGCATCGGCGCGATAAAAGCACAGGCGAAAAAACATAAAAAACTAACCGTCCTGCAGCTCGACGCCCACGGCGACCTCCGCGACCAATACCACGGCTCGAAATACAGTCACGCCTGCGTAATGGCAAGGGCAAAAGAGCTTTGCCCCATCGTCCAGGTCGGCATCCGCAGTATGGATATTTCCGAGAAACGCCTGTTAGACAAGACAAGGACGTTTTTCGCGGAAGATATTTTTGGCAAAACCGACTGGATTGATACGGTGATACAACTTCTCAAGGACGATGTTTACGTCACGATTGATTTGGACGTTTTTGACCCCTCGATAATGCCCTCAACGGGCACGCCCGAGCCGGGCGGTCTCGGCTGGTATGAAGTCCTCGATTTGATGCGACTCGTCTTCCGCAAAACCAACGTCACCGGCTTCGACGTCGTTGAAATGTGCCCCAATTCAACCAACAAAGCCCCCGACTTCCTGGCTGCCAAACTAATCTACAAACTGATAAGCTACAAGTTTGGGAAATAGCATCCATCGCAGTGGCGGGGGGCTAACTATTATTTTTGTGCGATAGCAGCCATTTGAGAACCCAGTGTTTTGCCTGCTCGGCTGATTGCAATTTCCCTTCTAACTGCGCTATATACATTTCTTTTGCTAATTGGCCAAGCGATGGGCCGGGGACTGCGCCAAGGGCCATCAGGTCGTGGCCGTTCAATAATGGCCTGGGCCTCAACTCCACGCCCTTCAACTGATTTATCCTTCTCCGCAGTTTAATTAGCCGGCCGATACCTTGCTTTTCCGCTTTTTGAAGGGCCTTTTGCAGTTCAAACAGGTCCCCGAAATACGGCTCCGACAAAAGCAGTTTCAATTCTGCCAGCGACAAGTCCCCGAGCAGTTTACCTCGATTGTCCAACAGAAATTTGATGTGCTTGTTTTGGTTTCTGCTTAGCTTGAGCATTTCACATTTTTCGAGCGCATACTGTGTCTCAAAGCTGGCAAAAAGCGCAGCAAGGCCCAGCGCAAAATCTATTTTTGCCGGCAGATAGGTAAACAGGCGGGTGGTAAATCCCGCACAAGAGCAGGAGCAGCCAGAAAAGATAAATCCCGCCAGACCTGTTTCAATCAGCAGTTCCACCCCCTTGGCGCGGTTGGGGCCGACCAAGATGCCTTCGAGTTCCGCTGCGATTCTTTCGCCGCTGATTTTTGTTATGTTTTTTGCCTGATTATAGATGGCCTTGCGTGTCTTTGGCTCAATCGCGAAACCTAATTGCGTCGAGAACCGCACTGCCCGCAGCATTCGCAGGTAATCTTCGCCGAATCTCTCGGCTGGTTTGCCCACCGTGCGGATGATTTTATTTTTAAGGTCCGCCTGCCCCTGGTAATAGTCAATCACTTTTCTGGCGACTGGATCGTAGAACATTGCGTTGATTGTGAAGTCCCTTCGGGCGGCGTCCTCGCGGGCGCTGGCGAAACGGACCTTTGAGGGATGCCTGCCGTCCGCGTAATTGGATTCGGTCCTGAACGTGGCGACTTCAACCTGGATTTTGTCGATAAGGACAACGACAACTCCGAATTTCGCGCCGACCTTGAGGGTTCGCCGATATAGTTTCATAACGTCGGCGGGTTTCGCGTCGGTGGCGACGTCGTAATCGTTTGGCCTTCTGCGAAGTAGCATATCACGGACGCACCCGCCGGCCAGCAACGCCTTAAAACCCGCGCCGCGCAACCGCCTCACGATTTGGACCGCTGCCTGCTTGTTCGTCATTTATCCTGCGCCTTCCTGAGTATCGTAACCGCCATAGTGCCCCATTGTCGCCTTTCGATGATTTTAAGCGAGCCGTAGGATTGCGACAAGGTTGTATTCTGATGCGTTCGGACTATAACAAAACCGCCTGATGCGATGCGTTCGGCTAGGCGAGCCAGCAGCGACGCTAACGGCGAGCCGGCCTGTGTCGAGGCCGAATCAACGTAAGGCGGGTCAACAAAAACAAGGTCGTATTTGTCCGCCGTGGCAGATTGAGATTGCCCCACATCGACCGGCATGTCGATTTTGAAGGCGTCCACGCGGACGACCTTCGATTGCCCCGCGAAACCGGCCTTCGCAATGTTTTTTTCGAGTATAGGGGCGATTTTCGGATTGTGTTCGACGAACGTGACGAACGCTGCCCCTCTGCTTAGCGACTCTAAGCCAAGCGACCCGACGCCCGCGAACAGGTCGGCGACGACCTTGCCGGCGGGCAGGTCATATTTCTGCAAAACGTCGAACAGCGACTGTTTGACCCTGTCGGTGATGGGACGCGAGTCGCGCCCCGGCGGGCTGAACAGGTTCATACCGCGTTTTGCGCCGGCGATGATTCTCATTTTGCCCAGTAATCGATGACGAGGACCTTGTCAATGTTTCCGCCGAGCGTTTTGGCGAACTCCTTGTGGTCGGGATGAATCAGATACGCGTCGCGGTCGGCCTCGCTAAGAAATGACGAAACAAAGCAATGCGTAAAGCCGTCGGAGCGGTTCTCGACGCTGACGTTTGTCCCCCATTCGAAACGCTTGATGACGTCTATTTTGCCGGGCAAAGAGGCGAACGCGTTTTCGACTTCCTTGATTTTTTCCGGGCTTGTGCCTTCCTTGAATCTGAACAGCACTACGTGGCGCAGCATCTTCGCGTCCTTCGGGCACACTTTCTGGCTTTCCGCTTTCCCCGCGACGCCGCACTTTTCGGTATTAATGTTCACACAGCCCGTGCAGACGACGGCTACGACAATCCAGCACAAAACGTTTCTGAGCATTTGCGGTTCCTCCTAAATTTTTATTTATCGTTACAACCAAAATAGCATACCGACGTGCGGATTTTATCACCGGCCCGCCAAAAATTCTACGTCAAAATCCCGCAAACACTTATACTGTCGTCAGCGTATAAGTAAGAAAGCAAATAACTAAGGGAAATACGTGGCTAAATCACCGTCAAAATGGTCCGGGGCTATCTTTTTCGGCTTTATCGCTGTGGTGGCAATCGGCGTATCAGCACAAAGAAAATCGTGCTATACGTGCCCTGTTACCCAAATGCTGAAGGGCCAAAAAACCTGCCAGATAGCTGAACCAAACGCGACGCTCTCAAATCAGGAACCGAATTCTAAACTGACGCAATCAGCTCGCTGACGGGTTTGGCGCACAGACGAAACTTGCCGGCGGGTAGCGTCACCGTCTTCCATTTCGGACTGCGCTGCTTCATATATTTTATGTAATCCGCTAACCGCACCGCCAAGAACAGGTAATGGCCGTCGTCGAAATCGAATACCTCTCTGCCGTCGAAGTCCACGTCAACGTTCTGTGCCTTGTAGGCAAAAACAAAGGTTGCTTCGTAATCGGGCCCTAAAGTTTTCTGCCAGGCGGATAATCCGTCCACGTCGTCGGTCGTCACCCAGCATTCCAGACGAGACAGGTTCGCCAGCGTTGTGCCCTTGAAATGTCTGCCCTTTACCTCAGCGATTATCTTTTTGCCCGACGATGGGCAAAGCAGAAAATCGAAACTCTTCAAAGTGGATTGCTCAAAGACGGGCTTGTGCTGGTCGGATGCCTGGACATACTCGATATGATTATCAATCAGCCAGTTCTCAAACGCACGTTCGTAATGGTTGGGTGCGGAATCTTTCATCAGAAATTAAACTTTGTCGGATTCTCGCGGAAATCGCTTACAGGAACAGTTTTTTGCTCGCCGGTTGACATATTTTTAAGAACGATATCTCCGGCTTTGAATTCGTCGCCGAGGATTACACAGTATTTTGCGTTTTGCTCGGAGGCATTTTTTAACTGCTTCGACAAGCTCCCTGGTTTATACGAAAACGCCGATTTGAACCCTTTTGTTCTCAACCCCGCCGTTAATTTGACCGCCTCGTTTAAAAGCTCCTCGGCTATCGGCACAACATAGTAATCAAGTGTCTTTGAGGGAATTTTTTTGTCAAGCAGGCCTTTTTCTCGCAGGAGTATTTCGAGGACACAGTCGCCCATACCCATACCCGTGGCGGAGATTTTTGGCCCGCCAAAGTCGTGCAGCAGATTGTCGAATCTTCCCCCGCCGCATATCGCTCGAAGGTCGCCCGTGATATCGTGCACTTCAAAGACAATACCCGTGTAATAAGCCAGACCTCGGACAATACTCGGGTCGAAGACACAATATTCGCTTATGCCCATTTGGTTCAGTCGGGCGGCACAATCCTCAAGTTCTCTTATGGCGATATCAAGCGGGTCCCCATCTTCGGTTTTAACTATGTTCTCGATAGAAGTAACCGTCTGCGATTCCATAAAGGCGATAATTCGCCCCGTCATATCTTTGCCAACCTGCTCGGTTAGTGTTGCAGAAAAGGCCTCTGGCGGGATTTTGGTCTTTTTATCGAGGAGCGCATAAAGCGGATTCAGCTTCTCGTCGGGAACACCAATCTTTTTCAAAACTGCCGACAGCAGTTTCCTGCTCGATATTTTTACCTTTATATCTTTTGGCGTCAGGCCGATTTCGCGGAGATAATCCACCGTCGTAAAAATTACTTCCGCGTCGGCTAATACGCTTTCCTCGCCGATGATGTCGATATTCCACTGGAAAAACTCGCGCAGACGTCCCTTCTGCGGCCTCTCCGCCCTGCACAATCGCGGCACCGAAAACCACTTTATCGGCTTGGGCAGGGCGTTGATTTTCTGGTTTACCATTCTCGCCAGCGTAGGCGTGATTTCAGGCCTGATGGCCAGGTCCCTGTCACCGCGGTCCTTGAGCGAGAAAAGCTGCTCGGCGATTTCCTCGCCGCTTTTGATTTGATACATCTGGAGGTATTCGAATATAGGCCCGTCGTATTCCTCGAAGCCGTTGCGGATGGAGGCCTTCTTCCAGCCGTCCACAATCCAGTTATGGACAGCCATATCCTCAGGGTAAAAATCCCGCGTCCCTTTTACAGGCGGTATCTTCATTAAGTGCTTAGCCCCCGGCTTTATGCCGGGGGTTCCCTTCTATATGCAAACCCTACACTTTTGCCGCCAAATACTATAAGCTACTCCAAATCAGGCGTCAAGAAATGCAATAAGGAGCATAATGCGAAAAGAAGCAATAGAAATCATTTACGAGGATAGCGACATAATCGTTATCAACAAGCCCGCGGGGGTGTCGGTGACAAAAGACCGCTCCGGCCAGCCGCAACTTGTTGACCTTCTGGCGAAGCAGCTTGGCAGTGAAACAGCCGCTAAGCTCCGCCTGGTTCATCGGCTTGATAAAGACACAAGCGGCGTGATGATTCTGGCTCTTAATCGCGCCGCACAAAGAAAATTCGCGGATTACTTCTTTAAGAGACAAGTCAAAAAGACCTACCTCGCGATTGTCAAAGGTGCGGTCCTCAGCGCCAAGGGAGTAATAAATGAGCCGCTTGCCAGAAGCAAAAAGAACGCCGAGCTTATGCGGATAGACAAGCGGGGCGGCAAAGAGTCCATTACCGAGTGGCTGTTACTTGCGGATTTCGGATTGTTATCGCTGCTGGCGGTCAATCCATTAACGGGCAGAACGCACCAGATTCGCGTGCACTTAGCTGGCATCGGCCTGCCTCTTGCGATTGACCCCCTTTATGGCGGCAGAGAACCGATTATGCTGTCGGAGTTCAAAAAAGGATACCGCCTCGGAGTCGGGCAGGAGGAAAAACCCCTCATCGAACGTCTCACTCTCCACGCGTATCAAATTCAACTGCCATGTTTAGCCCCCGGTTCTACCGGGGGTTCTCCACAGCCCAATTGCTTCGTAGCCCGATTAGACAAAAAATTCGCCGCGACAATCAAAATGCTCACAAAGCACAACCCCGAAGGCCTCGCCGCGTTCTTCGATGCCAGCGAGTTTGAAAAAATAATCACCGCCCAGCCGCTGGTTTAATCAAGCGGTTAACGTCGGCAACGCACCTTTCCGGAAGCGGTTGAGCCGTCGGAAAAAACCTTGACATTGCAGAGGGATTTGATATACTCGCTAAACACGGTTTAGTTTCGCAAATGTAAGAGATTATAGACAAAGTGGCGTTTGTGAAAGGCGAGGAGGTTAACCAATGCAAAAGGTTATCGTTATTATGGCTTTGGCAGTGTTGGCAGCCGAGGCCGCAATCGCAGGAACAATCACAGGGGTTGTTACAAGCGATTCGAACGGTCAGCCGATACAGGGTTTGTGGGTATATGCCTGCGATTATACTACCGGCCAATACTGTGGCGGCAACAATACCGATTCCAATGGCTTTTATTCCATAACCGACCTTGCAGAGGGGACTTATAAGGTTGGGGTCTGGGTATCAGGTAGTCAATATGCATTGGAGTATTATAATAACCAGCTTAGCGGGAACCAGGCTACACCGGTGAGCGTTTCAGCAGGACAGCAGACAACAGGCATTGATTTTTCACTCGAACTGGGGGCATCAATATCAGGTACGGTAAGAGATTCAAACGGCCTGCCGATTGCGAATATATGGGTTGATGCTTTTAATTACCAGACGGGTGATTGGGGCAACAGTGACAACACCGACAGCAACGGTGTTTATGAGATAACTAATTTAGCGGCCGGTACATACCGAGTTGAAGCTTGGGGGGGAGGCACTCAATATGTATCGGAGTTTTATAATAATCAACTTAACGGGAACTGGGCTACGCCGGTGAGCGTTTCAGCGGGTCAGCAGACAACAGGCATTGATTTTTCACTCGAACTGGGTGCATCAATATCAGGGATAGTGAAGAATTCTACTGGGGTCGGGCAGGCGAATGTCCAGGTGAACTGCTGGGCTGATAATGGATACTGGACCGGCACTCAAACCGATGCAAACGGGTTTTACAAGTGCGATGGACTGCCGGTCGGCTACAACTATAACGTCGTTGCGTATCCGCCGTCGGACAGTAACTATGCGATTACGGGGATTAGTGTAGGTGTTTACCAGCCAGGTGAATACACAGACAAAGATATTGTACTTGGTATTGGGCTTAAAATATCCGGCAGGGTTACAGACAAGGCAACCGGCCTGCCTTTGCCCGACATTTACGTGACTTGTTGGAACAATGACCTTCAGGGGGGGGCGGATGACTACACGGATGCAAACGGAATATATAAGCTTACTAATCTTCCGCCCGGCGTGGTTGACGTGAGCGTTGAGCCGGACTCGTATTATGCCTATATGGGTGACGAACTGGAATTGGAGGAAGATATCAATAACCTCGATTTTGCGCTCCCGGCTGGCGCGATACTCTCCGGCAGGGTGCTGGGTGCCAAGACCGCAAAACCTCTGGCGGGTGTAGATGTAGAGATTGATTATAAGAGTGGCATATCAACTGATTCGTTAACAGACGCTTATGGTGCTTTTTGCCTTACGCAACTGCCGCCGGGAATAGCAGAGGTAAAAGCAAAGCCGGACGTTGACAGCGGCTATGCGTGGAATCTGCCCGGGGGGAGTGATTTTGTATGCTTAGGTGAGGGGGAAGAGCGTTCGGGGCGGATTATCACATTAGAAAAAGGCGCGCTTGTCAGAGGACATATCAAAGATGCAAACGGCAATGCGAGTGGTATCGAATACGACTACAGCGGCAGAAAATGCGATGGCTGGGATGATGCAGATGATATTAATGGAGATTATGAGATACGGCTTCCTGTGGGGATATATGCTATCACGCCGGATAATACAGATGAATTCAGCGCATTGCCCGCAATGGTCACAATAACGGATGTAAACGAGGAAGTTAATGTTCCAGATATGATAGTTTACACTGAAGAAGACGGCGGACAAATTTCAGGCGAGGTCAATAATCCGGGCGGATATGCAAAGACAGGATATTTTACCGTTGTGGCTTTTGAAGCAGGGACTGTGTTTAATGACCCAAACACGTGGTACACCATTCGGTCGATAGCTGAAGCCGAGATGGAAAATGCCGGCCCATTTTCTCTCAACAAACTGCCGCCCGATGTTAATTACGATATCTATCTTTGTGTATATAGCGAGACGCCGGATGGTATAGAGTCGATTGCAGTGCGTGATTCGGCGTTGAATGTTCCTGCGGGCGCAACCGGCGTGAAATTGGAATACGGTTCGCAGGGAAGCGCGGTGAGGGGCACTGTAAATAATACCGACGGCAAGCCTGTTTTAGGCGCAGACGTGATACTTTTGGGTTCACGCGGCTTCGGAGGTTTTGGGGACGCCGACTGCAATGGTGAATATGTTATCTATAATGTGCCTGCGGGGACATATACTGCAACCGCTGTACATAGCGAATACCTTAATACATCAACAACGGTGGAAGTTGTCGAGGGAATACCTGTCAATGTGAACGCTATCATTATGCCATTTGCCGGCGAAAAAGAGGGGCCGGATTTGAACGGCGACGGCGTAGTAGATATGCTCGATGTCGCGGAATTTTGCGGAACGTGGCTGGAAAGCGGACCATCAGAGAGCAATTTTAATCAGGATAGCAGTGTTGATTTCGATGACTGGGCTCGGCTGGCCGAAAACTGGATGAGCAGGGCGATTTGGCTTCACGAATAAACTACCAACAGGCAGAAACTGTGCCCCGCCGCCTTTTTCGATGCCGATGAGTTTGAAAAGATAATCGCTGGCCAACCGCTTTAAGCCCCGCCAATATAATTCTTTATTATCGGCCACCCTTTGAAAAACTCAATCGCCTGCGAATCCTTGCGCGTCATTGATAAGACAAATTCGCCCACGCCAAACTGTGCAAGAACGTATTTGCCGAATGCTATTTGTCCGATAGCGATGTAACCCGTTGTTAATTGACCTATGCCGACAGCAACGCCTATCGCTGTCTGTCCTATCGCCGCGGAACCAAAAGTCAGTTGACCTATTCCGAGAATTAATCCCAGCGACACTTGACCTATCGCAATCAGGCCGACTGATGCCTGCCCTATTGCTATGATGCCGCAGGCAATCCTGCCAACCGCGATAACGCCTTTGGCGCAGACGCGCCTGCCCGTTTCCGGACTTCTGCCGGACGTGTAATGAATAAAAGGCAGGCCGTGCCACATCGCGTGTGACCTGAATTCGTGAAAGCTCGTCCCGTTCTCATAGCCATAGTGCCGCCAGACCCCCATTGCCGTCTGCTCAATTTTATATTCCGGCTTCTCAAGAAATATGTTGCGCATAATTCTATTTCCTAATCAATTCCGCCTGTCAGGTTTCGTTGGGCTGTGAGTATCGCCGCGAAAGCCACTGCTGCGGTTTCGGTTCGCAAAATCGTATCCGACAATCTCACGAATTGCACACCGCGACTTTTCAAAAAGGCCTCCTCGTTTTCCGTAAATCCGCCTTCCGGGCCAACCAAAGCAGCGACATCGTTTTCGCCAAAGGGTTGTCCCGCTAAAGATGGGCAATCTTCTGATATGCCTCCCGCGATAATCCGGCAATTGGGGCTGTCTTTTTTTATCGCCTTATAACAATCCTGCAAATTCATCGGCGGGTCAATCTGTGGCAGGAATAATCTCTTGCACTGCTTGCACGCCGAAATCGCTAGGTTCATCCAGCGGTCGAGCGCCTTCGGATTTCCCGGCTGTCTCACCGTCCGCTCGAAAATCACAGGACTAATCCGCTCAACGCCCAGTTCGGTGCATTTTTCAATCAGCCAGTCAAAACGCTCGCCCTTCGGGACGCTTACCGCGATAATAATGCGTCGCGACCTCGGCATTTCGCTTCGCCGGATGTTCTCGATTTCAAGCGTAACGATATTCTTCCTTATTCCTGATATTACCGCCGTCGCCAGCCCACCCAGACCGTCGAAAAGCTCGACTTTGTTTCCCGCCACAAGCCGCAAAACGGCCAGATGGTGCGCCTCCGTCCCCTCTAACTCAACCGCCGGCCCCTCTATCGAATCACAGTAAAACCGATGCAGCGTCATAATCAAAACACGCCTGCAAATAACACAATTGACTATTTTCCTCGAAATTCATAAACTACGGTCTTTAACGGGAAAACGCAAGATGCAGGAAAAAATCGTAAAAATCGGCCTTGTCGGCTTCGGCACCGTCGGTACCGGCGTGGCGAAGATAATCCTCGAAAACGCAGATGCTATCGCCGCCAAAACCGGCCTGCGCCTGCAATTGGCCTGCGTGGTTGATACCGACCTCAAAAAGCCCCGGCCCGTAAAACTACCCGATGGCATACTCACCAATGACCTGAATAAGCTAATCAACGATAAGAACATTCAGATAGGCGTCGAACTCGTCGGCGGGACCGGCATCGCAAAAGAAATCCAGTTGAAAATGCTTGCCGCTGGCAAAGACGTCGTCACCGCCAATAAAGCCCTGCTGGCCGAACATGGTGGCCAGCTTTATGACGCGGCCCAGAAAGCCAGCCGATGTATCGCTTTCGAGGCCAGTTGCGCGGGCGGCATACCGATTATCTCCGCCATAAGGACGGGGCTGTCCGCCAACAATATCTTGGCCCTTTACGGAATCGTCAATGGCACCTGCAACTACATCCTTTCCAATATGACCGCCAAAGGCGAGGAATTTGCCGCCGCGCTTGCACAGGCCCAGCAAAAGGGCTACGCCGAAGCCGACCCGACCCTCGATATATCCGGCGGTGACAGCGCTCACAAACTTGCGATACTCGCTTCGATTGCATTCGGCTGCCAGATTGCTCTATCGGATATCTACGTCGAAGGAATAGACCATATCTCCAAAGACGACGTGCGATTCGGCGGCGAGATGGGCTACGTCCTCAAACTTCTGGCGATAGCCGAAAAAGACAAAAATGGTCGCATCTCGCTGAGGGTTCACCCGTCGTTTATCGACGAGAATAATCGCCTCGCTAAAGTTGATGGCTCCTTCAACGCAATCAGCATATTCGGCCACGCCGTCGGCCAGCTTATGTTCTATGGCCGCGGCGCAGGTATGATGCCCACCGCCAGCGCAATCGTTGCTGACATCATCGACGTCGCACTCGGCAATTCCGTGACCACCTTCAAAAATCTTCATCTCAGACCCAGAACCGAGGTCGCGGGTATGATTGACAAAATTGATAATCTTGTGAGCCGATTCTATATCCGACTTATGGCCAAAGACCAACCGGGTGTCTTCGCCCAGATAGGCAAAGTTCTCGCCGACAACGCCATCAGCATTTCAGGCGTCCTCCAGCACGAAGGCCGCGGCTCTGATAATACCGTGCCCGTCGTAATTACCACTCATCCAAACAAGCAGGATAAAGTCACCTCGGCCCTGAAAGGGCTTGGCGCTCTCGATACCGTCTCCCGTCTCGTCTGTATTCGAATCGTTGATATCCCCGAGGACCAGGAATAGTGGCTAAGTTCGCAATCATAATCCCCGATGGCGCGGCGGATGACCCGATTGAACAGTTCGGCAACAAAACCGCGCTCGAGGCCGCCGACATACCCAATATGGACAAAATCAGCCGGAATGGCCGGCTGGGCGTCGTCCGAACCGTCCCCAATGGTATGGACCCCGGTTCCGACGTCGCACAGATGTCCCTATTGGGTTATGACCCTCGAAAGTATTATACCGGCAGAGCGCCAATAGAGGCCGTCGCCCGTAATGTCCAGTTGGCGCCCGATGACTGGGTCTTCAGGTGTAACCTCGTCACCATAGCCGATGGCAAAATGGCCGACCACAGCGCAGGCCATATTTCCACCGAAGAAGGAACCAAACTGATAGAGGAGCTGAACGCGCAGCTCTCAAACGATAAAATCCGCTTCTACACAGGTGTAAGCTACCGCCACCTGCTTGTTCTCAAGGGTTTCGATATGGATGTCAGAACCTGTCCGCCGCACGACTATATTGGACAGCCCGTCGAGAAAATCCTGCCGCGGGGCAGGGGGGCGGATGTGCTTACCGACCTTATGGCGCGTTCGCAGCAGTTCTTCTATAACCACGACATTAACAAGGTCAGAATTGACCTTGGCGAAAACCAGGTCAGCTCGATTTGGCTCTGGGGTCAGGGCAAAAAGGCGAAACTGGATAGCTTCGAGGACCGATTCGGGCTTAAAGGCGCAGCCATTACCGCCGTCGACCTTGTAAGAGGTCTGGCGAAACTCATCGGCTTCGACCTCATCGAGGTCCCCGGCGCCACTGGTTTTACCGACACTAACTACGCGGGCAAAGGCGCCGCCGCCGTAAAGGCGCTCGAAAAATATGACCTTGTGTTCGTGCATGTAGAAGCGCCCGATGAGGCAGGCCATAACGGCAACGCCGAGCAGAAAAAAAAGGCAATCGAGCAGATTGATAAGCACGTAATCGGGCCGGTTTACGAAGCGATTCAAAAATACCCGTCCTGGCGTATTATGGTGTTGCCCGACCACCCGACCCCCGTAAAAACCGGCGCTCACTGCGGCGACCCTGTCCCCTTTGCTATGGCGGGCTCCGGCGTCGATGGTGTCTTTGCGACCGATTTTTCCGAATCGAACGCCGCTAAGTCAGGCCTGCGTATTGACAACGGCTACGAACTTATGGAATACTTCCTTAAAAGTTAACAACATTGGTTAGCCCCCAGGTTTACCTGGGGGTTGTAAACATTTAACGGAGTACCTATGCCTATAGTCGTTCAAAAATTTGGCGGGACGTCGGTCGCCGATGCGGCAAAAATTCGCCGCGCCGCACAGCGGGCCATCAAGGTCGCCAAGGCGGGTTACCAGGTCGTCGTCGTCGCCTCCGCACGCGGCCATCAGACCGACCATCTTGTCGCCGACGCAATGGAGCTTAATCCCAACCCGCCAAAACGCGAAATGGACCAGCTTCTCAGCACCGGCGAACAGCAGACCGTCTCGCTCTTCGCGATGGCGCTCGACGCGATGGGACAAAAGGCCATCAGCTTCACCGGCTTTCAGGTCGGAATGCTCACCGACAGCACCCACACAAAAGCGCGCATAAAAAGCATCGACGCCGGTCGAATCCACAGGGAGCTTGACCAGGGCAAAATCGTCATCGTCGCCGGCTTTCAGGGAATAGACGAAAACGAGGACATCACCACCCTCGGCAGAGGCGGCTCCGACACCACGGCCGTCGCCCTTGCCGCCGTCGTGGGCGCGGAGGTTTGCGATATATTCACCGACGTTGACGGCATTTACACAACCGACCCGCGCATCTACAAAAAAGCCGCCAAAATGAAGGAAATCAGCTACGACGAGATGCTCGAACTCGCCAGCTTGGGTGCCGGCGTTATGCACAGTAGGTCTATCGAATTCGGTAAAAAATACAACGTAAAAATCCACGTCAGGTCCAGCAGCGACGAAACCGAGGGAACAATTATCACAAAAGAGGTGCCGCAAATGGAAGGAATAGCAGTTTCGGGAGCAACCATACAAAAGGATATGGCAAAAATCAGTTTAGTTGGCGTTGACAACAAGCCCGGCAACGCCGCGAAGGTCTTTCACCGTCTGGCCGAGGCAAAGGTCGTCGTCAACGACATTATGCAGACCGAAGTCAGCGCCGCAAAAGCCAACCTCGCCTTTACGATAGGAACATCGGACCTGCGCTCGGCCAAAGAGGCCGTTGAGTCGATAAGGAAAGAGGTCAAATACGACAGCGTCTTCGTCCGCGACGATATCGCCGAGGTCTCGGCCGTCGGCGTCGGAATGAGAAGCCACTATGGCATCGCGGAAAAAATGTTCAGCGCCCTGGCCAAAGCAAAAGTCAATATCGACTCGATCACGACGAGCGAAATCCGCATCAGTTGCGTCGTTGACAAAAGTCAGGCGGAAAAAGCCCTCATCGCCGTCTGCGACGCCTTCGATTTGGACAAACCCGCCGAAAAAAGGGCCGGGAAATAAACGTCATTACCTCAGACGATTTCGTGGCCCCTGCCTCGTGTTTCGAGCGACGAGTCACGAGCGACGAGAGACGAGATTGTTATGACGCGATACGCGATAAGCAGGCACAGGCGTAACATCATCACCATCGTCTGCGCGCTGGCGGTGTCTGCATTATGCGTCCTCGACCATAGCTGCACCAGCCGAGCGCTAACCAGGCCCGCAAAAACAGCCGGTCAAGAGCAAACCTCCGCTGACATACAAAAATATGACGCCAGGCAATTCTCCGTCGTCAAGGTCGTCGATGGCGATACTCTCGATATCGATATCCCAGACGCAAACTATAATCACACTCGAATCCGCCTTTGGGGCGTCGATACACCGGAGACCAAAGACCCCCGGCTGAAAGAACCGATGTTCTTCGGAAAAGAGGCCTCGGATTTTGCGACCAAGCTCGCCCTGGGTAAACAGGTCACCGTTTACCTGGACAGGGATAGAAACAGCAGGGACAAATACCACCGATTACTGGCTTATATCCGGTTGCCCGATGGAACATATCTAAACGAAGTTTTGCTCAGCGAGGGATACGCCTACGCGGATTTGCGGTTCAAACACGGCCTGTACAATAAATACAAACAGCTCGAGGCCGCCGCCCGCTCGCAGAAAAAAGGACTGTGGCAAAACGTCACCCGCGACCAGCTCCCCGAATGGCTGCAACGCGAACGCCCCGACCTGCTCAAAAAGAAGTAAAAAAAGTTTTCTGGATTTCTGATTGCGGACCGTTAACGTCTTGAGCGGGGTCGCCTGCTGAAAGAATGACGGCTGTGTTTGCTCTTAGTCGAAAATCTTCCCCTGTGCAGCCCTAACAATGGTTTGGGCTTGTCAATCTTGGTGTAGGTAAAGCCGGGACATTCCACCGGAGTAAATTCACGCCCTATGAACCTTTCAATCTGACGAAGGTACTTGTGCTCCTCGCTGGCGACAAAGGTAATGGCGTCTCCCGTGGCCTCGGCCCGGCCCGTCCGGCCGATGCGATGAATGTAATCCTCCGGTATGACGGGCACGTCGAAATTGATGACGTGCGATATCCCCGTCACGTCGATGCCGCGGGCCGCGATGTCCGTCGCCACCATAACACGGTAGTCGCTGTTTTTGAAACCTTCCATCGCTCGCTCTCGCTGGCTTTGCGTTCGGTCTGAGTGTATCGCCACCGATTCGATGTCCGCACGTTCGAGGTAGCGGTTAATCTTGTCCGCCCCGTGCTTGGTGCGCGAAAAGACCAGCACGCTGGACATCTGCCCATCCTGCAGCAGGTGCAGCAGAAGAGTGATTTTATGTTCTCTCTCGACCAGATAAACATGCTGTTTGATTGTTTCGATGGGGTTTCGAGGCCTGCCAATCTGTATCATTATAGGCGACTTCTGCACGCCTGATGCCAGTGCGCTTATTTCCGGCGTCACCGTCGCTGAGAACAGCATTGTCTGGCGATTCGTTGGCACCGCGGCGATGATTCTTCGCACGTCCCTGATGAAGCCCATATCGAACATACGGTCTGCCTCATCCAGGACCAGCACCTCGATGTGCCGCAGGTCGATGGTGCGCCGTTGCATATGGTCAAGCAGCCGCCCCGGTGTCGCGACAACGATATCGACGCCATTGCGAAGCGCGTTAAACTGCCCCTTGATATTCACCCCGCCATAAACCGCCAATGTCCTCAAATTCAGGAAACGCCCGTATGTGCGTATGAATTGTTCGATTTGTACCGCCAATTCTCGCGTCGGCGTCAAAATCAGCGACCTGATAACTTTCCGTTTGGACGGGTGCTCGTGGCTTAGCCGGTTCAAAATCGGCAGCACAAACGCCGCCGTCTTGCCCGTCCCCGTCTGCGCGCAGCCGATGATGTCTTTGCCCGCTATTGCCGCAGGTATCACCTGCGTCTGTACTTCTGTCGGAGCCGTGTACCCCGTGGCCAATATCCCCTGCACCAACGGGTCCGAAAGACCAAATGTCTTAAATGGCATCACTTAATCCTAAAAAAGATAATAAGTTGAACGTGATTATATCATACCCAGTTCCAGAACCGAAGCATTATGTTTATGCTCGCCGTCTGTAATGCGATTATCTGTTGAAAAAAGAAAATATCTATGTAAAATCAGGAAGTAAATTAATCCGTGATACAGCGGGAGTTATATAGATGGGAGGTATTTATGAAGAAGCTTTACACATTCAAAATCGTTCTTGTTCTCTGTATCGGTCTGGTCCTTTCTTTGTGCTTGGCTCAGGAAGAATACGCGCAAAGAACACCAAACAAGGTGTGCACGGCATGGGTTGAGAAGTGCCTGACAGATTTCCAGTCCATCAAGCCAGGTATGACAAGAGGTGCGATACAGAAGAAATTCCCAATGGATGGAGGTATTAGCTCCATATCCCTTACTCGGTTCACACACCCCGAATGTGATTATTTCAAGATAGATGTTGAGTTTGATTTAAAGCGTGATGTTAAAGATCCAAACCAGCCATTAGGGTCGCCAGAAGATAAGGTCACCTCGACCTCAAAGCCATATATCGAAAGACCGGTTGGGGACTGAATTACAAATCGAAGGCCGGAGCAACAGGAGACCCACTTTAAATCGGCATTAGATAATCGGAAATCGGCAATCCCTGAACGCTGTACGCCGAACGCTGCACGCTGAAAATTAATG
This sequence comes from Sedimentisphaerales bacterium, assembly GCA_049510335.1. GTDB lineage: Bacteria > Planctomycetota > Phycisphaerae > Sedimentisphaerales > Anaerobacaceae > Fen-1362. The sequence continues at coordinate 23,387 of JBEKZA010000016.1, read as the reverse complement.
CCCGTTATTTTGTTCGGACTGTTCGATAAGTTTGGAGCCGGCGCGGACATAGACAAGCGCGGCGACCAGTGCCGCCGCCGCCGCTGACCACCACAAGACCTGCACAAAATAAACCCACCCGTGCCAAGCAGAAGAAACCTCCGGCGCAATAAGAATCGCGGCGACCATAGACAGTTGAAGCGCCGTGGACGCCTTGCCCGCAAAGACAGGCACAACGCGGACTTTACCCGTGAGAAAATAGACAATCAAAAAGCCGATGAATATGAGGACATCTTTGCCTATGATGAGAACCACCACCGTTGACGGCAGGATGAAGCCTGCAACGCCGGCTTGATGTGAGGCAAGAAGCAAAGAGGCCGACGTAATCAGCAGTTTGTCGGCTGTCGGGTCTAAGAACGTTCCGAGTTTTGTGGCCTGTCCGTTCCGGCGGGCCAGAAACCCGTCGAGACCGTCGCTTATCGCCATAAGGAGGAAAATAGCTACGGCTGAATAGCGAATCAGATGCCGCAGGTGCTCGCTCAGCTCAGTGTCATTTATTTGCAGCATACAGCTGACAAAAGGAGCAATCAGCAGTATCCGAAGAATAGTTATTCTGTTGGCCCAGCTTAGCTTCATTTTATATTTACGGCTTATTGTTTTATTGTCCGCTATCCGCCTGCGTGGGATTATACAGGCGTAAAACACAATCCGGCAACAGGATAATCCTTGCCGCAAGACATCCCTGCGTTATAATTCAGGGGCTTTTGAGGTAAATTTTATGCCGGTCCTGAATGTAAATATTGACCATATAGCGACGGTGAGGCAGGTCAGGCGCGTCGATGAGCCGGACCCTGTGTGGGCGGCGGCGGAATGCGAGCTGGCCGGGGCCAACGGGATAACCGTGCACCTGCGCCAGGACAGGCGCCATATAAACGACCGGGACGTTCAAATCCTGGCCGAGACGGTTGCGTGCAAACTCAATCTCGAAATGTCAATGGAAGAAGAGATAGTTTGCGTAGCCGAAGGCATACAGCCGGAGCAGGTGACGCTTGTGCCGGAAAAAAGGGCGGAATTGACGACGGAGGGCGGACTGGATTGCGTAAGCTGGGCTGACCGGCTAAAAGAAGTCGTCCGACGTATGCACAAAAGGGGGATATTAGTCAGCGCTTTCATTGTGCCGGATAAATCGCAGATAACCGCTGCCGCACGGTATGGCTGTGACGCCATCGAGCTTCACACCGGGCAATATGCCAATGCGGAGACGGAAAAAGAAATACGCCAGGAGCTTAAACGGCTTGAGGCGGGGATGGACCTCGGATTGAAAAAAGGATTGATTGTGCACGCGGGGCACGGGTTGACTTATCGCAATATCGGGCCGATTGCTGCGATGGAAGATTTGAGCGAGTTGAATATCGGGCACAGTATTATCGCCAGAAGTATGTTTGTCGGGATAAGAGAAGCGACGGCCGAAATGATTCGGCTGATAGATAAGTATTCTTTGCCACGAAGACGCTAAGACACTAAGAAGAATTTTAAGTTGTTTAAATAAAACCATTTAATCTTTGTGTCTTTGTGCCTTAGTGGTTTCATTTTAGGAGAAAAAAATGTTTGCAGGAGCGATGACGGCGTTGATAACGCCTTTCAGAGACGGACAGGTAGATTTTGAAACACTTGATGAACTGCTTGAATTTCAATTGGAAGGCGGGATAGACGGGATAGTCCCTGTCGGCACGACGGGAGAATGCCCGACGCTCAGTCATGATGAGCACAAAAAAGTGATTGAGCGAGTGGTCAAAACCGTTGCGGGGCAGGTGCCGGTGATAGCCGGCGCGGGGTCGAACTCGACAGCGGAGGCGATTGAATTGGCGACTTTCGCGAAAAAAATCGGGGCGGACGCGACACTGCAGGTTGACCCGTATTACAATAAGCCGACACAGGAAGGATTTTATCAGCACTTCAAAGCGATAGCGGAAGAAATAGACCTGCCGATAGTTCTGTACGATATTCCCGGCCGGTGCGGCGCGGGAATGACGGTCGATACGATAGTGCGCCTGGCGGAGATTGAAAATATTGTCGCGATAAAAGACGCGACGGGCCAGATGGACCACGTCAGCGAAATCGCCACGCGCTGCGACCTGACGATACTGTCGGGCGATGATTCGATGACGCTGCCGATAGCATCTGTGGGCGGCAAAGGCGTAATAAGCGTGGTGGCAAATATCGCGCCCGCGGACGTGAAAGCATTGACCGACGCAATACTGGAAGGTGATTTTGCGACGGCCCTGAAATGGCACAAAAAACTTTTCGCGTTGAGCAAAGGAATGCTTTCGTTGGCGTCAAACCCGATACCGGTCAAAGCCGCGATGGCGATGATGAATTTGTCGCCCGAGGAAATGCGTCTGCCTTTGGTGCCGCTGGAAGACAGCAAAAAAGCAGTCCTGAAAAAAGCGCTTCAGGAATACGGACTGCTAAAATAATCGCGGATTCGGTTCCCTGTTCTTGGCTGCCTCGGGTTCTTCGCCAAAAATCCTTCGTTTAGGTTGAGTTGGTATGAGCGCGTTTGACCAATCCGGTAATGGCGAACAATCGCCATCCAGGCACCAGCGGCGACGCAGATACAGCGGAACCCACCCTAGAAACTACCACCAAAAGTACAAGGAGCACAACATTACGGCCTACCCGGAAGTAAAGGAGCATCTTCGGGCGAAAGGCAAAACGCCGGCCGGCAGCCATATTCCCGTTCTGATAGAGGAGGTGATGGCGTGCCTGAACCCAAAGCCCGGTGAGACAATAGTTGACTGCACCGTCGGCTACGGCGGCCACGCATCCGAGTTTATCAGGCACATCGGACCAACCGGAAAACTGATTGCCTTAGACGTCGATAACGCCGAGCTCGAACGCACTCGACATCGACTGAGTAAAGAGAATGTCCCCGTGAGTTTTCATCACAGCAACTTCGCCGGCGTCGCCAGTGTGCTGAAAAAAGAAAATCTCGACGGCTGTGATATCATTTTTGCCGACCTTGGCGTTTCGAGTATGCAAATAGACAATCCCGACCGCGGGATGAGCTACAAGCATAAAGGTCCCCTCGATATGCGTATGGATGAGCGCCTGAAGCGAACCGGCGCGGATTTGCTCAATACACTTTGCGAAGAAGAGCTGGCCAGGGCCTTTTCGGAGCTGGCCGATGAACCAGACCATCAAAAAATTGCTCACTTGATAGTTACCCAGCGTGCCGCGCAGGCGATTACGCAGACCGAACAGCTCGTTCGGATAATTTTCCACGTCAAGGGCCTGACTGCGAAAACATGGCGGCAGCAGAATCGCGCCAAATTCGGCAAACTTCATCCCGCCGCCCGAACATTCCAGGCCCTGCGCATATTAGTCAATGACGAGCTTGGCTCGTTAAAAGAACTTTTAAGGATCGCCCCGTATTGTCTGCGTCCGGGAGGCAGAATCGGCATAATAAGTTTTCACAGCGGCGAAGACCGCCTTGTTAAGCGGTCGTTTCGTGACAATGTTCGAAACGGCATATACCAGTCGGCGGCCCCGGACGCAATCGTGCCGCGAATCAAAGAAATTGTCTCTAATCCCCGCAGCGCATCGGCCAAGTTCCGCTGGGCCGTCATAAAATCACCACAGCTCCCAAACTCCTCTCGCTGAAAAGCAAAACCGGCGGGTCGCAATTTTCCCTATTGAACTATACGTCACGCGTTATGCGGCAACTTATTCGGGGGTTTGGTGCCGGGCGGCCTGTCGATAGAGCGACAGCGTTGAGCCGACCATATCACTGACGTGGTGGCTTTGGCGGAGGTGCTGCTGGGCGTTGGATGCGATTTGTCGGGCCATTTCTTTCGCGTCGAAGATGTGCTTCAGGCAATTGTAGATACTGAGCTGGTCGTTGGGGTTGAAGACAAGTGCGGTTTTGCCGTCGATTATGAGGTCGTCAACTCCGCCCGTGCAGGCGGCGACGGCGGAGCCGGCGCTCATAGCGGCCAGCAGCAGCGAGTTGAAGCTGAAAGACGGTCTGGGGACGATGAATATGTCGGCGGCTGAGATAGCGGAGTAGAGTTCCGGCAGGCGTGGGACGATAGTGACCACACGGAGAAGGCCGAGAGCGTGGAGTTGTTTCCAGATATGTTTTTCTGTGCGGCCTGCGGCAATAAGCGCGACCATAAACTGGTAGCCGTCGATAGTGAGGCGATGAAAGGCGCCGAGGAGGTTTTGAATGTCGGCGGGGTTGTCCCACGGTTGCGCGACGATGATGCCGGGGAGGCGTTCGGGATGGGCAAAGCAGGCAGTTGTGTCGTCGATGAAGGTGCCGATATTGATTTGCCGGACGCGGTCGGCGAATTTCGGGTTGCCGGCGGCGAAATTGTCGGCGATGGTTTTTGTGGGGGCGACAATCGCGGACAGCCGGGTAGGGGACAGTGGCAGCAGGTTAAAGCGGGAAACGAAAGAATTTATGTTGAGCAGGTAGTTCACATCAAGACGTCGGGCAAGCCACCTTACAAGGGACGCCCTGGTTTCGCACAGGCAGTGAAGCAGGTCGGGCTGAAATTCCGCGAGGCGGTCAAGGAGGAGTTTGCGGTTATAGCGTTCCATAAGGGGGATATCGATTGCGGGATGGCGGACAACCTCGACGGTGGGAGGAATAAGGGAATCCACGGCCACACGCGGCGGGCAGATGAGCAGAACAGGAACGCTCTCATCGGCCAGGCCCACGAGCAGAAATTTCAGGTAGAGCGGATATTCGTCGATTGTCCGGCGGGACGCAATAAGGGCGACACGCGGCGACTTGGGCGGCTGCGGCTCGAAATCGGACGTAATCTGGTCGTCAGGCATAAAAATCCCTTTTGAGGGGAAGGATATTATAACGGAAGAACTTTTTATTTTCTATTTTAGATTTAACGCGATTCGCTTTGCTTAACGTATTTTGAGCGTCGCAATTGCGATGGCGGCGAAGGCGGCGGCAACGAGCCAGAAACGCACGACCACCTGCGGCTCGGACCAGCCGGCGAGATGGAAATGATGGTGAATGGGCGCGCAGCGGAAGAGCCGTTTACCGCCGGTATATTTGAAATAGCCGACCTGAAGGACCACGCTTAAAAGCTCGATGATGAAAACGCCGCCTATGATGAGCAGCAGGATTTCGTTTCTGGTGACTAATGCGCCGTAGCCCATAGCCGCTCCGAGCGGCAGCGAGCCGACGTCGCCCATAAAAACCTGCGCCGGGTGGCAGTTGTACCAGAGGAAGCCGAGAACGGCGCCGAGAATGGCAGCGAAAAATACGGAGAGTTCGCCCGCCTGAGGGATGGCCGGCAGCAGCAGATAACTTGCCCAGGTGACGTTAGAGGTTCGGCTCATAGTTTCGCTGGCGACGTAGCAGAGGATGGCCAGCACCAATGACGCGATGCCCGTGCAGCCGGCGGCGAGACCATCCATTCCGTCGGTGAGGTTGACGGCATTGCTCGTGGCCGAAAGGTACAAAATCGCGATGAGGATGAACGTCCAGTTCGCCAGTGGCAGGCCGTGCTTGTAGAATGGCAGCCAGAATTTTCGCCCGTCCTCTATATTCGCGAAGTCCATAAAGAGAAAGGATGCGATGAGGACTGCGCCGCCGAACTGGAAGAGGAGTTTCTCCCAGGGTTTGAGGCCGTCCCGGCTGCGATGGTGTGTTTCGGCGGTGAGCTTGAGCCAGTCGTCAACGGCGCCGAGGGCGCCGAACCAGAAGATAAGCAGAATAGCTTTTTGAATGAAGGGGTTATTGAGCTTGGCCCACAGGAGAGTGGAGACAAGGACGGCGAAGATGATGATGAGGCCGCCCATAGTGGGGGTGTTGGCTTTTCCCTTGGTAAGCTCGTTGAGGGTGGCGTGGTTGAATTCGGGGCGGTCGCCGATTTTTTTCTTCATAAGCCAGCGGATAATGCGGGGGCCAAGCAATAGCGCCAGGGCCAAACTCGTCAAAAGGGCGGCCATATCGCGGAAAACAACTTCCTGGTAGGCGTAGAAACCCAGCCGATGGGTGAAAACGTTGCGCAAGAACCAAAGAATATGATAAATCATTTTATTTCTGTCTTCCGTGACCGATGAGTCCCGGCCTGTCGGGATTCACCGAAAAGCTCTTTCAATTTACCAACAACGGACTCAAGTTTATTAATACGCGAGCCCTTGACTAATATTATATCGGAATCTTTTATCAAAAGGTGCAGGTTATCGCAAAGTTCGGCCTGGTTGGCAAATCGGTTCATTTGGAGGCCGGCGTCAGCGTTTTTGGCGGCATCGCCGGCACAGCCGGCGAGTTTGCCGACCGTGATAAGAAGGCGAACGCCTGCGGAGGCGATTTGGTCGCCGAGTCGCCGGTGGAGGGTTTGGGCGGACTCGCCAAGCTCCGCCATATCGCCGCAAATGAAGACCGCTCGGCGTTTTTGATGGTTGGCGAGCCGAGTCAGGATTTCGAGGGCGTTTTTCATAGAAGCGGGGTTTGCGTTGTAGCAATCGTTTATGACCGTAAGTCCGCCGATTTGGAGCAGCTCAGAGCGCATAGAAACGGGGCTGATGGTTTTTACGGCGTCAGCGAAGTCGCCGGCGGAAACGCCGAGCGAGGAGCAGATTGACCAGGCGGCGACGGCGTTTTCTACGTTGCCCCGGCCGGGCAGAGGGAGTTTAACGATGACATTACCGACGGTGAAGGTGCTGGCGAACGGGCCGACAATGATGTTGTTTGTATGGTAATCGGCATCTGTAAAGCAGGAGAAGGTTTTGAAGGTGAGTTTTGCCCGGCGGGCGGAATCGAGGAGGGGCTGGCAATCGGCGTTGATTATGAGCGTGCCTCGGGGACGAAGGTCAGCAGCGATGGACAATTTTTCTTCGGCGATTTTTTCTGTTGTGCCAAAACCCTCCAGATGCGCGGGATGGACGTTTGTGACAAGCGCGATATCAGGTGAGGCGATTTTCGAGAGATATGCGATTTCGCCCGGGTGGTTGGTCGCCAGTTCGAGGACGAGGATTTGGCAGTCGGGCGGGGCGGCGAGAATGGACAGGGGCAGGCCGATGAAGTTGTTGAAGTTTCTGGTTGGCTGGTGAGTTCTGAATCGCCGCGAGAGAACGTGATAAACGATTTGTCTTGTGGTGGTTTTGCCGACCGAGCCGGTGATTGCGACGACCTTGAAATCGCAATTTTTACGATACCAGGAGGCGAGGTCGCCGAGCGATTTGACTGTATCAGGGACCTTGAGAATAATTTTGTCAGGGAATTTGTCGGGCAAAATATCCTGACTGACGACCGCGCTGGTTGCGCCTTTTGCAAACGCGTCGGCTAAGAAGTTATGGCCATCAAATTTTTCGCCTGAAATGGCGAAGAAGCAGTCGCCGGGCTGAGTTGTTCGCGAATCGGTGCTGACCGACGCAAATTTCTGTACTGTGTACTGTGTACTGCGTACTGCGCCAGAGACAGTAATAACGCGGGCGTTTAGAATCTTGGCCAGGTCTGTTATTAATAATTTTTTCATAATGAATGCACAGCATACGTATTGAGAGGTTGATAATCAATTCAAAAGGCAAGAGAAGAAAGGCAAAAAAGGAAGGACGGCGTATTCGGTAAATCCTAAACCGAATCTCGAAGTGCAAAACAAAAGGAAAAGTACGTGAATTGGAATTAGTGTAAGTTAGGAGCGATAGTTCGTAACTGCCTATGTAAGAACTTTCCTGCCCCACGATTAAAAGACGAGATATAACGGATTTTTCCCTCTATTGAACGGATTTGCTTATCGGTGAGGGGATAACCACGTTGTATGTCGGTCTTCAAATCCAGAATAGCGGCACGGACATCCTTGATACTAGACCTGGGGACGTCAAGGTGACGAGCATTGACTTTTATGCCTGCCACAACCTTTTCCTCATCACCTTTCATCACTTTTGTTTTTGCAGGATTAACCTTAAACCCTTCTTGAGCAATAATATTTAAAATTTTGATTTCAGAAGAAGCAAATTTTGCCTTTCCGGAAAAAGTATAGTCGTCAACGTATTGGGTGCATTTGCAATGGCGTACTTCCGCAAAATCACGCAATCTTTTTGAAAGATTTAATGTAACTAAATTTGAGACAGCGACACTCGTAGGTGAGCCTTGGGGGAGACCGCCGTCCAAAGTGGTTAATCTTGTAAGGACGCGAGCAACATTAGGGGTGCACTGCTGCTGATTAACGAACATTGAATAGACCTTGATTGGCCTAACGTTGGGGAAATGTTTCTCGATGTCCACACCCAATACCATGGGTTGGGTGCGGTGGGGCAGCGCATTTGTAATAGTCGAACGACCCGGAACACCTCCATGAACATAAGGGGGCAATTTGATTCGCTGCAGCAGATAATTCAGCCGGTCCAATACATTCCTTAAACGGCCGTAAACCTTGACCATCGGGCGAACTTTGCCCTTTTTTGTCTTTTTTTCCCAATGGAAATAATACTTACGCGGATGAGTCTCAATATTATGACATATCTCGTCTAATTCCGGGGGTGTGGTGCCAAGATGCTTGGCAAGGTGCGTTAAATCTCTAATTCTTAATGACTTTATTTGTCTATTTACCATCTCCGGAATTCCAATTGTTTCCCACCAGATAACTGTGATGCCCTAGCCATCAAAATGCCGGCCAAAATCTTACGAAGTTCAGCAAGGACGTTATCATCATCATTCGGATTTTGCTCACTGAACAATAACAACGGCAAAGGTACGCGCAGCTCTTTGGAGCATCTTTTCAAGAAAGAAATGCTCGGTTCCTTCCGGCCGTTCTCAACCTGAGAAAGATACGTGCGGCTTACGTCCAGACTCTGGGCAAACTGGCCCTGTTGAAGGCCATCTGCAGTACGAATTAGTTTTATGACTTGACCCGCAAACATGATTATTCCTCCTCGATAACAAAAGAAAAAGGGAGTCACATTATTGCCATAGCCTGTTTATTAAATCAGCGATAGAGACAAGCAATCCTATAATTGCCACCCAGTCGATTTGATCATCAGGATGGTAAAGAATTGTTGCCTGAAGCGCCTTTAAACGGGCGAGCACGGCCTTTAATGCGACCGAACCCGTGTTGCCTACCACTCCGGGATTATTGAGAAGTCGCTGTATTGCAGCGATAATCTTCTCCAACTCCTTTTGGGCTTCACGGCATCTCGGGTCGGCCTTTTGGCTGATTCTAGTCATTTTTCACCTCCTTTCTTAAATTTATTAGTTAACACGGTCGTACTGTCGGTCCACGCGGACCGGACTCCAATTCGGCCGTAAGTTCTCCCTGTAGAAATGATAGTTCGACCAGCTCGTAACTCGTTGCCGAGTTAGCGGAGCCGGCTCCCTAATTTTCTATGAAACAGTTCTACCGTTTCATTACACTGCAAATGACGTATTACCACGACACGGTCTTCAAAAATTATTCGTCTGTGACGACTGGAAATACGTTCTGCGGTTTGTTCCGATGTGCAAATAAAATGTCGAGCTGTCGTGTCCTCATCCAAATCACGGCCGTCAAAATAGAGGCGAAGGAATCTATCGGTTAACCAAACAGATAGAGGGACATACGACGCCAAGACAATCTGTCGCCCATCAAAACACACTCGCCAAAAAGCGAGGCAGCTACACAGTATGTAGCTCATCAAGAACGCCGAGATGGTGGTACAGGGAGAGTCTTTTTAAACCGACCCGAATAACGCTTTGACTTTTCAAAGAACGTTAATCATAAACTATCAGTAAAAACGAACTTTGTCAACCGTTAGTTAAAAAATTTTATCTAAAAACTAACTATTTTTGTAAATGGGTGCTAAGTCCTTTCTTTGGCTTGGGTTATATTCTGCCATTCTCCAACGGATGACGGGGGAAATTTCTGGATTCCCACTTTCGCGGGAATGACCCCGGCCACCCCTGCCAACGACTTGCTGGGGCAGGCAGGAGCCGGGGCTAACCATATTTATTTTGAAGCAAATTGAGAGCGATGGTTTTGTCGGAGAATGGGAATTTCTGTTTGCCGATGATTTGGTAGTTCTCGTGGCCTTTGCCTGCGATGAGGACAACGTCGCCGGTGCCGGCTGATTTGATTGCGAGGGCAATGGCCTTTTTTCTGTCCGGCTCTACGATTTTCGTCGCTCGTCGCTCGTCGCTCGTATCTCGTAGTTGATTACCTCGAATGCAGGTGCCTTTTTCAAAGCCAGCGACAATTTCATTTATTATATCGTTGGGATTTTCGGTTCTGGGGTTATCGCTGGTCACGATTGCGAGGTCAGCGAATCGTTCGACGACTTTGGCCATACGGGGTCTTTTTGTTTTGTCCCTGTCACCGCCGCAGCCGAAGACGACGATTAGTCGGGCCTTGCACAGCGGCTTGAGGGTGGACAGGACGTTGTTGAGTGCGTCGTCGGTGTGAGCGAAATCGACGAGGACGGTAAAGCCGGATTGAGAGGGGATTTTTTCGAGCCGGCCTGGGATGGCGGCCAGAGACGATAGGCCTTGAGCGATTGCGTTGAGGTTCAGCCCCGCCGCGAGGCACAGACCGGCGGCGGCGAGATGATTGGCGACGTTGTAGCGGCCCAGCAGAGGGGTTTGGATGGTAAGATTTTGGCCCTGGCAGCGAAGGGTGAAATTCGTGCCGGTAATGTCTATCGAATTGATATGAGCGGACAGGTCAGCAGGTTCATCTACGGCGTAGAAGAGGATTTTGGCTTTGGTGCATTGGGCTATTTGTTGTGCGTATGGCGATTGTTTGTTGAGGACGGCTATTGCGTCGGGAGAGAGCGTGCTAAACAGTTTTGATTTGGCGGCCAAGTAATTTTCGGTAGTTTTGTGGTAATCGAGGTGGTCGCCTGTGAGGTTGGTGAAGGCGGCGACTTTGAAGCCGACGGCGGCGAGACGGTTCTGGTCCAGGGCGTGGGAGCTTGCCTCGATTACCATAAATTTTGCGCCGGCCTTTAGCATCTGCGCCTGTGCCTGCGCGATGGTGAGGCAATCAGGGGTAGTGAGTTCTGCATTGACTACGCCAAGACCGGTATCGTAAATGACGGTCCCGATAAGGCCACATTTTTCTCCTGCGGCCTGAAAACAGGAGCGAACAAGAAACGTGACGGTTGTTTTTCCATTGGTGCCCGTGACGGCGAGGTTGGTTAGTTTCGAGGCCGGGTCGTCGTTGTAGGCCTGAGCGAGTGAGGCAAGGGCGAGGGATGAGTCGGGGACGGGAATAACGACGTGACTCGTTTCCCGTGACTCGTGACTTATGTATTGATTTTGACAAACGATGTATTTTGCGCCATTGGCGATGACTTGGGGGATGAAGTCGTGGCCATCGACGTTGGGGCCTTTTACGGCGACAAAGATGTCGCCGGCGGCAACGCGTCGGGAATCGTCGCAAAGGCGCGGTCGGCCCGGCGAGCGAACGAGCTTCAACAATTCGTCAAAATTCATAGCATTAAAAATAGCGTTTAACGTATAGTTAATAGTAATCGGTGTATTTTAGGATGATAACTTGTCAGATGCAATGAAGGGTTTATACTAATCCGGCAGGATATTCCAAAACGAGACGATGGTTTTTTTGAAATGAGGCGGATTATGAAGGCAAGATTGTCGGTTGTTGTGCTTATCGCGTTGCAGTGTGGCATCTGCATCGGGGCGCAGACGCAGAACGTTGAATACTATGCGGTTTTGATGGACGGCACAAAGGTTGGTTATGCGACGCACAGCAGGGCCGTGGCCAACGGGCAGGTGACGACGACGGAGACAGTTGATATGAAGATAGACCGGGCGGGGGTTTCGCTTAGCATCAGTACGACTGAAACCTGCGTCGAGACATTGAAGGGAGAGCCGATATCGTTTTCCACTGAGCAGAATATGGGGATAGGGACTATGAAGATTGAGGGGACGGTCGGCAAAGACGGGATAGTCCGGACGCGAACGACGGGAATGGGCGCCGTGCAGGACAGCAATATGACCTGGTCCAAAGGCGCGGTGATGGCGGAGGGGCTGCGCCTGATTGAAGCGGAAAGGGGATTGAAGGAGGGTGCTGAATACGATGTGAAGATATTCAGCCCCGGGGCTATGGCGGCAATTGACTCACATGTTCGGGTGGGGGCCAAGCAGGCGGTGGATTTACTGGGCAGGGTGGTAACGTTGACGAAGGTCGAGACGACGATGAGTATGCCCGGGACCGGGGAGATGACAACAACTTGTTTTGTGGACGATGAATTTGGGGCATTGAAAAGCATAATGTCGATGGCAGGGATGAATGTGGAGATGGTGGCTTGTGCGAAGGAGTTTGCGCTGGGGGACAACCAGGCTCTTGATATAGTGGACAAGATGTTTGTAGCGAGTCCCGCGCCTATCGAAAACGTCGGCTCGGCGAAGTCGATTACGTATTATTTGAAGCCGGTTGAAGGAGCGGGCGGCTTTACGATACCTTCGGGGGACAATCAGCAGGTCCAGCGGCAGGGCGACGGTTCGGTAATTGTGGTGGTTAAGCCGGTTAGTGCGCCGGCGGGGGTGGCGCTGCCTTATAACGGGACGGACAAGAAGATTTTTGAGGAGACCAGGCCGAGCAGATACCTGCAGAGCGACGATGCGAAGATAATCGCAATTGCCAAACGTGCAGCGGGCGACGCGAAGGATGCGGCTGAAGCGGCGCGGAAAATAGAGCGTTTTGTGGCGGGGTACGTGACGGAGGCAAGCTTGTCGGTGGGGTACGCCTCGGCGTCGGAGGTCGCGGTGAGCAGGAGGGGCGACTGCACGGAGTTTGCGGTTTTGTGCGCGGCGACGTGCCGGGCGGCCGGGATACCCGCAAGGGTTGTTATGGGCGTGGCATACGTGGAGGACTTCGAGGGCAGGACCGGCTTCGGAGGGCACGCCTGGACGGAGGCGTATATCGGGGGCAAGTGGGTCGGGCTTGATTCGGCATTCAACGCAGGGGGGCTGGGAGGATTTGACGCGGGGCATATCGCGTTTGCGGCGGGCGACGGCGAGCCGGCGGACTTTTTCAATATCGCTACGACGCTGGGCAGATTCAAAATCGAGAAGATAATAGTGAACCGCGGCGAATAAGTGGGCGGTTATTCGAACCGGATGTCGTCGAGGACGAGCTGGACGGAGTGGTTGCCGTTGAAGGCGTCGATTGCCGCGTGGTAGGCGATATTGAAAGAGTCACATTCGAGCAGTTTTTTCTCCAGCGAGCCGAAACGAAAACCGATGCAGCGGATTGAGTTTGTGTTATCGGTGACGGCAATCTGCAAATGGTCGGCATCAGTGCCGACCCTGCGGGGCGGGCCACAGAGGCGGACGCCTTTGGTTGCGAAGAGGGGTTCGGGATTGCCCTGGCCGAATGGGCCTAACATTTGCAGCTCGCAGACGCTTTCGTAGGTGAATTCGGACAACTGGGCGAGCGCGTCGATGTGCAGTTTCGGGGTGCGGTGCTCGTCGCAGAGGTGATGTTGAGCGTAATCCTCGATAGCGTCGGCGAATTTCTGAATATTTTCCGGCTGGATGGTGACGCCCGCCGCCATTTTGTGGCCGCCGAAGGTGATGAGATGTTTCGAGCAGGCGGAGATTGCGGCGAGGATATCGAAGCCGGGGACGGAGCGGGCGGAACCCTGGGCGGGCGTGGAGGTGGAGTTAATCACAATGGCGGGGCGGAAGAATTTATCGACTATTCGTGAGGCGACTATGCCGACAACGCCTGAGTGCCAGGATGAGTCGGTGACGACGATAGTTTTTCTTTCGGGGTTGTCCAGGCCCTGCTGGGCGATTAGCTGGCAGGCGTGGTTGAAGATTTTTCGCTCGAATCGCTGGCGCTGGGCGTTCTGTGCCTTGAGATATTCGGCGATTTGGGCGGCGTGTGGTTGTGAAGTGGAGGTGAGCAGCTCGACGGCAAGCCGGGCGTGTCCCATTCGGCCCGCGGCGTTGAGCATCGGCGCGAGTCGAAAGCCGATGTGGTAGCTGTCGAGGCCTTTGCCTGCAAGCTCGGCGGAGTCGATGATGGCACGGAGGCCGGGCAATTTTGTATCGGAAAGCAAACTCAGGCCGAAACTGACGAGCGTCCTGTTTTCACCGCGAAGCTCCATCACGTCGGCAACGGCACCCATCGCGGCAAGAGAGGTGGCATTGAGCATAAAGTCGCGTATCTGGGGGCTGAGGCGTGAACCGGTTTTGAACAGGTCGGCTACGGCCCAGCCCAGTTTGAAGGCGACTAATGCCCCGCAGGAATCTTGGTTGGGATAGGATTTATCGAGCGCGGGATGGACGATGGCGACAGCCGGCGGGAGCGGCTCGATGAAGCAGTGGTGGTCGCAGATAATCAAATCGAGGCCGAGCTTTTGGGCCAGCTCGGCGGCGGCATTCGCGGTGACGCCGCAGTCGATGGTAATAAGTAATTGTGTGCCGGTCTTTGCGATGGATTCCACGGCGTCGGTTTTCAGGCCATAGCCCTCGTCGATACGGTGCGGGATGTAGTAATCGACGCTGGCGCCGAGCAGCATGAGGATTTGCCAGAGGATGGCGACGCCGGTTATGCCGTCAACATCGTAATCGCCGTAGAGGGTGATTTTTTGTTTTTGTGCCAGGGCCTGCTTGATTCTTTGTGCGGCGGTCTTTACGCCGGGGAGCAGTTCGGGGCTTATGAGGTCGGTCAGTTTTGGCCTGAGAAAGGCAGAACCGGATTGCGCGTCGGCGACGCCGCGGTTTATGAGCAATTGCGCCAAAAGAGGCGAGACCTTGAGCGATTTTGCGAGCTGAGCGGCTCGCGGGTCAGGCGGAGTGATGACCCAGGTTTTGTCAGCGGAGTTCGCCCGCCGATGATTTCTGTGAAGCGGTTCGCTGCGGTGAGAATTTTCTTGCGTCCGTGCAGATGTTCGCATTCAGATTCCATCCTGTCTATAGCTCATTACATTATTCGAGCGGTGAGGTATAGACAGCAGTGTACACAATCGCCGGGCGTTTTTCAAGGATTGTTTACGCGAGAGAAGATTCAGGATTAACTCACGACGGTGTGTTCCGAGTGTTCGTGGGCCAGCTTGGTGGACTTACCGGTCCGCTCACGGAGATAATACAGTTTGGCCCTGCGAGTTTTGCCGCTTCTGGTCGCCTTAATGCCGACTATATTGGGCGAATGGATGGGGAATATGCGTTCGACGCCTTCGCCTGCGACAATCCTGCGGACCGTGAAGGTCGAATTGATGCCCCGGCCTTTGCGGGCGATTACCGTTCCGGAAAATATGCCTATCCGCTCCTTGTCTCCTTCTTTTATCCGGCAGGAAACGTCCACTGAGTCCCCGATTTCAAAATGCGGTATATCCTTTTTCAGGCACTTGCTTTCGACTTTGTCCAACAGCACTGTCTTCACTGCTTTAACTCCTGATACTGCCTGTTATTACAACAAAATTCACCACAGTGAGGTTTACTGCGGGATACACAGACCCGCCCTTCAAAGCAGGTATTATAACCCTTTTGGTAGCAATAACAAGCGTTTTTTTAAGATTTAGGTTCGCAGTTTTTTGAAGTTTTTCAGCGACATTTCGGCGGCTTCCAGCGGCGGATATGCCCCTGATTCTTCCTCGATGATATACCATTGCGTTCCGGCGACCGATTCGCAGGCCGCGAGGACGTCTTTCCACTTGACGTCGCCTTCGCCGATTAGGGCCTTGTAGTTCGTCGCCGAGTATTCCTTGATGTGCACTGTGACGGCCCGGCCGGCGTATTTTTTCAGATAAGCGACCGGGTCAATCCCGCCGTGCATGGCGTGGCCAATGTCTAATTGCATAATCACGTCTTTGGAGGTGTTATCAAGGAAGATATCAAACGGTTTCTCGCCGTCAATCGGCGTAAGGTCCCACGGGTGGTTGTGGTAGCCAATCCTCATACCCTCCGGCTTTAATTTTGCCGCAATATCATTGAAGGTCTTCGCGGTATCTATCCACACTGCTTTTGTCGTGTGCGTTTTCTGGTCCAGTGACGGCACAATCAGGAACTTGTTGCCGATTATTTTATTAAACTCGATTGTCTTTGCGAGATTGTCGCCGGTCAGCGTATCGAGTCGTATATGCGTCCCGCAGCATTTCAGACCGTTATCGTCGAGCATTTTGCGGATGTCCTTTGCCGTGCGTTCATAGTAGCCGGCGAACTCCACGCCCGCGTAGCCCATCTTGCCCACCGCCGCTATCGTCCCGGGGAAATCCTTCGCACACTCGGTTCTCACCGTCCACATTTGCAGTCCGATGGGTATTTCCTTATTCGCTTTTTTCGCCACTTCCATTTTGTTTACCTCTTCTGCTCCTTTTACGATTGCCTCTAACGAGCAAACGCCGGCACACGCAACCAGCCCAGATTTAAGAATCATTCGACGTGACAAGTTTTCGCTTTTCATTTTTCACCTCATTTTTGTTTTTTTATCCGCCGGACGTAAGGCGGGTTTATTTTTGTTTATCTTTTAGCAAATCCGGACGGTTCTGTCGAGTCCTTTCAAGGGATTGTTTACGGCGCCATTTTTCGATTTCGCCGTGATGGCCCGAAAGCAGAATATCAGGCGCCTTCATTCCGCGAAACGTCTCAGGCCTTGTATATTGCGGATACTCCAGTCCGCCGCCGGCAGCTTCGCTGAATGTCTCGTCTTCCGCAGAGCCCTCATCGCCCAGCGCACCGGGAATAAGCCGGACGACTGCGTCGATAATGACCATAGCTGCCAGCTCCCCGCCAGAAAGCACGTAGTCGCCTATTGAGATTTGCTCGGCGTTTAATCCGGTTCTGATTCGTTCGTCGAACCCCTCGTAATGGCCCGCGATGAGGATGAGTCGTTTTTCGCCGGCAAGTTCCGTCGCTAATTTCTGCGTGAAGGGTTTGCCCTGTGGGGTAAGCAGAATCACCCGGCCTTTATCAGGCGACAGCTTTTCGACCTGTTCGAAGCAATCGAAAACCGGCTGGCACATCATCACCATTCCCGGTCCGCCCCCGTATGGCCGGTCATCGACCTTTTTGTGCTTGTCCTTGGAGAAGTCGCGGATATTGGTCAGGACGATTTCGACGAGGCCGGCATCCTGCGCGCGTTTGAGTATCGAATGACTCAACGGCGACTCAAACATCTCCGGAAACAGCGTCAGAACGTCTATCCGCATCGTCCCCGTCCCTATTTTCTATTGATTATCAGTGACGTTCTTACGCCTTCGCTTCCGGCTGTTCCTTCTTCTCTTGTTTGGGTGCTTCTTTGGGTTTTTCCGCTGCCGGTGCTGCTGCTCCCGCGGCCTTTTTTTCTTCAGTTTTGCGTTCCGATTTCAGGAACGGCAGCCCCGCCGCCCTGACCCTTTTCCTGGCCAGCGCCCTGCGGGTCTTCCTTTCAGCAGCGTATTTATGCTTGATACCCTTGCGAAGCAGTATCTCCGATACCGCGTCCGAAGGTATCGCGCCTTTATCGAGCCAGAACTTGACTCGTTCAATATCAAGGACGAGATCCTTCTCGGTGCTCTTTTCGAGGGGGTCGTAATGTCCGAGTTTTTCGATAATTTTGCCGTCGCGTGGCGTTCGGCTGTCGATGACGTTAATCCTGAAGAACGGCCTGTGCCGTCTGCCATGCCGCGACATCCTGATTTTTACCGACATTTGCTTCTCCTTTTCAATTACGTCTATAATCAATTCCCGCTTTGGCCTACCAATTTGGCCGCGGGACACGTTTGCCAATAAAGCCCGGGAGTATAGCAGAATCAGCCCCTAACTGCAACGGCTTTTTGGGCGTTCTGCCCGAAGGGGTCAACGGCGTTTTTTGTGATGCAGGGCGTAGCCGTTGAGAAAAATAGCGAGTAAACCCGGGTCAACTTTGGCGTCGGCGGCGATTTTGTGGATTTGCTCGTCGGTAAGCTTGTCGGCGTCTTGCTTTTCGTCGGCAGTCATAATCGCAATCGCTCGACGAAGCTGCTCCAACTCTTGCGGTGTGGGGCTGGCCAGCATACCCAGTTCGCTTGACCCGTCGTTATCACGGAATTGCTCGCGCACAAGCCGGCCATAGTCGCTGCCGGCAAAACGTGATACCTTTTCGAGATATTGCTCGATAGGAATGATTTGGCTCACCGCCGTATTTTCTTTCCTCTGCGGATTATGATTTGTTTTCTTCTGGAGCGCTGCTTGATTTTCCTGCCCGACGCCATTGCCTCGCCTAATTTGTCCAAACTGAGGCCGCCCGACATCAGGGCCTTGAGCCCGGCCATTTTGCCGCCCGACATCGCCTTGAGCATATCCCTGCTTCGCATAAATGTCTTGACCAGCCCTGACACGTCGTGGGGCTGTGCCCCCGCCCCGGCGGCAATTCTTCTTCGCCGGGACGAATTTATCACGTCGGGGTCCCGCCTTTCTCTTTGCGTCATCGAATGAACAATCCCCTCCATTTTTTTCAGCTCTCCCTCGTCGAGGTCCATCTCTTCAAGGGCTGCGCCACCCGGCATCAATTTAAGCAGGTCTTTCATCCCCCCCATTTTCTTGACGGCTTCCATCTGTTTTAAAAAATCATCGAAGCCGAAACTTCCCTCAGCCATTTTTGCCTGAAGTTTGGCCGTCTCTTCGGCGTCGAACTGTTCATGTGCCTTTTCGACCAGCGTGACGATATCACCCATTCCCAGAATCCGGCTTGCCATCCGGTCGGGATGAAATTCCTCGAGCTTGTCCAGCTTTTCGCCGACGCCGATGAATTTTATGGGTTTGCCTGTGACCGCCTTGACGCTGAGCGCCGCGCCGCCCCTGGCGTCGCCGTCTAATTTCGTGAGTATTACGCCGTCTAATTCGAGCCGGTCATTGAACTCTTTTGCGGAATTGACCGCGTCCTGACCGGTCATCGCGTCGCAGACAAGGTAAATCTGGTGCGGCTCGACGGCTTTTGCGACGTCGCTTATCTGCGTCATCATTTCTTCGTCAACGTGGAGCCGGCCGGCCGTATCAAGAATCACAACGTCAAAGCCCGTTTGTTTGGCGTGCGATACCGCGTTTTTGGCGACCTTCACCGCGTCGCTGCTTTGCTCGCTGTAAACGGGGATATTTAGTTGCTGACCGAGTGTTATTAACTGCTCAATTGCCGCGGGTCTCTGTAAATCGTCCGCCACAAGCAACGGCTTTTTGCCCTTATCCACGATATATTTGGCCAATTTCGCAGCCGTCGTTGTTTTGCCGCAGCCCTGCAATCCCGCCAGGAGTATCAGTGTTGGCCCGGGCGACACATAATATATATTTGTATCAACAGGTCCCATCGTCTTTGTCAGCTCATCGTTGACAATCTTGACGAAGACCTGTCCGGGGTGCAGCGACTTGATTACCTCCGCCCCGATGGCCGCCTGCTGCACGTCCTTGCAGAACTGCTTGACCACCTGATAGTTAACGTCCGCTTCCAAAAGCGCCTTGCGAACGTCGCGCACCGCGTCCGACACGTTCGCCTCGGTGATTTTGCCTCTGCCCGAAAGCGACCGAAACACCGACCCGAATTTTTCCGCCAACGCCTCAAACACGATTTTGCACGTTCCTGTGGTTCATAAAGCCATACCCGGACGCTTTGATTATTTGATTATAGGTTCGCCGGCCCGATTTTTCAATGTTCTGTTCGCGTGTTGTCTTGCATACCCGGTGATGCTTCATTATCATACCTGCCACCGATGCAAACCATGAGGAAAAACCACAATTACCGGCCTCCGACTTCGAGGGACGCCGATTTTATGGCTGTTGACCGGATTTCCGGCTTATCAAAACACGAACGGCTTGTGGTTGCCGGTCTATGTCTCATTGCCGCCATCCGCGTCTTTATCTTCAGTGCCGCGTTTCCCTTCTTCAATAACGTTGATGAGCAGTACCATTTTGACGTGGTTTTCAAGTATTCTCGCGGGCATCTGCCCGCCGCGCCACTGGAAAATTTCGACCCTGACGCCGCCAAAATAATTGCTGCGAACGGTTCGGGCGAGTATTTCGACTTGCCGACCGACCATTCGCCGCGTGCAATTACAGGTATCATTGCCGAGCTGGTCACCTCGGACAACGTCGAAACCTGGATGTGGCCGGCCTATTATATGCTGGCGGGCCTCTGGTGCCGGCTCGGCATATCACTCGGCGCCGCCGACGCCCGGCTGCTCTACTGGGTTCGCTTTCTTAACGTTCTGCTAATCGCCGCATTTGTGTGGCTGTCCTATATTTTTTCCCGCAGGTTTTTCCGCACAAGTCCGCAGCAGCAAATCGTTCTGCTGATATTGGTCGCCTTTTTCCCGCAGGACATATTCTTTGCCATCACCGGCGACGTTCTTTCGCCCGTTGTATTCGCGGCGGCGTTTCTTATGCTCCTGTGGATTTGTCTTGATGATAAATCTTGGCGATACCATTTGCTTGCCGGCCTGACTGTCGCAGCCACCTTTCTCACCAAGACCTCAAATATCGCAATCCTGCCCCTCGCTGCCTGCGTTATCCTCATCGAAATAAAGCGGGCCGTCTCCCAAAAACGGCTCAGGCACGTTCTGTTTTCCGTCGGTGCTTTCGCCGTCGCGGCCGTTGTGCCCATTGCCTTGTGGCTTGGTCGAAACTATGTTCTCTTCGGCGACTTCTCAGGCGCAGCCGCTTCACTCCATATCCGCACATGGACACCGAAACCTTTCAGTGAAATGTTTAACCATCCCATCTTTACCCCTTCAGGATTGTTTTATTTTCTTACCGAGTTGACCAAAACCTTCTGGCGAGGCGAGTTCGTCTGGCGATTCAAAAGAATCGCCTCGCCCTTTATGGACTGGTTCTACGTAATATCCTCCGCCGTGTTTATCACGGTCTCTGTTTTCGGCTTGGTCCTCGATAAAACCAAAACGGATAAGCCGAGTCGCCTTGCCCTTACAGCGTGCCTGTTCGTCCTCGCGCTGTCGGTTGCGTTCCTTGCTGTGATGTCTACGCGGTATGACTTCGGCGAATGCTTTTATCCATCACGTGACCATCCCTATTTTACCTCCGGCCGGCTGATTGCGGGCGCTATTTTGCCCTTCCTGGTGCTTTATATCGACGGCCTGCGGCGCATCCTCAGCAAACTCCGTCTTGCTTCCTGTCTGCTCGTCATAGTTGCCGTTATCGCCGCGGCAGAAACTTTCTCCGAGATTATCATCACACTGCCTGTCTTCGCAAGTCCCTATAACTGGTTCCATCTCAAATAATCAGCATAGAGCCGAACCGCACCGCACTCTTGTTGAAAGTGCCTGCATTGTTTATCTTATGATCAATGGTCATAACCCGGAAAATCCGGATTCATACGCAAGGCAACTGCGACATCCTTGACATCACGCCGCAGACCGCCAAACTCGTCGCCGAATCAGGGATACGCGCCGGAACAGCGACGCTTTTCAGCGTCGGCTCGACCGCCGCTATAACAACCACCGAATACGAGCCGGGCCTGGTCAAACACGATATAAAGGCCGCTTTTGAGAAGATAGCGCCGCAGAACGCCCGTTATGAGCACGAGCAGACCTGGCACGATGACAACGGCCACTCGCACGTCAGCGCATCGCTGCTGGGCCCGTCACTGGTCGTCCCGATTGTCGAAGGCGAACTTACCCTGGGAACGTGGCAGCAGATAGTCCTCATCGACTTTGACACGTCCCCCCGCGACAGAGAGGCCGTCTGTCAAATCATCGGCGAATAATTTTTTTGAGTTCTGGCCGCAGCATTTGTAATGCGTGTTGTGTTCCACTCATCGCGGGGCGGGATTGTTCGCACTCCCGTAAGGGACGCCTCCCGACAGGGATGGCCAAGCCCATTACGGCGGACGGAGTTATTGACGAACCCGGGCGGGCCGGGTAGTATTTTGCTGCGGCTGGCCCGCCAGCCGTATGGCGGGCAGTTCTGCTTAAATAGCGAAGGAGATACGCTTTGTTTACGAAATCTAATCGCCGGAAGATGTTGTGGTGTATAGCCCTGGTTCCGCTGGTGTTGACGTTCGGCTGCGGGGGGTCGGGAAGGTCACAGTCCAAAACCCGTCCATCCGGGGAAATCAACGACCTTGGCCCCACAATCGGAACGTTAGCAGAGATTTTCGCCTCTGATTCCATACCGGTAAGGGGCTACGGGCTGGTAGGCGGGCTTAACGGCACCGGTTCTTCTGAATGCCCACCGGATATAAGGGCGTATCTCGAAAAATACATCCTTCAGCGTCTCTCGAACACAAAGGTCAACATCGATGAGCTTATAAGCAGTCCTGATACCGCCGTTGTTGTCGTCGATGGGATTATCCCGCCAGCCGCCTCTGCGAATCAGCGATTTGACGTCAGGGTCACCGCGCTGCCCAGTACTCAGACAACCTCTCTTGAAGGGGGCTGGCTTTACGGTGCAGACCTCGAGGAAGCACGGCAGTTCGGTAACAGCATCAAGTCCCTTGCCATCGCCGAGGGCCCCGTTTACCTCGATGTGCTGGACCCGAACACAGCCGACGCCAGAGCCGGGTACATTCTGGGAGGCGGCCTGGTTTCTGACGACTACAAAGTCAATCTTACTCTCCGCCGCCCTGACTATCGCGTCGTCAGCCAAATCCGAAACCGCATAAATGAACGATTCGGTTATGAAACTGCGGTAGCACTGGCCCCGGGCAGCATCGAACTGCACGTGCCCACCAAATACGCCGCCGAAAAAGACAGATTCATCCAGCTTGTCAGGGCCACGTATCTTGTGGAAACACCCGAGCTTGTCGAGAAAAGGATAATCGCCAATATCCAAAAGCTGGCAAACTCGCAGAACAAACATGCGGCCGAAATCACCCTCGAAGCCATAGGCAATGTAGGGCTGCCGAAACTTGCCGCACTTTTGAATTCCTCCGACGCCGAGGTTCGTATGCGTGCGGCCCGCTGTATGCTGAACCTCGGTGATAATAGGGGCAGGGACGTCCTCTGGAATATCGCTTCCGACAAGACATCTCCTTATCGCATCGAGGCAGTCAACGCGATTGCAGTTGCCGCCACAAAACAGGACACCAGCTCGTTGCTTCGCGGGCTTTTGCGGGACGATGATTTCTCCGTCCGCTTCATCGCCTGCGAAAACCTCATTCGGCTTAACGATGTCAGTGTTTCTGAGAAACTGATAGCAAACAGTATTTACCTTGACCAGATTCCCGGTACGCCGGGACAATCCGGCAAACCCGCAATTCTCGTCTCTCGCCAGGGGCAGCCCCGCATCATACTTCTCGGCGCACCAATATATTGCCGCGGTGACGTTTTCATCGAGTCGCCTGATGGCACTATCACCATAAATGCGCCGGCGGGCCAACGTTCCGCCACGATAATACGCAAGCATCCCAGGCGCCCCGATATAATTATTCATTTGCAAAGTTCACTGGACCTGGCCGACATAATCCAGACGTTGTGCAAAGAACCGGTCACGCGGCCCGCCGAAGGCCGCCCCGGACTCGGTGTTTCCT
>JBEKZA010000015.1:0-54695 GCA_049510335.1 Sedimentisphaerales bacterium | reverse complement strand
GTTATTTGTATCCTGTCACCACCGGAACATATTATTTTTACATTGCCAGCGATGATGCCAGCGAATTATGGTTAAGCACCAATGATAATCCCGCCAATGCCGTAAAAGTTTGCCAGGTATCAAACTGGGTACATGAGTATCAATGGGATAGCTCCGCTGAGCAAAAATCTTCCGCAAAAACGCTGGTTGCAGGTCAGGTTTATTATATCGAGGCAAGACACAAGGAAGGTGGGGGCGGCGACAATATTGCAGTTGGCTGGGAAGGGCCAGGCATACTCAGACAGGCCATTACAGGTGCTTATCTGTCTCCATATGTTATTGATTATGTGGACTTTTGTAATTTTGCAAACCAATGGTTAAAAACCGGCTGCACCTCAGGCAACGGCTGGTGCAGTGGTGCTGACCTTAACCACAGCGGTTCTGTGACGCTTGATGACCTGATGCAGTTTATCACAAACTTGTGGCTGTTCGGTGCTGAATAGTTGAGCATTGCCGAACCGACTTGCAGATAGAAAGGCGGCGAGTTGAATCTTTCGGTATTAGTTGTTGCGACTATTTAACTCTTGAAAAGAGCGATGATTTATGATATACTTTTAGTCTGAAACGAGCAGGAATAACAAATTCTGCTTGGAGATGCTTCAAGGAGGTTTGATTTTTAGGAGGTTAGAGTGATGAAACGGAAAGCAGAAGGCAGGTTTTATATCGGAGCCCCTGCCGGGGTTGTCCGGACGAGGTTAATTACTGTTGCGGCGTTCGCAATCTTTTACTCAGTTCTGCCGGTCAATGCGGCTACGCCCTGGCTGCATACGGAGGGCAATAAAATCAAGGACCCCAACGGCACCGTTGTTGTCTTAAGGGGCGTTGATACGATTGATTTGGGCGCCGAAGACCGATGGCAGGGCGGCGCAATCAATATGATTGACCGGCTCACGAATAAAAATGATACTCAGGGAAATTCTCCGGGCTGGTATCCGAATGTCATCCGGCTGGTGATTTACCCGAAACAGGAAGGAGATTTTGCAAGTCCTTTCACGTTCGACCCCAACGATGGTAATGATACTTATTATAACACTCTTCTGCGGCCCGTTGTTGATTACTGTAAAACAAAGGACCTTTATGCAATCATCGACTGGCATTTTGTCGGCGATAATACCTACGACAGAGCTACAGAGACAAACACGTTCTGGGCGTATATGGCTCCGAAGTTTGCCAACGACAGCCACGTTCTTTTTGAGCTTTTCAACGAGCCGCTTAATACTTCCGGAGGTTCGGACGTGGCCAACTGGCTGACTTGCAGACCTAATATGCAAACGTGGATTAATATTGTTCGCACTTATGCTCCAAATAATCTTATTCTTGTAGCCGGGCCGCGATGGTCTCAAATTATTGCGCCGGCGGCCAGCTATCCCCTTACAGGAAATAATATTGTTATCGTGTCTCACATCTATCCCGGTCATTGGCTCGGTGGCAGTCAGGCGTGGTATAAGAATCAGATTACAACCTGTCTTACTGTCTATCCGGTTTTTATGAGCGAATGGGGATTCCGCTATATCGCAACCGCCGGCGACCATTTATTTGGAACGATTACTGACTATGGTCAGCCACTGATGGCGTTTTGTGAAGCGCACAAAATAAGCACCAGCGCCTGGGTGGCCAGTTATGACTGGGAGCCTCCTATTTTTATCTATGACTGGACTCTACACGTGGGGGAAGGTGAAATGGGCGGTTTTCTGAAGGATTCGCTTTATATAACAAGGAATGATGACCAGCCCGGCAGGCCGGCGCAACTGCCTTACGGTGGGACCGCGTGGGCTATTCCGGGCGCTATTGAAGCAGAGGATTACGATACTGGGGGGGAGGACATCGCGTATCACGACACCACCGCCGGCAACAGCGGCGGCGCCTACCGTTCGGACGACGTGGATATAGAGACGTGCAGCGAAGGTGGTTACGACGTCACCGGAATTGAGGCAGGCGAGTGGCTGGAATACACGGTCAATGTTGCATCAGCGGGTATCTATGATATTGAGGCACGTGTGGCATCAGCCGGTGAGGGCGGCAGTTTTCACATTGTGCTTGGCAACACAGACGTGACCGGGCCGGTGGATGTGCCGGACACGGGCGGCGAGCAGACCTTTGCGAGCGTGCACGTCATGAGTTCGCCTCTCACGGCAGGTCAACAGGTGATGCGGTTTTTCATAGATTCGGGCGGCTGGAATCTGAACTATATTAAGTTCACAAAACTTGTCTCAACGGGCACAATCCCTCTTGAAGTGTGGAACAGTATCTCCGGTACGTTGGTCAGCAATCTGACCTCGAATATAAACTACCCGCGGAATCCGAGCCTTATTGTGCCGGTCACGTGTCTGAGAACGCCGTACAACTGGAGCAACAACTACGGCACACGTATGCGGGGGTTTCTGCATCCGACAACCACCGGCGAATACACGTTCTGGATCGCCAGCTATGACAGCAGTGCACTGTGGTTGAGTACAGATGCGGACCCCATCAACATCTCCCGTATTGCTTATGTGCCTGACCATACTGATTTGTATGAGTGGGACAAATACGATAGCCAGATGTCGTCCAGTATTTGGATGGATGCCGGCGAGAAGTACTACATAGAAGTATTGCACAAGGCAGGCACCAACAATGACCACGTTGAGGTGGCCTGGGAGGGGCCGGATATAAGTCAAAAGGTGATAGATGGCGGGTACCTTAGTCCCTGGTACACTGTTTTCAGTGACTTTGCTGATTTCGCCAAACAGTGGCATCGAACCGGTTGCGCTTCAGGCAACGGCTGGTGTAACGGCTTTGATTACAACCACAATGGTTCCGTTCTCTTCGACGACCTGGTGACATTTGCTGGAACATGGCTCGTTGGTGCTGAATAGCCGAATATTGGCGCATTGATTGCGACAGGAAAGGCCGTAAGATGCGTTTTTACGGCCTTTTTTGTAGTAGTATCAGGGGTTGTCTGGTCAGCCGGGTTTTTGATTTGCCCTTGCAACTTTAATTATTGAAAAGGGTGATAATTTATGATACACTTTTAGTTTAGAAAGAACGGGCGGCGGCGGACCGGGGATGAATGCTTAAGCCCCGTTATTGCCGTTTTTCACGATTGTAGGAGATTTGATTTCTTGGAGGATATAGGGCGATGAATACGAGACGATTATTGCCTTTGTGGTGGAGGTGTTTGTTTCTTGCTGTTCTGGGTATCTGTCCGCTTTTGGCACACGGCGACGAGGTTATCATCGGTACCGGCACGTCATCCTGGTATTTTCCATTGTTCACCTATTTTCACGATGCCAGGACGCAGACCATTTATCTGGCGAGCGAACTCGGCGGTTCATGCAGGATAACCGGCCTTGCGCTATACGTCACGCAGCTTCCAGGGCAGACGATGAACAACTTTACAATCCGGATGAAACACACCGACATGAGCGCCTACGGCGACTCGCCGAACTGGGAGTCGTCGGACTGGACCACCGTTTACCAGGCAAATCAGAACATAACGGCCACGGGTTGGGTGCAATTTGATTTCACCAATAACTTCGAGTACAACGGCTCCCAAAACCTGATAGTGGATATCTCGTTTAATAACAACTCCTGGACCTACGAGGGCTATTGCTGGTACTCGGTCCCCGGCGGAACCCGAACAATATACTACTATACTGATAGTGGGTATGGCGACCCCCTGGCATGGTCTGGCGGAACGCCAGCCCCCTATTCCTCCGATTATGTCCCGAACATCAAACTCACCGTGGAATCATCGAGCATGGTGACCGTGCCTGTTTTCACTCCGGGCGGCGGCGTTTACAATTCGGCGCAGAATGTTGTGATTACCTGTGCCACTCCCGGAGCAACCATTCATTACACAACCACTGGCCTTGACCCCACCGAAAGCGACCCAACCATCGCATCAGGCGCAAGCGTGCCCGTCAACAACACCCTTACCCTCAAGGCAAAGGCGTGGAAGGACGGGCTGGAGCCCAGCAATGTAAAATCTGCAACCTATCAGTTGATGACCGATACCCCTGTTTTCTCGCCAGGTGGCGGCACCTACAATTACGAACCTAATATTGTGATTACCTGTGCCACTCCCGGGGCAACCATTCGTTACACAACCACCGGCCTTGACCCCAATGAAAGCGACCCTAACATCGCGTCAGGCGCAAGTGTGCACGTCGACCACGCCCTTACCCTCAAGGCAAAGGCGTGGAAGGATGGTTTAGACCCAAGCAATTTAATGACCGCCGACTACAACATTGTATTGTCAGATAATTCCGCTCTTCCCTGGCTGCATACGGAGGGCAATAAAATCAAGGACCCCAATGGGAACGTGGTTGTCCTGAGGGGTGTTGTTATACCTGAGATATTGAACCTCCAATACAGTGAGGGCGGCATCATCCCGATGATAGACCGGGTGACGGACATGAATGATACCCAGGGGAGTTATAAGGGCTGGTATACAAAGGTTGTCAGGGTGCCGTGTTACCCATACCCCCCTATGTATTATGACGACTATGTATATCCTGCGCTCAGGGCGGTTGTCGATTACTGTAAATCGAAGAACCTTTACGTAATCATCGACTGCCATGATGTCGCCGATACTTGGGAAGACACTACCGTGGTAAACGAGTTTTGGGACTATATGGCGCCGCGGTTTGCCAATGATAGTCACGTTCTCTTTGAGATTTTTAATGAGCCGATTAATAACATTCAGGGGGATGATAACGCCAAATGGCTAAGTGTCATGGCTGATATGCAGCCGTGGGTTGATACTGCGCGGAGTCACGCCCCGAATAATCTTATTCTTGTAGCCGGGCCGAGCTGGTCTCAAATCATCGGGCCTGCAGTGGAATATCCTGTATCGGGAGGTAATGTCGTTTATGTTTCTCATATCTATCCCATACATTGGCTTTCAGGCCAATCGTGGTATATAGAACAAATTATGACGTGTGCTTCTGTGTATCCGGTGATGATGACAGAATGGGGTTTCAGCAATGACCCGAACATGGACGGGATGCTTTGGGGCACGATTACCGATTATGGTCAGCCATTGATGGATTTTCGGGAAATGCACGGTATTGGCAGCACGGCGTGGGTTGCCAGTAGTATGTGGGAGCCGCCGATGTTTTACCCGGACTGGACTCTTCGCTGCGGCGAGGGCGAAATGGGCTGTTTTGTAAAGGATATGCTTTATTTGAAGAGAAACGACGACCCGGCCGGCAAGCCGCCGCAACTGCCTTATGGCGGGACTGCACGGGCTATTCCTGGCACTATTGAAGCGGAGGATTACGATACTGGGGGCGAGGGCATCGCGTATAACGACACCACCGCCGGCAACAGCGGAGGCGCTTACCGTTCAGACGACGTGGATATAGAGACGTGCAGCGAGGGTGGTTACGACGTCAACGGAATTGAGGCAGGCGAGTGGCTGGAATACACGGTCAATGTTAAGACAAGGGGTTTCTATGATATTGAGATGCGGGTGGCGTCAGCCAGTTCAGGCGGCAGTTTCCACATTGAGTTCGACAAGATGGATGTGACCGGCCCGGTAAGCTTTGAAGCCACAGGTGATGCGCAAACCTATACGACCGTGGAGGTCAACGATGTGGCTCTCAATCCGGGGCAGCATATAATGCGGCTTTCGATGGACTCAGCTGGCTGGAACGCCAACTGGATTAAGTTCACGAAGGTCGGTTTTAGCGGCAGGGGCGGGGTGTTTCGTGAATGGTGGAACGGCATACAGGGAACATCTGTCAATAATTTGAAAGCGGATGTGAACTATCCCAATAATCCGAGCGGAATAGACCTGCTCGGTAGTATGGAAGGGCCGGTAGATGTGGCAAACGACTATGGAACGCGTATTCGCGGGTATCTGTATTCGCCTGCCGACGGCGAGTATACGTTCTGGATTGCCAGCGCCGCCGACAGCCAGCTGTGGCTGAGCATAGATGCCGACCCTGTCAACCGCAACCGGATTGCATCTTTGTCCGGCTACACGTATCCACGTCAGTGGAACAAATACTCCAACCAGGAGTCAGGACCTGTTTGGCTGGATGCCGGTGAGAAGTACTACATCGAAGTATTGCACAAGGCGGGCGTTGGTGATGACAATATCTCGGTGGCATGGCAGGGGCCTGATGATTTAAGTCCGCAGGTAATCAACGGGGCATACTTGTCCCCGTTCATTCTAATGAGGGGCTTTACGGATTTTGCCGATTTCGCGGCCCAGTGGGGACGAACCGACTGCGGGTCACCCGACTGGTGCAGTGGTGTCGACAGTAATCAGGACGGCACTGTCTCTCTCAATGACCTGTCGGCATTTGCCAGAACCTGGCTCGTTGGTGCTGAATAAACCCTATCACGGCGGGGAATGTATATTGAATAAACGCCGAATAATCGGGCGTGTAGGGTAAGCGTTTATTCGTGGCGGAGGGATTCAATGGGGTCCATATTGGCGGCGCGGTAGGCCGGATAAAGGCCGAAGGTGACGCCGACGGCGCCCGATATGCCGAATGACAGCAGCAGCGAAAAACCGGTGATTACGGTTGGCATATTGCCGAAGTGAGTGACAAAGAAGGGGATGACGCAGCCGAGGGAGATACCGAGCAGTCCGCCGGCGAAGGTCAAAAGGAGGGTTTCGGAGAGGAACTGAAAAATAATATCCTTTTTTCTTGCGCCGAGCGCCCTGCGTATGCCGATTTCGCGTGTTCGTTCGCTGACGGTGGCCAGCATAATGTTCATAATGCCGATGCCTCCGACCAGCAGCGATATTGCGGCGATTGAACCGAGGACGATGCTGAAGATACGTTTTGTGCGTTCGGCCTGGCGCAGCAGTTCGAGGGGGACTATGACCTGATAATCGTTTTTCTTGTGGAACTGGCCCAGCAGCGTATTAAGGATGTCGCGTGTGGGCTGAACCATTGCTGACTCACTGACTTTTACTATGATTTCCTGTAACTCCACTTTTTCTATTTTTCGGCTGCTGCCGCTTGCCTGTATTGACATCTCGCCGAAACGCTCTTTGACGGTTGTCAGGGGGATATAGACATTGCCCGCGTTTGCGCCGCTCTGGCCTGCCCCCGGCCCTTTTTCTTCTGGTGTGCTTTCCGTTGTCGAGACAGGTCCCTGTGCGGTGACAATACCGACGACCGTGTAGCGGTCTCTTGCTATTTTAATGTCCTGGCCCAGCGGGTCGTCGAAGGTAAACAGCTCGTCGGCGACCCGTTCGTCGATGACGCAAATGTCCTGCTTGTAGTCCATATCGCAGGAGGCGAGGAACCGGCCCGTGATAAGGCGGGCCGGGGAGGTTTCGAGATGCCAGGGAACAGTGCCGATTATCTCAATGGGTATTTTGCGGTTACGATACCAGGCCTGATGAGAGATGCGACGAACCGGCACTATGACCTGAACATTGGGGATGCTGTTGCGAAAACGTTCGGCGTCGAGGTAAGTCAGGCCATATTGTCGCAGACCCTGCTGCTGGCCGGTGGCGTGCTGCTCTTCGGGCGGCTGGGCGGTTTTGATGATTATATTTAAGCTGCCAAGCCGGGCGATTCGTTCCTGAGCGTCCCGGCTTGCGCCTTCGCCGATTGCCAGCATCGCGATAACCGAGGCGACGCCGAAAATAATGCCCAAAGCGGTCAGCGTCGAGCGGAGGCGATGGAGCCATAAGCTCTTGATACCAAGTTTCAGCGTTCGTCTGACTTTGTAAAGCATAGTATTTAACTGTTATACCATTATTGTTCGATTTGTCCGTCAAGAAGGCGTATTTGTCTTTGAGTGTGTTTCGCGATGCCTTCGTCGTGAGTTATGACAATGAGGGTCTTACCCTGTTCGTGCAGCCGGTCGAGGATGGCGAGGATTTCCCTGCCGCTTTCGCTGTCGAGGTTGCCCGTCGGTTCGTCCGCAAGGACTATCAGCGGGTCGTTGGCCAGCGCCCTTGCGATGGCGACGCGCTGCTGCTGACCGCCGCTCAGCTCGGACGGTCTGTGTTTGGCACGGTCGCCCAGTCCGACTAATTCGGCAAGCTCTCTTGCCTTGGCTTCGCTTTTGTGTTCCGGGAGCCCCTGATAGAACATAGGGACTTCGATATTTTCTATGACGTTAAGCTGCGAGATGAGATTGAATGACTGAAAGACAAAGCCGATGTGTTTGCCTCGTATGGAGGAAAGCTGATTATCGTCGAGAGTGGAGACATCCTGATTGCCGAGGACGTATTTTCCACTGGTTGGTTTATCAAGGCAGCCGATGATGTTGAGGAGCGTGGATTTTCCTGAGCCGCTGGGGCCCATTATGGCCATATATTCGCCGTTTTCGATGGTCAGGTCGATATCGCGCAGGGCGCGTAATTCTACCTGGCCGAGCAGATAGCTCTTGCACAATTTTTCAAATACGAGGATTGGCGAGTCGGCCCTGAACTCAGTGGTTTTGTGCGGTTCTATCATTGTGGCCTTACCTCTGGGAATCGCTTTTGGTTTCGCGGTTATCCTGTTGGGGTTTTTGATGCGCGTTTACGTCGGTTGCAGCGGCGGGGCGGTCTTCTTGCTGTTTTTTGTCCGTGACCTGTTTTTGCGGGCGTTGTGAAACATTTGCGTCCGCGATTGTCGGCTCAATTATTCGCGGGGGATTCATAAGGACCTCTTCGCCTGGCTGTAGCCCCTCAACAATCTGGACGAAGGTATCGTTAAAGGAACCGGTCTTAACTTCCCGCTCCTTGGTTCCACGCTCTGTAATGCAGTAACAGACCTTTTTTCCGCCGCGATTGGCCACTACCTGGACAGGGACGATAATTACGTTGTCTAACTGTTCAACGGTTATTTCAACTTTGGCGGACATTCCCGGCTTAAGGAAGTCATACGAGCCGTCAATAGAGACCTGTGTGGTATAGACCTTCAGGTCGGGGCTGAGCCAGCTTCGCCGCTGGTCGGGCAAAGGCGCTATTTTGAGAACCTTGCCGGTAAAGGTTTTGTCAGGAAAGGCGTCGATGGTTATTTTTGCGAGCTGGCCCGGCTGGACCTTGGTGATGGATGACTCGTGGACGCTAATTTCCACCGTCATTTCGGAGGTGTCGGGAAGGGACATAATTTCCTCTCGCTGCTGAATGGTCGCTCCCACCTCGATGGGTCTTTCGCTATACCAGTAATCGCTGCTCGACCGGTAAACCACCAGTCCCGGCGCCGGCGCCTTGATTGTGCAGGCGGCGAGTTGTTTTTGAGTTTTGTTCAGTCGTTCCTGCTGGAGGTCGAATGTGGCCTTTGCGCTCTCGAGCCGTGCCTTTGCCTGGGCCAGTTGCGAACGTGCCTTGGCGTAAGTTCTTTCGAGGTCGCGTTTTGCCTCGCAGTAGTCGCTGAGTAGTTTCTGTGTCTGCTTGGAGAAATCGTAACTTTTGAACAGGTCGAGGACGGTTTTGGCCTGACCAAATTTTATTTCCAGGCCCTCGACGGAGAGCTTGTCGGTCTGGAGGTCTGTTTCGGAAACGTATTCTTTTTCGCGCAGACGTATGGTCCAGTCGAGGGTGTTTTGCGCTTTTTTGAGCTCCTCCTCGGCGAGGAGAATATTGTCGCGAAGCTCGCCGAGTTTTTGGGAGGCCTCGCCGCCGAGGTTGTTGGCATCGTTCAGCAGGCCGTCAATGTCGATGAGGGTGGCAATGTCGGCGTCCGGGTCGTTTACTTCGTCTATTTTTCCGATGAGCCGGTTGGCCAGCGTCTCGCCGAGATATTTCTGGAAATCCATCAGGGCGAACTTGACCTTTAGCTGTGCCGCCGAGATGTCGCTTTCATTTTGTTTCAGTTGGATGGCGAAGGCCTCATTTGCCTCGGCAAAACCTGATTCCGCGGTGGCGAATTCGATTTTCCTCTGTGCGAGATTTTCAGCAAGATTTGAGGAGTCAAGCTCCACCAGGATTTTGTTGTTGACGTCTTCCGGCGTGATGTAATTTCCTTCGGGGATGATGCTGATTATTGTCGCCTGACCTTCGACCTCGGATTTGATACTAATCGAGTTGCGCGCCTTGATACTGCCGCTTTCGGTGACGGTGATGGTAAGATTATCACGGCGGGCCTTGAATGTCCCAAGTATTTTTGCGGGCGAGGGCGCAGTGGTTTTGCTGGATGCCAGTGTTATTACCAGCAGCGCCAGCAATATCACCAGACCGGCGGCGGCGAACCATTTGCGCCGGCCTGCGGTTATGCTATAAACTATTTTCTGAAGTTTTTGGTTCATTTGTTGATTTTCCGGAAGCAGGGACCGATTGCGCCCACATTCCATCGGGTTTGACCTGCAATATGCCCACGTCGCGGTAAAAGCTAAGTTTTGCGTTGAGGTGATCAACCAGTGCACTGGTGAGGTCGTTCTGCGCAGTCAGCAGTGCATTCTGTGACTCCACCACGATACGAACGGTCACTCTGCCGGCGTCAAGGAGCAGCTTGTTGCTTTCGACTCGCTGAGTCGCCAGTTGTAAGCTGTTTTGCTGAATGCGGAACTGTTCGGCTGTTTGCTGCAGGCGCCGGTAGGCGTCTCTGACCTGCAGTTTTACGTTATCCATATCGCCTGCGTATTGTCTTTTCTGCTGTTCGAGGGCAATCAGCGCTCTTCGATAATCGTTTCGCTGGTTTTTTCTGTCCAAAGGCAGGTCGGTATTAAAACCATATTGGTAGGTTCCATGCTGGAACTGGAGGTTCTGAAAATCGGTTTCCTGCCCGGGGCTTGTGTAGTAAATATTAGCCGAGGCGTTAATCTGGGGGCCGAGACCGTCGGCGGCAAGCATCGCCTTGCGAAGGTAATCGTCGATTTGGTCTGCGCTGTTTGCGAGGTCAAGACGTCGCAGTAAAGCGGTTTCGATGGCTTCGTCAATCGCGAAGGTGGTTTGCGTGATGCCCATTTCTTTCAGGGCTACAAGCTCATTCTGGTCAAGTTCTATATTGGCATCGGTCGGTATTGCCAGGCGGAATTTGAAGTTATCGAGGGCGCTGTCGTAGGTCTGTTGTGCCTGGACCAGATTGGCCTGCGCCCCCAGCACGTTCTGATATGCTTCATCGACGTCGATACGTGTTCTTCTGCCTGCTTCGGCTTCCATTTGCAGCCGGTCCTGGGACTCGAGAACGCTGCTGTAATTACTCTGTGCGTTTGTCACCGCGTCTCTCGTCTGCAAAACACCGTAATACGCATTGATGGTGTCAACGACAAAGTCCTGGCGATTGCGATTGAAGGCGCGAATGGCGTAAACGACATCGCGTTCTGTCTGAATTAGTTGCTCGCGTTTTTGTTTGCCTGCACCTGCTCCGAGCAGGGGGACGGCAGCGGTAGTGCTGAGAACCGAGCCGAGGGTGGTTCGCGGGTCGCCTGTAAGAAACCTCGCCCAGCTAAGAGCTAAATTTGTGCCGATTTCCATACCGTCGCCGATGAGCATATCCTGGGATGCCCCAAGATTTGAACTCAGTGCAAACTCGTTGTTTTTGCCTTGTGCCTGATTGATATATGTCCCGTTTCCGTCGGCGGTTCCGAATAGCTGCAGCTCGTATTTGTGTCTTTCATCGCTGAGGGAAAGCGCCGATTCGTAAAGATTTTCTTTCCAGGTTTGATAAGTTCGGCTGTTAGCGGTGGCGATGGCGACTGCCTGGGCCAAACTTATTTTCTCCGGCGAAGTTGGGATTTTCCCAGCCCTGAGGTCGTTGGGCGACGGGATGTTACTATCGCCGATTACGTAGTTGGCTTTTTGGCCGAAGGACGGGTGCCATTTGGCATCGATGATTTTGTAAACTTCCTTATCGGCGTCGGCCTTGTAAAAATCCGGGCTGCACCCTCCCGCTATTGCTAAAACAAAAGCAATCGCCGCGCAAACCAAGATTGTTGGCTGACGTATATTCATCACCTGCCCTCACTAAACCGGCCTTTCAGTGCCCTTGTGTCATTATACAAAAAATGGCGCTCTAATTGAAGCCCCAAAAGCATGTTGCTGTGCTGTTAAACTGCTTAAATTTTATGCGTTTTGCTGATTGTATGTTCTGTAGGGGCAATAAAAGTATTGTCGTTTTTCCGCACATCCGGATGGTTTTGGCGTTTCTCAGGTAGTTCCTATTTCACGGAATGGGTTTCTTGTCCCTTATTGACGAGCAGAAAAAGGCGGGAAAATCATTAAAAATGGGCAAAATGGTAATAAAACGGTAACGTTGCGCATTATAATATAGAGAAAAGATAAATTGGGTAAGCAGCGGGCAGAGGATGCCCATAAATAACATTTTTTAACATAAGAGGAGCAGTTGTGAAAAAGAGGCGGAAGTGGATTATTATTGCCGTTGTGTTGGTTTTGGTGTTATCAGCGGTTGTGGCGGTCATTAAAATCCATAAAGGCAACGGCCAGGATGAGGTGGTGCGGATTGAGGAGGTCAAGCGGGGCAATTTGACGGAGCGAGTTAGCGCA
Source organism: Sedimentisphaerales bacterium (assembly GCA_049510335.1). Taxonomy (GTDB): domain Bacteria; phylum Planctomycetota; class Phycisphaerae; order Sedimentisphaerales; family Anaerobacaceae; genus Fen-1362. The sequence continues at coordinate 42,265 of JBEKZA010000015.1, read as the reverse complement.
ACGGGTGAGGTTGAGCCGAAGGAAATGGTCCAGATAAGCGCGAAGGTGTCCGCCCGGATTATTGATATGCCATACGACGAGGGAAGCGTCGTGACTTGCGGAGACCCGAACGCGAACCCGCCGATACCGGCGTCGGTGCTGGTCAAACTTGACGCCAAGGATTTAGAGAGCCAGTTGAAATTAGCTGAAGCCAGCAGGGCGGCACAGGAGGCGGATACCGAAGTTGAGAAGGCGAGGATTGAGGGCAGCAAGGCGAACCTGGTGGCGCTTGCGGCAACGCTGGAGCAGGCACAAAAAGACCTCGAAAGAAAAAAGGGGCTTTATGAATCGAGGGACATAAGCAAAGCGGACTTTGACCTTGTGAAGTATAAGGTCGATGAGCTTGCCGGGCAATATGAGTCGGCCAAGTATAACCTCGAGGCGTCTGAAAAGAATTTAACGGTGTTGAAGTACAATCTCGACGCTGCGGAGGCGCGTATAGAAGAGGCGAAGGAGTATTATAGTTACACTACGATAACATCGCCAATCAACGGCGTTGTGACGCGGGTCAATGCCAAAGTCGGCGAAATGGTAATGACCGGGACTATGAATAACCCCGGAACGGTGATAATGGAGGTGTCGGACCGTTCAAAGATGCTGGTTGTGGCGCAGGTTGACGAGGCGGATATAGGCGGGCTTGAGGTCGGGCAGAAAACGGTTGTAAACGTGCAGGCGTTTCCCAATGTCAAGTTCAACGGCGTGGTCGATAAGATTGAGCTAAAGCACAGGTTCAGCAGTAACGGGACAAGATATTACCGCACGGAAATCCTGCTTGATAACGACCCGAACGTCTCGAAGCTTTATACCGGCCTGACGGCTGACGTTGATATCGAAACGAGGAGGCATCCCGATGTTATTACGGTGCCGAGCCAGGCGATACTGGCAAGGGAAGTTGACAGTTTGCCCCTGGATATTCGTGATAAAAGCGCCGAGCTCGATAAAGGCAAGAAATTCGCGACGGTTGTTTACAGGTTTATCGACGGTAAAGCGGTTGCGACACCCGTGAAGACCGGGCAGAGCGATTTGACGCACACGATAGTTCTGGCGGGACTTAAGGAGGGTGACAAGGTTGTGGTCGGACCTTATAAAGTCCTCGACAATCTCAAACAAGACCAGAAGTTAAAAGACGAGCGCGAAGTCGAGAAGGAAAAAGTAAAAAGTAAGAAGGACAGCAATGACAGCAATCAGCCGGCAGATAAATGATACAAAAGGTAGAGTGATAATCCGGCTGCGGGGATTAAGACGATTCTACAAGGTCGGCGTGGAGATAATTCACGCGCTGGACGGCGTGGATTTGGAGGTGCGGGAGAACGAATACATCGCGGTAATGGGACATTCCGGTTCAGGCAAAAGCACTCTGATGAACGTCCTGGGGTGCTTAGACAGGCCGAGTGACGGGATATATGAGCTTGACGGGGACAACGTTACTGAGCTTGGAGATTCGGAATTGGCGAGAATACGCAACGAAAGAATTGGCTTTGTGTTTCAGTCGTTCGAGTTATTGCCTCAAATGAACGCGGTGAAAAACGTCGAGATGCCTCTGCTGTATGCGCGTGACGGGTGGTTTGGCAGGGCGGCAAGGGCTAAAAAGGCACTCGAGCGGGTTGGCCTGGGTGACAGGGTTAAGCACAAGCCGAATCAGCTTTCCGGTGGCGAAAAACAGCGGGTGGCGATTGCCCGGGCCCTTGTGTGCAACCCGAGCATTCTTCTTGCCGACGAGCCGACAGGGAACCTCGATACAAAAACAAGCGACAGCATATTGGAGCTTTTCGACGAGCTTCACAGGCAGGGCCAGACCATAGTGATGGTGACGCACGAGTACGACGTTGGGCAGCGAGCCAAGAGAATAATCAGAATGCAGGATGGTCTGATTCGCAGCGACAGGACAACTGAAGAGGACAATATACAGGAACAAAAACCGGACGAAAAAGCGGAGGAGGCAAAATGAGGGGACTGCTTGCCGCGCCGCTTATGTTCGTCCGGCTTGTTTACCAGAGCGTTTATCTCGCCATTGGGCAGATATGGGCCAATAAGACGCGGTCCATACTCACGACGATAGGAATAGTTATTGGCGTCGCGTCGGTGACGGCGGTGATAGCGGCATTGACAGGCCTCAAGGCGAAAATTCTCAGCCAGGTTGAGACGTTCGGCAGCAACACGATAATAATTCAGCCGCAACTGCCGGATAAGGGGCTTAAACGCACACTGACATGGTGGGACATAAGATTTAGAATAAGGGAATTTGAAGGGCTTCTGGAGCATTGCCCGTCACTGGAACGATACACAAAGATAAGTGAGGCCGGGCAATACACCATAAAATACGGCGAGAAGTCGGTGCAGAACGCTCACATTTACGGCGTGGAGCCGGCGTGGCATTCGATTGAACACAGGCCCATTGTAATCGGTCGCGAACTATCGGATATAGACACGGGGAAAATGGTGTGCCTGATAGAGCCGGAGCTTCGCGATAAACTGGGTATGGACCGGGACTGTATTGGCGAAACAATTCGAATAGGATTCAGGAATTTCCGTGTAATCGGGGTCATTGAAAAACGCAACGAAGTTCAATTCGGCGGCGGGGGACAGGAGCGATACGAAATAATTATTCCTTTCGATACGGCTTCAAAATTTCAGCGGGAATTCTGGATATGGGGACTTGCCGATGGGAAGTCGGCAGAGGTTGTCGATGAAGGTGTTGGTGAGTTGAAATTCTTTTTCCGCCGTGAACGACACCTCAATCCTGACGAGCCGGATACTTTCTTGGTTGCGTCCCTCAAAAGCGCGATACAGACGTTCAATAATATATCACTTGTTGTGACGCTGGTCGCGGGAGGCATAGTGGGCATTTCGCTTTTGGTCGGGGGAGTCGGCATTATGAACATAATGCTGGTCTCGATATCGGAGCGGACAAAGGAAATCGGGCTGCGAAAGGCCGTCGGCGCAAAAAGGTCCGCCATACTGACGCAATTTTTAATTGAGGCGGTAATACTGTGCTTTGTGGGCGGTCTTGTCGGCGTCGGCGTTGGCAAACTTCTGACTTTCGCGATAGCACATTTAAGCCCGCTGCTGGAAAAGACCTACATACCCGCGTGGGCAATAGTGTTGTCATTCGGTTTCGCGGGGACAGTGGGAATAGTTTTCGGGATGTTCCCGGCGATAAAGGCGGCCCGCCTCGACCCGATTGAGGCGTTGAGACATGAGTAGGAGAGTTGTGGTGGTGAAAAGTATTGTTTTTGCGATTACACTCGGTATATCGGTTTTCCTCGTTGGTTGCGAGGAATTTGCGAAGGAAGAGGATTTCTATGCCATCAGGGTAAAGCCGGAGCAAACTCACCAGATACAGACGCTGAAGCTGGAGACCAGGGCGGACGGCAACAGACCCACCGAGGCGAATAAGCCGGCCCAGAGCGAGATTAAGCTGAGCATAGAACAGTGCAGGGCGATGTCGCTGAAAAACAATCTGGATTTGAAAGTGCAGTTGATTGAGCCGGCGATAGCGGCCAAGCAGGTCAGCGAGGAAGAGGCGAAGTTTGAATCGTCGTTTTTCTCGAATTTGTCTTACAGCAATATAAACCAGCCTGTTTCGGTGCTCGCCAGCCAGGCGTCAAAATACAAGTCAGGAGTAATCGACGCGGGGGTGGAAGTTCCTTTACAGACGGGTGGAACTGTGAAGTTTGACCTTGCCGACAACCGGACGAAGTCGAACTTCGACCCTGCTTTGCCGGTAAGTTATTCTGCGACGAGCGAGTTCTCGTTAAGTCAGCCGCTGTTGCGGGGGGCGGGCAAACGCGTCAACACTTATTCGATAAGGGTTCTGGAATACCAGAAGCAGATAACCGATGCGATGACGAAACTGGAAGTTATACGGGTTCTGGCCAACGCTGACCGGGGGTATTGGCGACTTTACGCGGCCAGAAGAGAGCTTGAGGTTCGTCAGCAGGAATACCAGTCCGCGCAGGCGCAGCTGGAGCAGACGCGGCGAATGGTAGCGATTGGAGAAAAGGCAGTTGTGGAAGAGACGCGGTCCGAGGCAGGTGTGGCGGAACGACTGGACGGCATAATCACGGCAAAAAAGAATCTGCAGGACAGAGAGCGGGAGCTGAAACAGATGATGAACGAAGCGGGTATGGGCGTTGACTCGCCGACGGTGGTCGTTCCGACAACTGAGCCGGACCCCGTGCTTTATGAGCTTGACAGGCAGCGATTAACCGCCTCGGCCGTTGAAAACCGGATGGAGATGCTGGAAGTGGAGTTGCAAATCGCCCAGGATTTGAGCACGGTGCAGTATTATGAGAATCAGGCGCTGCCGTTAGTGTCGCTGGATTATACTTATCGTCTCAACGGTCTGGGGGCGGTAAGAAGTGACGCATACGATATGATGACAAAAATGGGTTTTACCGACAGCGTAGCGGGGCTGCAGGTGGTTGTGCCCCTCGGCAATGAGGCGGCGAAGAACCGCCTTCTCGAGGCGCAATATCGCAAGAGACAGCGATTAGTCACTAAGGAAAATCGCAGGATACAGATAGAGATGGAGGTGCTTGGGGCAATAGAGCAGCTGGATGCGAACTGGCAGAGCATCCTGGCGGCGAGACAAAATGCAATCCTGGCGGGTCGGGTGTATGAGGCGGAGAAGAGACAATTCCAGGCGGGTCTTAGAACCGCAACCGATGTCCTTGATGCACAGGCCAAATTCGCGAACGCCCAGAGCGCCGAGATAACATCCCTTACGGAATATCAGATTGCGCAGGTTGACCTGGCATACGCGACCGGAACGCTCTTGGGTGCGGCAAAGGTGCAATGGTCTGCGACTGTGCCGGAGTGACGGTATTGCGTTATTTTTGAGAAGTGGAAAGTCGAAAGCTTACCGCAGTTTCGTGTTTGTTTCTAATATCTACTGTTCACCTGTTCAACTGCTCTGTTTTGCCTTCGGCAAAAAACGGCCGTGCCGTTCGTAGCACAGCGAAGAACGGAGAGGCCGGGATTCGAACCCGGGGTACGGTTTTACCCGTACGACGGTTTAGCAAACCGTTACCTTCAGCCACTCGGTCACCTCTCCAAGTTCTTATTTTAAAAGGGCTTAAGAAAATGCACTGAGTTGCATTTTTTTAATACTACAACCACAGAGTTATCTATCATACGGCATTGTCATGCTCAAAAGGCACTGTCCGGTCTTCAATTACTATAAAATCGCCGGACGCCAACGCAAGATTCACCAAGTTCGATTCCAACAAAACGCTCAGATAGAGTTTTTCGGTTGGACAACTCGGCTTAAATATAATCATTCAATAGGTTTTCGATCAACTCCTGACGGCCGCTTTGGAGTTCCGGCTCACCATGTTCAATGATATAAGATTCAAGCTCTTCAAATCCAACCTTTCGGTTTTCAATTTTGGAGCCCAACTCTCCAGCCCAACCTTTATAACGTTCATTGATAGCATTTTCTAAAACGTTATCTTTAATCAGCCTCGCGGCATTTTTGAGCCCCCTCGCAAAAGCATCCATCGCACCAATATGAGCGTAAAAAAGGTCAACGGGGTCTATTGATTGACGTCTGACATGCGCATCGAAATTCAGGCCACCAGTCGTAAAACCGCCGCCTTTGAGAATGATATACATAGCCAAGGTGGTTTCATAAATGCTCATTGGAAACTGGTCTGTATCCCAGCCCAGAAGAAGGTCGCCACGATTGGCATCCACTGAACCTAGTATACCATTAGCAACACAAAATGCCAGTTCATGGCAGAAATCATGGCTGGCTAACGTAGCGTGATTGGCCTCAATATTTAACTTAAAATGTTCTATCAGATTATATTTCTGCAAAAACGCGAAACAACTGCCTGCATCAAAGTCATATTGATGTTTGGTTGGTTCCTTCGGTTTTGGCTCAATATAAAGTTGCCCTTTGAAACCAATCTTCTTCTTATAATCAACCGCCATTTGCAGCAACAACGCCATATGGTCCAATTCCCTTTTCATATCCGTGTTGAGCAATGTATCGTAGCCCTCTCGCCCGCCCCAGAATACATATCCTCGTCCTCCCAGTTCTTTTGTTACCTCCATAGCCTTCTTAATCTGACTTGCCGCGTAGGCAAAAACTTTCGGTGACGGATTGGTGCCCGCACCGGCCATAAATCGACGGTGTGAAAAAGCGTTTGTCGTACCCCAAAGGAGTTTCATGCCGCTATCGGCCTGAAGCTTCTTTGCTTTCTTGACCATTATGTCGAGACGCTTATTGGTCTCAGACAGGTTATTTGCTTCGGGAGCAATGTCCCTGTCATGGAAACACCAGAAATTAACGCCTAACTTGGTGAAGAACTCGAAAGCTGCATCCATAGTCATATTCGCCACTTCCATTGGGTCAGCCGAGTTGTTATACTCCCGGATAATAGTATTACCGCCAAACTGGTCCGCGCCCATATTTTTAAAGGTGTGCCAGTAGCATACAGCGAAATTTAAATGTTCCGCCATTTTTTTCCCTAATACCACCTCATCAGGATTATAATGTTTGAATACGAGAGGATTTTTTGAGTCTGAACCCTCATATCTGATACGTTTGACACCTGGGAAATATTCTGCCATTTTATTTTCTCCTTATTAGACTAATATTCATCATTCCATCTGCCCCTAAGTCGACAACTGATGCTTTAGGACATACTCCCAATTCTTATAAGCTTTCGCGTATGCGGTTGTCAATTTTTTATTCGGCTCGATTGTCTTAACGGGCGCCAAGCCCGCAAAAGCATTTTTAACATCCCTGTAAACTCCCGCGCCGATACCAGCACCTCTGGCTGCACCCTGCGAGCCGTCGGTATTATACAATTCCACGACCGACCCCGTCACCGTGGCAAACGCCTCGGCGAAGAGCGGGCTTAAGAACATATTCGCGTAACCCGCCCGAACGGTTCTTACCCCAACACCGACATTTCGCATTATTTCAAGGCCGTAGTTCAGCGCAAAGACAATGCCCTCCTGAGCGGCCCTTAACAGGTGCGACCTATTGTGGACATTGAAATTCAGGCCGTGAATCGAGGCACCGATATTCTGGTTCTCCAGCGTTCGTTCCGCGCCGTTGCCGTAGGGAAGAATGACAAGGCTCTCTGAGCCGACCGGCGCTTTCGCGGCAAGCTCGTTCATTTCGGCATAGTCGATTGAGCCTGTATTGTGCTTTAGCCAGCTATTCAGTATGCCTGTGCCGTTAATACAAAGCAGCACGCCGTATCTGGGCTTATCTGGTGTGTTATTAACGTGAACAAACGTGTTGACTCGCGACTTGGGGTCATACTTAGTATTGTCCGTAATACCGTAAACGACCCCCGACGTGCCCGCGGTGGCTGCTATCTCGCCGGGGTCAAGGACGTTCAAAGAAAGTGCATTATTCGGCTGGTCACCTGCCCTGTATGAAACAATCGTGCCTGCTTTGAGCCCAAGCGAATTAGCTGCTTCTTTTGTGAGATGCCCCTGAACCGAAAAGGTCGGGACAACCTCGGCAACAAACTCCTCCGGTATCCGGTAATGCTCCAGAACCAGGTCGGCTAACCCCTGCTTTTTGAAATCCCACATTATCCCTTCCGAGAGGCCCGAAGGCGTTGTCTTGATTTCGCCGGTCATTTTCATAGAGATGTAATCACCGGGCAGCATCATCTTGTAAATCTTCGCATAAACTTTCGGCTCGTTGTCTTTGACCCATTTGAGCTTCGACGCAGTGAAGTTGCCCGGCGAATTCAACAGATATGAAAGGCACTTTCGCTCGCCTATACCCTTCAACGCCTTTTGCCCGATTTCAACCGCCCTGCTGTCGCACCAGATTATGGCCGGTCGCAACACCTCCTGCTTTTTATCTACAACGACCAGCCCATGCATTTGATACGAGATGCCGATTCCCCTCACGTCGCGGGCATCGAAGTTTGTCATCGCCTTTATTTTCTGAGTCGCGGCTATCACGTTTTCCCACCAGGTTTCGGGATGCTGCTCCGCCCAGCCGCTCCTTTTTGCGATGATTTCCATTTCCCTGTCGGGCACGGCCGCTGCCGCCAGCACTTTGCCCGTCTGGGCATCCATCAACGTTGCCTTTATCGACGAGCTTCCAACGTCATATCCCAACAACAAAGCCATTTATAAATTCCTCTCAGCCATCGGCTCAAACGCAACGGCAGGGACCCGAGAACCCAAGCCCCTGCCGAATTTCAAGCATCCACGAGCTCCGGCAACTACTTATATAGGATTTCCCATATTAAACGCTCGGCTACACAACCAAGCCTTCAAATTTTGCAATAATATCAAAATCTTCTTCGGATTACAATAATCCAAAGTATTTTTCACGGACTTTATTGCTTCATCTGCCAAAATCCAAAGCCCAGGCAGGTTCAAAAACTTTACGTTTGTCGGCAAGTGGATTATAATCATTACCGACCGCACAGCGGCCTGGGTTATATGAATTCGGCTGTATTCAAGGCGAGTTGGTCTGTGCCATATTCTGCTTGCCACGCAGCACGAAGACAGAGTGTGAAATTATCTCAAAACAGTTGGTGTTAAAAACAGGGATGGGCCGGCTTAAAGACGATAGTGTTTTCTGGAATCATTTTTATTCGTGTTGTTTAAAGCTTCATTTGGCATTAAAAAGATTACTTTAAAGAACTCGCACGACGCGTTTTATATATAACGAACAAGATGACCAACTGCAAAAAGGGTTGTTAAGGTCTCTTATGATTATTCGGCATATTCTTCAGCAAAGGCACATACTTGGCGCAAAGCATGAGCATCGTCTGCAGGCAATAACGTCTGGCAAGGTTCTTTGGCTTATTCTCCTTTGTTTTTCCCCCTTTGTTTCCACGTGTTTTGCAATTGTTCAGGAGCAATATGTGGACAAAACTTTCAGCAAAGGCAGTTTCGCGCTTGATAGGCTCATTGCAACAGAAGCTGGCCGCCGAGGATGCGGTTTGCGTCTCTTTTAATGTCAGCCTCGGTAACAGGCCAGCCGGCGCTGGCGATGTCAAAATACTTCTCAGCTAAAACCTCAGCAATAATCTTGCGGGAGTGCGACCATTTATAGATTAGCTGGTCGAGTACGCGAGCGTCGCTGTGTTGCGGTATCATCGTAAGCCCGAGAGTTTCGATGCGTTCGGCGGTTATTTCGCGGATGGTGCTTGGATTATTCAAAAACCACCAGCAGCCAAAGACCGTCAGGTTTTTGAACTTGCGTGCGGTAACGCAAAGCTCGTGCTGGTTTTCACGCGAGAGCATCGTCACAAGAAATCTTACATCCGGCCAATCACGCGCAAGTTTGGCTATCGTGTCAACATCAGCTTTTCCAACACCATCACCCGCGAGCCTCAAAGCCGGATTTAACAGTTTCTTGACCCCAATCATCATTGTAAAGGGCAGGTTATATTCACGTGCGATGGGCAGTACGCATTCTAAAATCATTTTTGCTCTGTCCGAGCCGTCCTCTATGTTAAAATCCGGCGGCAGTGAAGCTGCAATATATGCCGGATTTATTTTTTCAATCCAGGCTTTGAGAAAATTTTTGATCGCACTTATCACTCCTGTTTCTATTTTGTTGCTTGTTATTTTGAAGCCTTGATTGTTTATTTCTTTACTATATTGCTGAAAGTTATTGAGCATACCATCGATTCGCAGTGCAGTCTTGAACCGACTGTCGGCATTACCCCCTTTGTTCCATACCACCTGCTCTTTTTTATCAAAGGGGTCATTTGTCATAATGACATACCTGACATTAGAGGACTCGAAGACTTTGTTGATATATTGGCTGGTCGGGATTTCCGCAAAATACCTGCGTATTTTGTTGAGGTCTTTGCTGCTCACGTCCAGCCCAAGCTCGTTAAGGACTGTTACTACCCCGCGGGCGGATTCGCTTATTGGTGAGTTTTTTACAAAAATCTCATCCCAGACAAGCTCAGCCTGCCTCTGCTTCGGCATATTCCAGTAATCCTCATAGTCTAAATCCGGTTTATACCTGAACAGCTCGGCAACAAGATAGTGATAGGTTAGAAGTTCATCGATACCCCAAAGCAGCAAATCGCCGAAGACCTCGCTGTATATATGCGTGTGAATGTCGGCTATCGGGGTCGCGTTGATGATTTTGGTAACTTGCTCTGCAAGCTTTTTGAAATCCATTGACTTTTGGTCATTGGTTAGTTTTTTTTCTTTTGCCATTTTGTGCTGCTCTTTCTAATTTATTGTTTGTTACTGATTAGGAATCGTTGGTATGTATCCGCTGGACAATCTGTGCAGTATTTCTCCCGCATTATGCACAACCCAAATGCCTTTGCCTTCCTTTAGAATTAAACGTTTGTTTTTTTCTCCGTTCGTGGTCGAAAAATTTTACCGATGCAAGTTTACTGTTGCGCTCGCTTGATGTCATCCCCGGCTTGGCGCAAACCACAAGAATCATAATCAAACCCCGCTGAAAGCATTAAAACCGCCGTCAACAGGTATAACAGCACCGCTGACAAATTTCGATGCATCAGATACTAACCACAAAACAGTTCCAATCAAATCCTCCGGCTGGCCAAATCTTCCCATCGGTGTATGCTCTATTATCATTTTGCCGCGGGTGGTTAGCTCGCCGCTTTTTTCATCGGTTAAAAGAAATCGGTTTTGCTCGGTTAGGAAAAACCCCGGCGCAATCGCATTAACACGGATATTTTTTGAATAATTCTGACACATATGCACCGCAAGCCACTGTGTAAAATTATTAACCGCAGCTTTGGCTGCTGAATAAGCGGGAATTTTGGTCAAAGGACGGAAAGCATTCATACTGGAAATATTTAATATTATGCCGCTGTTGTTTTCTGCCATCTCTTTGCCGAAGACCTGGGTCGTCAGCAAAGTACCGATGAAATTCAGGTCGAAAACAAACCGAACAGCGTCCAGTGGCAGATCAAAAAATGGCACCTCCAGCGAAGTGGTGGCTTCTTTCTTATTGCCGCCGGCGCCATTAATCAGTATATCTGTTTTGCCGAATTCAGCATTTACTTTTTCTTTGGCGGCTTCTAAGCTGTCCTTCTGGAGCACATCGCATTTAATGGCAACAGCCTTGCCTCCATCGGCTTTGATATCATTGACAACTTTGACGGCTGCCTCCTTTCTTAAATCCAGCACAGCAACCTTTGCCCCGGCCTTAGCCAGTGCTTTAGCCATCGTCCCGCACAAAACGCCTCCGGCACCGGTAATCACAGTTACTTTGCCCTTCAGGTCAAATATTTCTTTCATTTTATTTTGTCCTTATACGATTATTCCATAAAGACAGGTTTTATATGTCGCTCGTGGATATTTTTCGTAACGTTCTGCGAGGTTATTTTCTCATATTTTGGCAGCTCTTTTCTCAATCGTTTGCGTTCGAATCTCATAAACACCGGCAGGCCGTTTTCCCCGGTAGTAATAGGTGCCCATCCTTTGACTAAAGGCCTCACATAGTCACTATGCCATTAAAATACTTTTTGAGTATATCCCGTTGTTCTGGGAATTTCAAGCTGTTTTAAAAAAGGGACAAGGATGATGGGACTACCTGAAAGATTAAAACGCAGAATGGAAGCGGCTAAAAGGATTTAAAACTTTCGGGCAAAACACTGTTGAATAAGAAAGCAAAAAAAGTAAAATCAGGAAATGTAGCTGGATACCTAAAGCGAAATCATAACTGGCGATTTTTCTATGCTGAGTAATAAAGTACCTGAAGAAACATCCGTGCCATCGGCTGGCTGGTATCGCTGGGGTATTTGTGCGCTTCTGTTCTTCGCTACTTCCCTCAACTACATCGACCGGCAGATCATAGGTATCCTCAAGCCCGAACTGGCAAATCGGTTCGGCTGGGGCGATATCGATTACAGCAACATCGTCACCGCCTTTCAAATCGCTTACGCCCTCGGCTACGCCGGCGCTGGCCGGCTCATAGACCGGATGGGCGTGAGATTAGGATATGCCCTGGCGGTCCTGTTCTGGAGTTTGGCGGCGATGGCGCACGCCCTGAACTGGTTCATCCCTCCCGAAGTAAAACTGGGCGACTGGCTGTCATCGGCCTCACATACCACACAGAGCTGGCTGTTTGTAATTCCCGTGACCGTCCTCGGATTCAGCGCAGCACGCTTTGCGCTGGGATTAGCCGAAGGTGGAAACTTCCCCGCGGCAATCAAGGCCGTCGGCGAATGGTTTCCAAAAAAGGAACGGGCGCTGTCCACCGGCATTTTCAACGCGGGCAGCAACGTCGGTGCGATTGCCGCGCCGTTGATGGTCCCGTGGCTGACGGTCAAGTTCGGCTGGCCAATGGCATTCTTAGTCACCGGTGTGCTGGGCTTCGCGTGGCTGGTTGCCTGGCAACTGTTTTACCAAAGCCCCGAAAAACATCCACGCCTTTCTTCGGCAGAACTGGCTTACATCCGCAGCGACCCGCCCGACCCAGTTGTTAAGATTCCCTGGTTGACATTGCTGCGCTATCGCCAGACGTGGGCATTTGTAGTGGGGACGTTCCTCAGCGCGCCAATCTGGTGGTTCTATCTTTACTGGATTCCGGATTTCCTGAACAAACGCCACGGATTGGACCTGCTGCACTTGGGCCCGCCGTTAGTGGCTATTTACCTGATTGCCGACGTTGGCAGCGTCTGCGGCGGCTGGCTATCTTCGTGGCTCATCAAGCGCGGCTGGACGGTAAACGCTGCCCGCAAAACGGCAATGCTGGCCTGTGCGATATGCGTCGTGCCTGTATTCGCGGCGTCGAGCGTCTCAAATCTCTGGACGGCCACTCTGCTAATCGGCCTGGCGGCTTCGGCACACCAGGGATTTTCGGCAAATCTCTTTACGCTCGTTTCCGACACCGCGCCGCGTCAGGTGGTCAGTTCAATTGTGGGCATCGGTGGTATGGCAGGCGCCATCGGCGGAATGTTCATTGCCAAACTCGCCGGGTACGTCCTTCAGTGGACGGGAGATTATCGGCTGTTGTTTGCCATCGCGTCCTGTGCGTATCTGGTAAATCTGCTGGTCATCCACTTACTGAACCCTCGGCTGAAACCGATGGAGTTTATTACCCCACAGGCGGCAAGAACCTGAAAACTCGTAAAAACAACTCAGCGGGGCCGGGGCTGACGCCGCATTTTCGACATTCACCTTTTGATTTTTGATTTCTCAAACGGACCTATTGGTTAGTTTGAGTTAATTATTTGCATGCACCGCCTGTATAAAAGCTCTGATATTTTCCGAAGACACGTCGGGTGGTATTCCCCCTCCGCATGAAAAAAGTATTCTGGTTTTATCATCCAGCTCCTGCATCTGCTGACCAAGGTTTTCAGCGATTTGCTCTGGGCTGCCTTGTGCCAATACATCCCTTGGCGGGATACCTCCAACCAGCACAACTTTACCTTCGGTCCACTGCTTCATTTGTTTCAATGAGTGCTCAGAGCTAAAATTAAACATGTTGATTCCAATGTCCGCAAGATGTGGTGCGCATACTCTGCCCGCCGCGTCATTGTGAAAAAACTTGACAGATACATCGAGACAGCCGAATATCTCCTTCAGATAGGGTTTTGCGAATATCTTAAAATCAGGTTCCCCGCAGAACCCCACGATATCATCCAGTATTAAAACACCGTCGATTGTGTCGAACGTTTCTTTCTGCAATCCCAGCCATTTTATCGTAAAGTCTGTGATGATACGAAGCAGTTTGTGAATCTTTTCAGTATCTGTTTTCAGAGCAGTCAAAAACTCCGTCGTGCCCATAAGAAAAGACGCGATATTTAAAGGCCCCCGCGATACGGCAAATTTTATTGAATGCCCCAATGCCTCGATTTTTTTGCGATTGAGCTTAAGACGGTTCAGCACAAACGGCCCCAGCCCGCACTTTTGGGGCTCAGGTACGGCCAGTTGATCGATGTCCTCAATTTGATGTATAACCTTTTCAGCGTATGGTAATTCACTTTCATGCCAGATACATTTAGCGCCAAACGCCGAAGGTTCTGTGCACATACCGTATTCCGCCCAGAACCCCGGCAGAAATAAAACCTCTGGGAAAGTTTGCACCGCTCTTCTGTTAATCTCGAACCAAAGCTCATCGTTGGTGAAATAATCAAGCGTCGAAATCCGCGCCCAGCCCGGCAGCCAGGGACTGTCTATTATAAAACCAATCGGCAGAAAATTAACGTTTTTACGTGATATAATATCTGTGAGCACCTGCCATTGCTTATCATTCATCTGCCAACACTCCAGTTTTTATTAACCGCTATCTTTTTGCGGAAGGTCTCATCATACGTCACCTGCGGCAACATCATATAATTGCATTTGAGTGTTTATACGCCGCCTTTTTTCTAAAGTCAAATTCTTCTTTACCAGAAGTCTAAAAGTGGGTTACTGAGTGGGTCAGTCGCCACGTGATTGCAGCTTGTTAATAATTTCTCAATAACTTGTCACTTACTTGTAAATCTCATTTTGACCCACAGCATCAGGGACTGTTGATCCGGATGTCATATTAGAGGTACTGAAGTGAGGCATTTTCTCATGAAAGAAGTTGAACGCTTGGATGCATAGTCAAAAAAACTACAACCGTGCTACAACCAAAAGATACGATATTTGCGATTTTTACCACTTCATAACTTGTTAGAACAGCAATATTTGCGAAATAGCGGGGATTCTGGTGAGTTTTAGCAAACCGTTGCCTTCAGCCGCTCGGTCACCTCTCCGAGTCAGCGTGTTAGTGTAGTGGTTGCGTCGATTTAATGCAAGCGGATAAAAAGAACAGGCCGGCGAAAGGTTGGCCGGCCCGTTTGTTTCCATACTTGCTGGTTGTTTTATTCGCCGCCGCGGACGACCATCGCGAGCGAATAAACCCTGAAATTACAGGCGATATAAAGCGTTCTATATTCGGGTCCGCCGAAACAAATATTCGCAGGAACATCAGGCGTCGGAATCCTTTTAATCTCAGTGCCTGTGGGCGAGACAATCCAGACGCCTCCTAAACCGGTGAAATACAGGTTGCCTCGCTCATCGATAGTCATACCGTCCGGGTCGCTTGTACCCATGCCTGTCAGGTTAGTCGGCTTGAAGAAAACCGAACCGGTGCCGAGCGTTCCATCGGAATTGATTGGGAAAACCCACCAGCGTTTGTAGGTAAGATTACTGCTGCTGCTTTCGGCGACGTATAGTTTGGTCTCGTCTAAAGAGGTAAGGATGCCGTTTGGCTGGTTCAAAGCATTGTTGACTCGTGTTACAGAGCCATCCGGCTTGAGCAGATATACGCCCTGATAAGTAGTTGAGCTCCAGTCGGGGCAGGTGAAATAGATGTTGCCGTTGGCCAGTTCGCACAGGTCGTTGGGCTTATCCGGCGCGGTGCAGAGGACAACGGTGTCTTCGGGGCCTGACGCGCCAATGCGGTGACTGCGAATCTGCATTGTGCTTTCGTCGGCTGTGAGTAATCGGCCATCGATAGAGAGAACCGTGCCATTGGTATTAGGTGATGGGCTCATCCAAACCGTTACGTTATTCGGCGAGTCGAGCCGTAAAATCTGGTACGTCCCAGTGGTGCTGGGCCTCTTGGTAAAGAAAAGCTTATTGCTGTTTGGGTCCCAGGTTGGTCCCTCGAAGTTGTAACTCGAATCAGAATAGACCTGCTGTAGTGTTGCCCCGGGTGCAACAAGGGTAGTGGTATAATTCATCAGCCAGTTATCGGCCAGAACATACAGGTCTTTTTCGTCGATTACGCCGTCGCCCGGTGTTGATGAGATATCGCAATTGGCGTCCCAGTTGGTATCTCCTGAATGACTGCGCCAGGCCTTTGCCAGTATAGCGAAGTCCTTGAAATCGACCAACCCGTCATAATTGAGGTCTGCCCAGCCAGGCGCGCTTGTAGTAAGCTCGATTCCATTTCCTGTGCCGAGGTTGCGGGTGTATTGCCTGTCGATTCCATCGTTCCAATGCTCGTGAACGCCCTGGCTGGTCAGCGCGTTACCGTCGCCGTCGGGGTCATAAGTATAGCCGGAAGGGGAGGCCGGCGCCAAAGCCGCTTCATGAAGATAATCGTCTGCGCCGTCACCTCCCGGCCCATCGGCGTCGGGCCATTGATAGTAGAGAATGTCGAAGCCAACGGAGTCGATAGCGACAGGGTCCTGTGAGGCGAAAACGCTCGAAGGCCAGTCATTGTTAAACGGCGCGTTTGGAAATTTTTCCGGAGGATTAGGCCAGACATTATTTTTACAATGCTTTGCCGTATATAACCCGTCAATAAGGCAGAGAACGGTTTTACCGCCTATCTGGGGGTGGCCCATCAGGTCAACGAGGGGTCTATAGTGTCCCATTCCGGGGACAGTCCAGATTTGTTTGTCGTGGAGGTTGTAGTAGCCGGTTGCGCTGGGTGTTCTGCATAAAGAACCGTAATGGTTTTTACCGCACATTGTTACGCCCGCTTCGTTGTAATGGCCTTTTAAGTTTCCGAGGTTGATTATATAGGCGGCGTTTTTGTAGGCGTTGGGGACGTAATCCTTATTAACCGCGTTGTTGGAGTTGGCGTCGGCCCAATAGACGCGAGGATTAGTAGATGGAGTGGTTGTCTTGGTGCGTCCGTTGGTTCCCACTATGTCGATGTATGTTGCGTCGGGAAAGTCAGTGTGAAGCTTGTTATAGTAATCATTGACAAAGGTGCACACTGTGTCGCCGATAGAGATGTCAACGTCATTTACCCCGACGACGTTTACGAGCTGGTCGAGAACGGCGTGCATGACCTGCGGAGAGGTGTTCGGGTAGTCAAGGTAGCTGTGGGTAGTATAATTGTAAGCTAGAGAACCGATGAGGCCGACGAAGTTGACCTTAATCATAATTTTCTCGCCGGGCTGGTATCCGACGTTGCCTTTACCGTGCTGCTGGTTGAAGTAGCGGAAGATTGCATCCCAGGCGGCGTAATCGGTACTTTTGCCGGTTAATGCCCGAAGCGACTTTGAGACCATTGCATTGACGACGTTTTGATCCGTGTGGTTAGGGTCATAGAAGTTTCCATCGCTGAGTCCTCCCCAGTTGGTGGAGTTCGGGTCGTGAATCCAGGCGACTCTGCCCGGATGAACACCTTTGCCGACGCCTATAGGGGCATTTGCCGGCTGTGGGACGCGGGCGGGCGGGGCGGCGAGGGTGTCGTCCTGAGAAGTATAGCTAAGAGCCACATAAATGGATGTTACGCTAACGACGATACAGATTGCCGCTAATACGTAGCGTGCCCGCACAAGATGACGTTTTGCCTTGCGAAAAGCGATAGTCGAGGCAGCCAGACCGGCGAGCCATACGATAAAGCCAGAGGCAAGCGGGAAAGCGACTCGCTGGCAGGGATATGCCGCACGCGAGGGCTTGGGGATGACCCGGACCAGAAACCAGATTAGCGCCGCCAAGCCCGTGAAGGGAAGTAACCACCAGGGCCATTTAAATTTACGGTCTGAGCTGATAATTTTACCTGTTTTGGGACAAATCTTCGGGTGGGTTTTGCCTTTTAGAAAGGACATCATCAATACCTCTCCTGCACGGTGTACGGTTTAAACATTATAGCAACAGTTTACAGTATTTCAGGTGTTGAGTCAATGCTTTTCGGCGGCGATTTTGCGTCTGGGACGGTTAGCTTAGCCGCACAGGTTGGCGATGGCCGCGAATTGCTCCGGGCTTAGCCGGTCGGGCCTGACGGTGGGGTCAATACCGCATCGGTTGAATATATCGAGCCAGTCGGTGACTCTTTCGAGATTACCCGTTATCAGTTTGCAGCAACTCTTGAGCATTTTTCGGCGATGCTGAAAGAGGGCGCCGGTGACTTTGCTTAGCGTTTCGATATTTTTGATTTTAGCTGTTTTTTCGGCGTTTCGGACATAGCTGACAAAAGCCGAATTGACCTGCGGCTGAGGCCAGAAGACGGTCGGCCTTAAAGTCCTGACGTGTCGGACATCGCCGGTTGCCGACAGAAGTATGCTCAGGATTCCGTAATCTTTTGTGCCGGCGGTGGCGGTCATTCGGTCGGCCACTTCTTTTTGAACGGCGACAAACATCGCGTCAGCGACAATCGGGCCGGTGATGAGATTGAGCATAAGGGGCGTCGCGGCGACGTAAGGCAGGTTGGCGACGAGCAGCAATCGTCCATTGTGAACGGCACGGGCGCGATTCAGAGCGTCGAGGGCGACGGGATTGATTTCGAATTTATTTTTGAGTGCGTCGGCGGTGATGATTTCGATATTCGTTTTGTCGGCGAGCTGGT
Source organism: Sedimentisphaerales bacterium (assembly GCA_049510335.1). Taxonomy (GTDB): domain Bacteria; phylum Planctomycetota; class Phycisphaerae; order Sedimentisphaerales; family Anaerobacaceae; genus Fen-1362. The sequence goes on along the minus strand of JBEKZA010000015.1, from coordinate 24,009 downwards.
CGCGGGCGATATCGGCGAGAGTGGCGTCGATTTCAACGGCGACGCAGAAGCCGGCTTTTTCGGATATGGCCTGGGTAAGCGAGCCGGTGGCGGGGCCGACTTCAAGAACGACGTCGTTTTTCCGGATGTCTGCGGTATCGATGAGCAGCCGCATCAGGTTAAGGTCGATGAGAAAGTGCTGGCCGAATCGCTTGTTGGGTCTTACACCTGCCGATTCGAGCAACTGGCAGATTTGATTCTTACTTTGCATTTGCGGCGGTCTTTGTCCGTGCGGACAAGTGCATCTTCTTTGTCGCGGCCATCTGAATGGCTGTTTTTATGGCTTCCATCATACTTGAGGGGTCGGCGATATTTTTGCCCGCTATGTCGAAGGCGGTGCCATGAGCGGGGCTGGTGCGAATGATGGGGATGCCTATGGTGACATTGACCGCCTTGTCGAAGGCGAGTAACTTGACTGGTATCATACCCTGGTCGTGATACATCGCGACGACGCCGTCGAACTCGCCCTGGACGGCCCGCAGGAAAAGCGTGTCGGCTGGAATCGGCCCGACGCAATCGATACCCTGCTCCTGCGCCATCAGGATTGCGGGCGAGATGATGCGTTGCTCCTCGTCGCCGAACTGGCCATTTTCGCCGGCGTGAGGGTTGAGGGCGGCGACGCCGATTTTCGGGTTTTCAATGTCGAAGTATTCCTTCAGGGCGATATTGAGCAGGTCAATCGGCTCGAATACCCGGCCAATTGTGAACTTGTGACGGACCTCGAACAGCGCCTCGTGAATGGTCGCCAGCGCAATCTTCAACGGCCCGGCGACAAACATCATCACCTTTCGAGGCGACTTGCAGAGTTTGCCTAACATCTCGGTATGACCGGGCCAGGCGGAACCAGCCAGTTTCCAGCTTGTCTTGTTTATGGGGGCGGTGACAACCGCGTCGATGATGCCGCGTTTTGCTGCGTCAATTGCGTCCGTGCAAAACTTTAGCGACGCCACACCGGCGACCTCCGTCGGTTCTCGCACCCAGGACGGCAGCGAGAACTCGTCGTAATCGGCCACCATTACCTTATGAGGATAGTCCCTGCTGATTTTTTCATGCTGATGGCGTCCCCAGAACGGCTCAATCTCGGCCTTGTCGGCGGCGTATCGCAATTGCTCATCCATACCGAAGACGATGAATTTGGCGGACCGTCTTATGGTCGGGTCGGCAAGGGCCTTGATTACGACCTCGGGGCCAATGCCCGCCGGGTCGCCCATTGTTATGCCGATGACCGGCTCATCAGCTATCGAGTTGTGATTTGTAGTATGGTTCATCTGTTTATTACTATGGATTACTTAATAGCCCTGTTGCCGAAGTCCTTCGATAGTCAGGTTGCCTTTTGGCGGGATGTGTTTTTCGAGGCACCGTCTGACCGTTTTAGTTATTATATCAATTTCGACGTTGGTTTTCTGATTTATTTGGGCTTCGCCGAGAATTGTTTGTTTGAGCGTTTGCGGGATGACGGCGACGGTGAAGGCGTCGGCGGTCAATTCGGCGATTGTAAGCGAGATGCCGTCAACGGCTACGGACCCTTTAGGTATCATCTGGTCGAGGAGCTCTTTTGGGGCAGCGAAGGCAAAAGTCGCGAAGTTGGCTTTTTTCGCGATTTGTTTTATTGTAACGATGCCGTCAACGTGGCCCAATACGAAGTGGCCTCCGAATCGTTCGTCGGCACGCAGGGCGAGCTCGACGTTGACCTTCGAGTCGGGGGACAATTTGCCGAGAGTGGTTTTTGTCAGCGTCTCGGCGCTTAAATCAAAGGTCGCCATTGGCCCCGTCAGTTTCGATACAGTCAGGCATACGCCGTTGATGGCGATGCTGTCGCCTGTTTTGACCTGGTCTGTCAATTGGCCGAGGTCAGCCGTCAGCACAGCGGTATCGCCGCTTCTTAGAAGCGTCTTTACTGCACAAACCTGCTGGATAAGTCCCGTGAACATAGGCAATTGACTATTTTTGGTTTTCGATTTACGATTCAGCAAAGAACGGTTGTGATAATCACAGGTTGATTGTAGGGTATTGGCTGCGAATAATCAATCCCGGCTCGCCGGGAGAAAGGGGACCGACCGTTATGGATAATTTGGGGTCCAAAGTAGTTGGCGTTCTGGTCATCCTGGTCATCATTGTGGTGATAGGCACTTTTGTTGTTTGGATAAAATCGGGTGTAGAAGAAGCTCAGAAACCCGAGCACACTTTCTCTGATATGGTTAAAAAAGACCAGAAGGAGATGTTGGCTGAGCCGAACGCGAAAGACCTGACGAGCCGGCCGGCGCAGCCGGAATCACCCGCGGCCGGGGAAGAAACCCAGCCGAAGGCGCCCGCGGCTAATGAATCGGCCAAAACGCGGACGCCGGCTCCTCCCGCGCAAAACCAGCCGGCCCAGCCGGTTGAGCAGGAGAAGAAAGCTGAGCCGCCACCGATGCCGACGACGCTTTACTTTACAAACCTCGATGAAACGGAGCAGATAGAGGCCGAGCAGCTTTTTGCAATGATGCCCGCGGGGCGCAGTATCGGAAGATTGCCGATGACGGGTTTCCACCTTATGGTTGAGACCAGCCGGCAGATAATGGGACGATGGCCGGGCAGTATTTACGACTACAAAGCCAGAAGGGCGCTTGGTCAGATACCCGAGCGATTCAGAGAGAGATACAAGATAACCGAGCAGGACCTTGACCTGACGCAGTTTACCAAACCCCGCCCGAACACGAGTCCATACACTATCAAAGGGGAGGATTAAATATGTCCGGCGAGCTACCGGCATTATCAATCACTGCGAAAACGCTGCCAGAGGCGTGGGAGAAGGCGGTGCTGGCGGTCTGGGACAACGGGCTGGAAATCAAGACGCAGTATGACAGGCCGGGCGACCCGCCGAGCAAGGACGCGACGGTGATGGTCACGGTGGCAAACCCGTTCGCTGAGCCCAGGATTCACAAGAATTTTCCGGGCGGGCCTGAGGAGCTTGAGGCGTATAGGCAGGAAGTGGTTGACGGGATTCACGACCACTGGATAGACGCTGCCGCGGGCAAATGGACATACACATATCACGAGCGATTGTTCGCGTACTCGCCCGTGGAAAACATCAGAAATCCCAAATCCCGCAAGCCGTTCAAAAAGGTCAACCAGATACAATATATAATCGACGCGTTGTCGAAGGTGTCGCACACGCGGAGGGCGCAGGCGATAACGTGGATGCCTACAGCCGACCCGCAAACCGATGACCCGCCTTGTTTGCAGCGGATATGGTGCCGGCTTGTTGCGGATGGTGACGATGGTTTTGTGCTGAATATGAACACGCACTGGCGCAGCAGGGACCTTTATAAGGCGTGGTTTATGAACGTCTATGCGCTCACGGATTTGCAGCGGACAATCGCGGAACGCATTTCAGAGAAAATCAACAAATCCGTTAGGGTAGGCAGATACGTTGACATCAGCGACTCGCTGCATATTTACGGCAGTTACTTTGGCGATGCGGCCAGAGAAGTGGCAAAGATGCGGGCAAGCCCGTTTACCGAGCGGGCGTGGGAGAGCACCCATCCGGCGTTTATGATGATGACCGCCGAGGCGAAGGAAAACCTCGCCAAAGACCCCGACTGGTACGCAAAGGCGAGGGGATAAGTGCAATAGAATTTAGAATGTAGAATTAAGAATTGAGAAGAGGGAGCGGGGGGCATATTTCGAGCAGGGGGGATGTTCTGCGATTTGGCAGTCAGCGGTTTGGTTCCTATACTTTCTATGGCTGGGCACATAAATGGGATTGAGCCGCCCCGCACCGGTTTCGGTGCGGGGGGCAGGCCATCCGAGCCAAAAACCGCTCAGTAACTAGTTTTTCCGCGGCGTCGCACCAATCTACGGCGCTGCAGAGTTTGAAATTAAGGGCTGCTTCCGCCTTTGTGCGGAGGCGGGTGACCGAAAAGCTATGGGGGGGCCATATAAGTTTCTTTCCGAGTTGGGCCTCTGTGCTGCCTGCGCAGAGGCCTCTTTTTTTGCCAAAGATGCCAAAGTTGCCTATTCAATATTGATGGCTAAGTAACGAAGGCATTTGGCCATCACGCATCCTTTTGATACCATCACAAAGATCGGCCTGGGGTGATTTCTCAATGAGCGTGCGAGCAAGCACCATGAGGTCTTTCCGGCTGAACAATTTGATGTTGATCACAATCGGATTACTCGTTTGTTCGTTTTTGTGAAAAATTTGCATTTGATAGGGTGGGTAGCCACATATCTCTAATTTGATCTTCACTTTTAGAATGTCTTCGTAAGAAATCCTGCTTGAAGAAAAGATTGTTGTGGTTTTCAGGACATGTTCTTCGATAGTAACCGTATTGGGAAAGAAAAATACATAGATTAAAGCAAAAACGGCCGGACCGATGAGGATAACGAATGGGTTCAATGGAGGATTATACAAGTTGAATATTCCCACAATAGAAAAAGGAGTAGCCACGATTATAGCGATAAAGAGGATGTCTGCCCTCATTTTGTATGGATATGTTATAATTTTTTCCATAAGGCCTGACAATGATTATACGAGCTTTATAAAACGGGCCAAAGGCATTAAATTTCTGCTAAAATAACTATAAATCCTCACGTTGTTGACGTCAAGCATTCAGCGGAGAAAATAGCGGTGTCACCGGATTTAGTTGCCTGCCTCAGTAGCCAAAATAGCAGCCATAGTGCCGATAGAAGAGTCCTATCGAGCGCATAGCGATAATCGCGACGACCTGCTCCGCCAGGTTCACCGCCAGATTTCCCAGATTGGACAGCGACAGCGGGTCCGTCATCGGCTTGTATTGTCTGGCGTTTGATTCGATAAAGCAGGCGACGGCAAGAAGGCCAACCGTGACCATATAGGGGACAAACGCCCGAATTACAGGGGCAACCAATCGGTCAAAACGGAACAGTTCGGGCAGGTCCTCGATGACCGCTGCGGTCAATATAGTCACAGGGAAAAAGAAAAGCCCCGCGATAAACAGGGTACGCAGGACCATATTTTCATTCATATTCTCCCAGGTCACCCCTTTATCTTTGAAAAACGCAAGGGCGATGATGAACGGAAGCTGCACGATGAAGACCGAAAAGGCAAAGACGAAAATGGGTTTGATTATGTACACCAAAAACGTGATGCTTGTCCCCGTTTCGACTTCGGGCAGCTCGTCGTCGCCGGCGGCCGTCTCGCGGATAATTTTCAGATAGAACCCGAAAAGATACCCCCACGCGGCAAAATACGCGACATAACCCAGGCAGCAGGCGCCCGCCGAGAAAAACTTGAAACATATCGCCGCCGTCACGAACACAAACCCCGTCAGGTTTTTCCTGTCAGAAAATATCTTCCAGCTATCGACGAACACCGCGCGATAAAATCCGGGCTGGGGCACCTTGGGCTCGGCCTTCGGCTTGATTATCTTAGGCGCTTGTCCGGTCTTTTCGGGTATTATCATCTGCTGGCCGCAGGTCATGCACTTCGCGGATTGGCCGGCGTGTTTGTCGGTAAAGGCGATTATCTCGCCGCACTTCGGGCACTTGAACAGTATCGTCATCTTCGTTTTTGTCAGCTCGGTGCGGACAACTCGCCCTGCATCGCGTCAACGAAGCTCTTCAAATCGTTGGCCCATTTCTTCGCTTCGAGCAGGTCAATCTGGTCCTGCTTCACCAGATGGGCGAGGTGTCTTTCGAACGTCGTCATTTTTTCGTCGGGCTTTAGTCGGGTCTTGGTCTGAAGCTGTGAGTAAATCTGCTCGACCTTTCCCGTTCTTATCAGGTTGGCGCAGGCGTAATTATTGTTGAGTATCTCCATTACAGCGATGCGGCCGTTGCCGTCCTTGCGTGGTATGAGCTTCTGACAGACGATATACGCGAGCCCAAGTGAGAGCTGGTTGCGGACCTCGCTTTGCCTGCCTGACGGGAAGTAATCCAGCACACGGGTTATCGTGCCGACTGTGTCCCTGGTGTGCAGGGTCGAGAATACCAGGTGTCCGGTCTCGGCGGCCATAAGCGTCATCGCGATTGTATCAGCGTCACGCATCTCGCCCACGAATATCACGTCGGGGTCCTCGCGCAGCATCGCTCGCAGGCCGTCGCTGAAGGTCTTTACGTCCCGGCCCACCTCACGCTGCGATACCATACTGTGTTTCTGCGGGAGAAGATATTCTATAGGGTCTTCGAGCGAAATCATCCGGCATGCACGCTTCTCGCTTATCCGGTCTATCAGCGACGCGATTGTCGTGGATTTCCCCGCGCCGGTGATGCCCGTTATAAGGACCAGTCCCTGCCTGCACTCGACGATGTCCTCCCAGACGTTGTTCGGAAAGCCCACTGTTTCAACCTTGGGGATGTCCAGCGACAGCGCCCGTATCGCCGCGCATATTCCGTCGTTTTCGCGGAATACGTTTATGCGGAACTGCAGCGACCCTACCCGGTGCGAACAATCGACGTTGTTTTCCTGCTGGTACTTGCGGAGGTTGTCGTCGCTCAAAAGCGGGTATATCAGCTTTTGGGCGATTTCGGGCGTGACAGGCGGGCCTTTGAGATATGTTATGTCGCCGTCGATTCGATACGCAGGCGGTGCGCCGACTTTGATGTGCAGGTCCGAAACCCGCATCGCGCCTTTCTTCTCGAAATACGCCAGCAAGTCATGCATGCTAAGCGTTCCCATATTCTCGGCGGTGTATGCCTTGGCCGTTACCACGTATCCTTCAGCCATATTTGCCTCCTGTCTCTGGGCTGAATTACCCGCTTCATTTGTCTGTCGCCATTATGAAACAGTATATCACTATATTTATCCTGTGGCAAAGAGCATTGATAATTGATTTAGGACGTGAGATACTGTTTAAGAACGATTTGTTGTTATTTATGTTTTTTTATCTCACGTCCTGAATTGATAATGGCTTATATGGCGGCGAAAACTGAAACCAGCGTATCCTTGAGCAGAATCCAGCGGCTCATAGGCCAGCGGATGCTCGAAAGCAAGCGGACCAAGCCCTGCTACTATATCGGCATAGAGGCCGACACGACCGAGTTGATGGATAGTCGCCACGAGCTGAAGAAACATCTCGGCGTCAAAATTACGTCCAACGCCTTCTACATCAGGGCGCTTGGCCTGGCGGTCCGGGAATACCCGCTTATGGTTGGAGCCCTCGAGGGCGACAACATCGCGATCGCTGATTCGATTAACGTCGGCTTCGCCGTCAGCGCGCCACAGGGGCTGGTTGTGCCCGTGATAAAAGAAGCCGACAAAAAATCCCTTGCCGACATTGCCACCCTCGAAAAAGAGCTGACCGACAAGGCCCGCAGCAACAAACTCACTTTGGACGACATCACAGGCGAGACGATTGGACTTAGCAACCTCGGAGTTTACGATATCGACTCATTTATCGGCATCGTCCCGCCTCCCGCGACGACGATTTTAGCTGTTGGCAATACCTTGCGGACCGCCGTCCCTGTGGATGGGAAAGTTGTTGTCCGCAAAATCACCGATTTGACAATAGCGGCGGACGCCAGAGTCGTTCCCGACACTTACGCCGCGAAATTCCTGGCCCGAATCGCGAACCTGCTCCAGGGACCAAAACAGCTCATATCGTAGCCGTCAGACGTATCCCTATATCAGGGGCATTCTTACGAAAACACTCGGGGCCCGCCTCGCCAATCGGTGAGGCAGGCCCCGGAGGTTAATACCTGCGAAATATAAAGCTGCCGGCTTATGGCCAGAGCTGCTCAGTCAGCCACTGGTTCGCAAACACGGCAAAGTCACTAAAATCAACTCTTTCCGGCGAGCTGCCCCGTTTCAAATTGGTGGGCTCTGCCAGAGGCACATAGAGCGACCCCGTGCCGTTGGTTGCAATCCAGGCTACCTGGTCCGCATTCAGTGCATAGTCATACATCCTGAAATCGTCTATCTTGCCGGCCCACATGCCCCAGTTATCGCCGGTGCGTGAACCGACGCGGAATAACGTCGGTACCACAGTAAGCAACGGAGTATCAATATTAGCATTGTTTATCTCTGCTATCCTCGCGCCGTTCTCATAGATGCGCATTATATTGGCGTCGGCATCTTTGACTATGGCGTAATGGTTCCAGCGGCCTCCAAAATCACCCTGTCTGCGGTTGGATGCAGTCAAATCACTTGCTGCTATCCTGGCTCTCGCTCCCTGAGGAGTTTGATATGTCGGAATCTCTATTTCTATTACCTCAGAGTTGCCGCCGTTAGCATCGATAAGCCCGTTCCAGTTGGTTATCGCATTGTTGACGTCCAAATTAATCCAGACCGTAAAGGTAAGGCCTGGTGTGTTCGGCCCACCGGGGGCGAACGGAGCCAGTGCTGCCGGTGGAATATTGACGCAGCTGTTCTTGCCGTAAGTCAGATTGATGCACCTGCCGATATGGCCGTTGGCGTCCCAGGTGTTGGCGTCGCGGTTTACAACGTTGGCATCGTAAGTGGAACCGCCTGAACCGGTGTTGTGCGCGATGTTGCCGTCGGTCTCATCGAAATTATACCAGAGTACCGGGGCCACGCTCGGAGCACAGGCGTCCGGGTAAGACAAGGTGGTATCAGCCAGCAGCCAGTCGGTTGAGAACAAGTCAAGGTCGGCAATGTCCACGAAGCAGTCATCGGAGAAATCAGCAACAGGTCCGTACCGCGGGTTGCAAATCGGCTGGGTCACCCAGATGTTGTCAAACGTCACCTGTCCATGGCCGCCCGGATTAGCGCTGCCGTATATGTTGCACCTCAGACCCATGCCGAGGAACAGATACCTGATGTGCTTCAAATCCACCGGATATGGGTTCGGACTGTTCAGGTCGGTAAGCTTTATATACCAGTCCGTCCAGGACGTTGTCCGCTGAGCGAGCGGGTCGGGATTATAGCACACCGGACCAAAACGAGGTTTCGTATTCGCATCAGCAATCTTCACGTACATCCTGTCGAAACACGGGTCTGCATCGTTGTTCGCCAACCCCTTGTACGAGACATGCAGGAGTTTAATCGGCCCGGACGGCACATTGGGGGCTGTCCAGTCAACGCCGGCAGCGGGGTAATTGTATCTCCCCTCTGAGAAGCAGTCCCAGATGAGGCCGGTATTGTTATAGTCGAGTATCATCGTTTGGGCAGATGCGTCCAGTGTAAGCGTGGCGCCAGGGCCCATGTATCCGCCGCCAGAGCACATTCCGGTGAGGAAGTTTGTCTTCCAGATGGCGTTAAGGTCGTCAGACGTGGCGTACCGGCTGAAGTTCTCGACGATGTAGTTGTTCGGGAAGATCATTCTCCAGACGTAGCCTTTCAAGGTGTTAGGTTCATGGACCGCATTGACCTCATCGACACGCCAGTAGTAGTTGGCTTCGGGCACCAAGGTGTAATCCGGCGCCAAGTTGTGATCCGGCCATAAATAGCTGATCGGATAGTTTGCGTCAGTCCTCACACCTCTGTAAATGACCGGGGTGGAAGTGGTCGCGTCATTGACTTCGTTGAAACTCGTGCCAAAATAGACCCTGTGTCCGTTAGTGCTTTGTGTGAGCAGACCCTTCGTCCATCTCATATAGGAGTCCTTGTAAGTGGTGTTGATGTCAAAACCGATGTTGCTGTCATCGGGAGGATATGGGGCATATGCTCTACCGCTTGAGGTTGTGAAATGCCAGACACCACCCTTCCACGGGCTGTTGGGGTTGCCCACATTAACTTCGTCAACCCTCCAGTAGTACATCGTATTGAACGCAAGCGGCCCATAACGACTGTTTACATCACCGTTTATATCATAGATGTTCGTGTCAAACGCACCCCTGTAAACGCTCGTCGCGGTGACAAGGCCGGGAACTGCAGTGCTAACATCGTTAAAGCTCGTTCCAAAGTACACACGGTGTCCGTTGGAATCGCCCGGCTGATTCCGCACGGTGTTCACGTAGTCGCCGGGGGTCCAGGTGAGAGGCGTCGCCGGTGTCATCGGTAATTCTATCTGGCCGGTTGTCGGATTCGGCTGCCATGCGGCCCCAAAGTCGCCTATGCCCGTGACTGTCGTGAAGCCCGGCGTGGTGACGCCATAGTCGTAAGCCGGATAGCTGGCGGCTCTGTTGTTGTATGCGATAATCTTGCCGTCTGCGATGTTAGCATCAATTTGGGCCGTCCAGTCGCCATACAGTCTCAGCGTGCCGCCGGAGATATTAATCATGTTTATAGGGACAGGTGAACCAAACAACGTGCTGCCGATGAAGAAGTCTGGCCTATTTACGTTTACATCATGTAAACCTTCGAGGGTGCCGCCGTAGAGATTTATGACACCATTGTAAATCGCAATCCTGGGGACGCTGATAAGCCCGCTGTACATATTCACAACGCCCCAGCTGAGGTTATGAACTTTGGATTCACCTCCGCCAATCCACAGGCCGTTGAAGTCGCCCTGGAGCGCGGCCGGTGTGGTCATTGTGCCGCCATACACGTTGAGCACCGCATGCCCATAGTCCGCCAAAAGATTAGCATGGCCGGCGAGGACGAGACGGGAGCCGCAATCAACATGGGAGGGATATACGTCTACTGACGTTTGACCCCAAGATGCTCCGGCACCTGCCCAGCTCCAGGCCAATACATCAAGACAATTGACGGCGCAGTCTTGTGTGATGTTCGGACCGGGCGGCGCGGGCAGACAAGCCGCCAATGCATTGCAATCCGGCACAACAGTGGGCTCCCAGTTTAGGGGGTCATGAAAGTCGCCTTTAACCCCATTCACGTTTCTCCACTGGGTTCCGTTACCCCACCAGATGTTTGCGTTTCTGACGCAAGTATCAGCAAAAGCAAAGTTGCTCTGCACCAGCAAAAAAAGGAAAAAGATAGTAAAGATAGATTTCTTGAACATAAAATTCCTCCTTATCACCCTAATATTCACATTACCCCTTGTATCCGGATACGCTTAGCTTCATAGCTAAGCCCTATTATGTGTCTATTCATTATAAACAAGTTTCCACCCCAAAAGCAAGCGTTTTTTCACATTTTAGCCACCCCAAAATTAGAGGGATTTAGGGATTTTGGCGTTATAGGCCGGTTTTTTGACGTTTCCCTTGCTACTTCGGGTGAATAATCACTCTTGCACGCCCCCAAATCCTCCCCAGTATGCGGCAGCAATTGTCTGTCGCAACAAGGCGTCTTTATAAACCTTTGGCTACAACGCCTCAATGTTATTGACTGCCGATTGCACAGCTTCTAAAATCTCGATATTCCGGTGCGGCGCACGGGTCGAACCATTTGCTATCCCTCGGCAGGAAAGATACGATGATAACGGTAAACGAAAACTTTTTGAAATTGCAGGCGGGATACCTCTTTCCCGAAATAGGCAAACGCAAACGCGCCTTTCAGCAGGCTCATCCCGATGTCAGGATAATCAGTATGGGTATCGGTGACGTCACCCAGCCGCTGGCTCCCGCGGTAATCGCGGCGATGCACAGGGCCGTTGACGAAATGGGCAACAAGGAAACATTTCACGGCTACGATGACGGCGGCGTGGGTTATTCTTTTTTGAGAGAAGCCATCAGCAAAAACGATTTCAAATCGCGAGGCGTCAGCATCGATGTTGATGAGATATTCATCAGCGACGGCGCGAAATCCGACACCGCCAACATACAGGAGCTTTTCGGCCTCGATAACGTCGTGGCCGTCCCCGACCCCGTTTATCCCGTCTATGTCGATACCAACGTAATGGCCGGCAGGACGGGTCTGGCGGCAGGGCCCCCGACTAAGACATTCGAGGGCAGGCAGGGCACCTACGCAGGCATCGTCTATATGCCCGCGACCGCCGACAATAACTTCGTCCCGCATACGCCGCGCGAAAAAGTTGACCTCATTTACCTGTGCTTTCCCAATAACCCCACCGGCGCGGTGGCGACCAAAGAGCAGTTAAAAAAATGGGTCGATTACGCCCGCGACACCAGGGCCGTAATCCTCTTCGACGCCGCCTACGAGGCGTATATCGCGGACCCGCAGATACCGCATTCGATTTATGAAATAGAAGGCGCCAAAGATGTCGCGGTTGAGTTTCGCAGCTTTTCCAAGACCGCCGGCTTCACAGGCGTCCGCTGCGCCTTCGCCGTCGTCCCGGAACAACTTCGTGCATATACCAAAGCAGGCCAGAGCATCGCCCTCAACCCGCTCTGGGCCAGACGGCATTGCACCAAATTCAACGGCGTATCCTACATAACACAGGTCGCCGCCGCTGCCACTTATACCGGCGAAGGCAAAAAACAAGTCCGCGGCACTATCGAGTTGTATATGAACAACGCGAAGATGATTCGCGAGTCGCTCGCAGGCCTGGGCTACCAGGTTTACGGCGGCATCAACGCACCATACATCTGGCTCAAAACCCCGCAGGGGCTTGGCTCGTGGGAGTTCTTCGACCTGCTTCTCAACAAGGCCCACGTCGTGACGACCCCGGGCGCCGGTTTTGGCCCATCAGGCGAGGGCTATGTTCGCCTTACCGCCTTTGGCGACCCGGCTGACGTCAAAGAGGCCCTCGAACAAATCAAGACCGTATCCAAATGAGCCGGACGACCGCATATATCGCCTTAGGCAGCAACCTCGGCGACCGCCAGCGTTTTATCGACGACGCCCTGAAAATGCTGCGAAAATCACCCGGCATCGACGTTGTCGCCGCGACCGCCCCGGCTGATACCGCTCCACTCGGAGGCGTCAATCAGCTCCGATACCTCAATGCCGTCGCCGAATTACAAACCAACCTTTCGGCTAAGAATCTTCACAAACGACTCATTGAAATTGAGGATGCTCTCGGGCGCAAGAGAAGCAAGAAATGGTCGTCCAGGACCATCGACCTTGACCTGTTATTGTTCGGCGGCGACGTCATCAATACCGACAAACTCATTGTCCCGCACCCGCAGATGCACCTGCGCTCTTTCGTGCTGAATGGTTTGTGCCGACTAAACCCCAATTTGCTGCACCCCGTCCTCAATGAGACCGTCTCGGTTCTTGCCGGCCGGCTTAATGGCTGTGACTATGTGCCCCCGACGGATAGACCGCAGCTCATCAGCATCGCAGGCAATATCGGCGCGGGCAAGACCACGCTGGCAAAAAAACTTGCCGCCGTGCTTTCCTGCCGTGCAATCTTCGAGGCATACGATACGAATCCTTTCCTCCCGAAGGTTTACGCGGGCGACAAAGCTCTCGCCCTCGATTCCCAGCTTTACTTTCTTGCCAGCCGGGTTGAACAGTTGAATCCCAGCGCCCTCGACAAAAACCAGCTGGTCATTACCGATTATGTCTTTGATAAAGAGCTTATCTACGCGAACCTTCTGCTCTCCAAAGAGCAGCTCGGCTTATATCTCAAAATCCATTCGCAACTGTCGTCCGGCGTCGCTGTTCCCGCTCTGCTCATTCACCTGGCTGATTCGCCGGAAAAGTGTCTCCAGCGAATACACCGCCGCAATCGTCCTTATGAGCAGCGAATCCAGCCGGACTTTCTTGAGACCATCGATGCCGGCTATAAAAAGCTTGTCGCCGGCTGGGAGTCCTCTCCCGTCATAACGCTGACCGATTTCGATTGTCTCAATCAAAAAGATGTTGACCGCCTTGCCGTCCAGATAGGATATTATCTTAATTTGCCACAGGCGGATAAAACCGTTAAACGCTTATGAAAGTCGCAAAAACAATTAAATCGGTCAGAACGCTCGTTGCTGCCGCCCGTGACGCCGGCAGGACAATCGGCTTTGTCCCCACGATGGGTGCGCTGCACCAGGGCCATACCTCTCTAATCGACCACTCCGTCAAAAATGGCGACTTCGTCGTGGTCAGCATTTTCGTCAACCCGACACAGTTCGGCCCCGGCGAGGATTTTGGCAAATATCCTCGCCCGCTCAAAGCCGACCTGAAAATCTGCAAAGACCACGGCGTTGATATCGTTTTTGTTCCCTTGCCGAAAGAAATGTATGATTCAGGCACGCTCACCTGGGTAAACGTCGAAAAATTAAGCCAACCCCTGTGCGGCCGTTTCCGCCCGGGTCATTTTCGCGGCGTCGCTACCGTCTGCGCAAAACTGTTCAATGTCGTGGCTCCCGACGTCGCGTACTTTGGCCAGAAAGACGCCCAGCAGGTCGCCGTCATAAAGCGAATGGTCACAGACCTCAACTTGCCCATGAAGGTTGTCGCGTGTCTCACTATTCGCGCAGCCGACGGGCTTGCGCTAAGCAGCAGAAACAAATATCTCTCGCCTGCGCAGAGAAAAGACGCGATTTGTATATACCGTTCGCTCCGGACCGCCCGTGAGATGATAAACGCGGGCGTCAAAAACCCGAAAACAATCATCGCTCAAATGCGTAAGATACTCAGTGCCGCCTGCTCGCTCAGAAGCATCGATTACGTGAGCATCGTTGACGCCGAGACGCTCGAAGACCTCCGCCGAATCGCAGGCAGGATGCTTATCGCGGTAGCCGTCAGAATCGGCTCCACACGCTTAATTGACAACATACTGGTGGACGCCAAAAAGCGATGATGTATAATGCCTCTTTTGTTGTTTTTCAGGAAAAGGCAGGCGACTGATAATGCTTGTAAAAATGCTAAAATCCAAACTGCACCGTGCACGTGTCACTCAAACCCGTCTTGACTACCCGGGCAGCATCCTTATCGACGCGGCGTTGATGAAGGCCGCAGGTATTCTGCCTTACGAAGGCGTGCTTGTCGCCAACCTCAACAACGGCAGCCGGGTCGAAACATACGCCGTCCCCGCGCCGGCAAACTCGGGCCAGGTCATCGTCCTCGGTGCAGCCGCGAGATTGGCGAAGAAAAACCACATTGTTATTATCTTCAGTTTTGCCTACTGCACCCCCGGCGAGGCCCGCAAACTTAAACCAAAAGTCGTCCTTCTCGATGGGCACAACAAACTCCGAAAACCTGTGAAATCGTAAATCGACAATCGGCAATCGGAAATGACATAGATGTACCCGGAACTGTTCAGAATACCCTTTACGACGCTGACCGTCAAAAGCTACGGCCTGATGATGGTCATCGGTTTTCTCGCCGCCGTCCACATCATCAGACGCCTCAGCCGAAATATCACGCCCGACCCCAATATGATTACCAACGCCTCGCTTTATTCCCTCGTCGCGGGTGTCATCGGCGCACGCGTATTCTACGTCATCCATTATTTCGACGCTTTCAGGGACAATTTATGGTCGGTCTTCGCAATCTGGGAAGGGGGGCTTGAGCTTTTGGGCGGCGTCCTCGGAGCCATTCTCGTTATTGTCCTCTACTTGCGCTACCACAAGCTGCCCGTTCGCCAGTATCTCGATATTCTCGTCATTGGCCTGATGCTGGCTCTTGCCTTCGGCAGAATCGGCTGCTTCCTCAACGGCTGCTGTTTCGGCAAACCCGCCGACCTGCCCTGGGCCGTCAGGTTCCCGTACAGGTCCCACGCTTACATAAATCAGGCCGAACCCAACCCGACCCGCAACAGACCCGTCCCTGAACTCAACCTGCCCGGAGATTTCTTCGATGCAGGCGTCCTTAAAACCTTTGACAAACTATCGCCTGAGCAAAAGGAAATGGTCACGACCGGCCCTTACCGCTGTCTGCCCGTTCACCCCACAGAGTTGTACTCGTCTGCGGACGCTGCCATCCTGACCGTTCTGTTGTATTTATTCTGGAGAAGGGCGCAGAACGCACAGCAATCTCGAAATACATCAAAATTTTTCACGAAACCGGGCAGCACCTTTGCTCTTATGTTCATTCTCTATGGCTTCGTACGATTCTTTGAGGAGTTCTTTCGCGACGATAATCCTTTCGAATATGGCCGGTGGATTATCTACAAAGGCGGCACCATCTCCCAGAACATCGCCATTTATATGCTCGTCTTCGGTATCATTCTGATGTTCATCTTCCAGAAGCTACCCATCAGCAATCAGATGCGTCGTACCGGCCATCCGGCATAATTTTAAGGGGGCTCTATGGGGCTCTATGACAGGGATTACACCCAGCAGGAAAATGATTCACATTCGCCCTATTCGCCGCAGATGCAGCTCGGCCTGCCGCAGCTCACACCAGCTGTAAAATGGCTCCTTATTACCAATGCCGCCGTGTATCTCGTCAACATTTTGATTTCTGGCCCAGAGGGAACCGGCCTGACCCTCTTCCAAAGAGTGCTCGTGCTGATACCCGTCTCGCCGTTTGGTACACTGCAGCTATGGCGTTTCATTACCTACCAATTCGTCCACTGGGACCTCAGCCATATCTTTTTCAATATGCTTGGCCTGTTTTTTTTGGGCCCGCCGCTTGAAAAGCAGTGGGGCAGCAGAAAATTCCTCGTCTTTTACCTCTCCTGCGGTGTGGCAGGGGGGCTGTTTTACTGCTTCCTCGTTGCTGTCGGGTTCCTGGCCGCCGGTCCTATGGCAGGCGCCTCAGGCGCAGTTCTCGCCGTCCTCACCGCCTGTGCCATTCTTTTCCCCCAGTTCATCGTCTTTATTTTATTTTTCCCTGTGCCCATACGCGTCGCCGCGATTCTCCTGATTTGTCTGGCCTCCGTGACCATTCTCTCCCAAGGCGCCAACGCCGGCGGTGAGGCCTGCCATCTCGCCGGCATCGCGGCAGGGGCGGCCTATGTCCTCACCGATTCATGGCGAACCGCCCTCAAGTTCCGTTTCAAGTCCAAACGCTGGGAAAAACAATTTGAGGCAGAACGCCGGCTGCGCATCGAGGTTGACCGCGTCCTCCGAAAAGTCCACGAGTCAGGTTTGCATTCGCTTACCGCCTCCGAAAAACGCGTTCTCAAAAAAGCCACTCGGCTCGAACAATCCCGCCCCAAACCCTGAAAAAACACGGGGCCTCGTGAATACTCGCAAGGCCCCGTTTAAATCCGCAATCTAAAATCGCAAATCGACAATCAGCTTATTCCCATTCAAACTTCTCCGTCTCGCTGATAAGTTCGTTGACGTGCTGCTTGACCTGCTGCTTCTTGAAGTCAGCGCCTTTCCACTTTTCAACCTCGGCCTTTCTCTGGTCAACCTCTTTCTGCAGCTCCGCCAGTTTGCTGGCCAGGTTTTCGTATGCAAGCTGCTTGCGCTTGACAATCAGGTCAAACTGCTGGCCCACCACCTGCTCCAGTCCTGCTGTCAGCTCCTTCTTTTGTTTTTCGTCCGTTGTTGTCTTGATTTGCTTCAGCAATTCCGCACGCTTCTCTTTCAGCGCCATCTGTTCTTTCAGGATTTTCGCAAGATTCGGGTCGTCTTTAACCGCCTGGCAAATCCTGCCGTATTTCTTCCCGCTAATCATCAGCGCTCTCATATACTGCTCAGGATTGCCCTTTTTCAGTTGTTCCAGCTTTGCCGCCTCATCCGGATAATTTTCCTTGAGGCATTTCATATACTCGTCGGCTTTTTCCTGCATCCTTTCTCGCAGCATCTCTGGACCGGGCCCGCCAAAAGGCGTATCACACCCAATCGGTGGCTGTGCGCCTGGTCCGGGCATCGGAGGCTGGGGCTGCCACTTGCCATGAGCTTTGTCGAAGGGTTTGTCCTCATGCTTTACAAGCTCCGCTTTGAACGCGTTAGGGTCTTTGTCACGCAACTGTGTAAGCTCATCTGCTTTTTGCGGCGACGGCTTCCCAGCCGCAATTGCGTTACCGTCGTTCACGTCAGCCGCCTTAATCTCGCCCCAGCCGGTCACCACCCATATCAAACATATTGATAACAGTATCTTCCACCACCTGGTTCTCATTTTCTTATCCTTTCCAGAAATCGCCGTTTGTTTCTATCAGTTCCATCTCCAAATCTCCGACGGCTCCGCTGCCGTTGCCGCTGTTATCATTCAACTGCACGCCCGACAGCTCGTTTTCAATCGTCCCAACCTCTGCCGCCAGAACTACGATGTCCGCATCATCCGCTGTAATATCGTTGCTCTCCCAAATCTTTGCCGGTATCGCCGCGGCATACTGCGCCGTTGTCTGCGTAACCGGCTGCTTTTCAAAAAACTTTAACGTCACAGCCGACACCGCCACAATCACTGCCGCCGCCGCAGCCACGGCTAAAATCCTTCGCCGCAGCGTAATTGTCTGCCGACGCCCCGTTGCAGCCGACATCTTCTTCTTAATCTCGGCGAGGAACGCCTCGCTCGGCTGCGGCGCAGGGTGCGCCCGCAGAAGCTCATCGCCGCTTTCAATTTCTTCCGCTGCCCGGCCGGCCGCCTCCGCGTCCATAAACCCGCTCAGCAACTCCCTCAAATTTTCATCCGCTGAATTATTCATAATATGACTCACCTCATCAGCTCTCGCAGTTTCTTTAATCCGCGGTGCACCTTCGACAGCGTTGTTCCAATCGGCTCGCCTCTCAACTGCGATATTTCCTTAAACGATAATTGCGAATAATACCTCATCACTATCAATTCCCGAATGTCGCTATCCAGCTTATCCAGCGACCCCTGCAACTCATCGCTTTCACTGTCGTTTTGGCTGTCATCTATCGCCGCCCGCAATTTAACCCGCTGGCTGTGCTCGTCCAGCAGCCGCGTCTGCCGCTGCTTGAACCGCAGATGGTCGTAAAAAAGATTCGACGCCATCGCGAAAACCCACCCGTCGAAGCTGCCGCCCCTGTAGCTGCCTATTTTCTCCACTAACTTTACAAACAGCTCGCTCAGCAAATCCTCGCTTGTTTCCCTGCTGCCGGTCAAACGGTAAAAATACCCAAAGCACCGCTTCGCATATATATCAACCAGATGCGAAAAGCACCCCTCGTCACCCCTTTTGCACCCGGTAATTACCTGTTCTAAATCGCGCTGCGGCATACCTGCTTGCTTTTTCTGTAAATTTTAGACGTTTCTACCCGGCTGTTTATTGCATTTCCAAGCCGAACTGCTATCTTTATACTTTAATTATGGCTATTACTGAAGTAAAACCATCCCCCAAAAACACATGGGCCGCCAAACTCAGGCGAACCATAACCGCCTTTTTACCGGTCGATAAGACCCGTCACGGCCAGTGTATTCGTTGCGGCGCCTGCTGCAAGCTCCCCAATATCTGCCCCTGGCTTAGCTACGATGCTGATGGCAAGGCCCTGTGTAAGATTTATCCCTTCCGTTCGCTCAACTGCCGAAAATATCCCCGCACCAAGTCTGAACACCTCACCACCGACTCCTGCGGCCTCCATTTCCATTAACCGACAAGCAGCATCGCTCGTCAATCTAAAATCCACAAACTACTTTCCGTCCTCTGTCTTTTGTCCTTTGTCTTCCTCGTCCGGCCTCTCTTCCGGCGGTACTTCCTCGTCTATCTTCCACTTCTCTGATTCATCGATATCGCCCATCTCTCGCTCGACGAACTTCATCATTTTCCGCTGCAGCGGCTCCATCTCTTTTTGCCACCGCATCATCCCATGATAGCTCGCCAGTAGCATATCCAGCCGAATCAACTGCCACTTCGCTATGCACTCCGGCTCCTTGATATTCGAAAACGGGTCACATTTGAAGGTCCGCCTGCCGTCTGGTCCGACCTGGCACAACTCACACTGGAGGCATTGAATCATCTCTAATTCTCCACATTTGCACTTTGACTTCTCGGGGCTTTTCCTATAATATCAACCGCCTCGTATAATGAACAGGGCTATTTTTTAATACGATTCGCAATCGTTCGACGGAGAAAAATATGGCAAAACCCAGACGCAGGCGCAAAATCGGCAGCAAAAAGCGCCACCAGAAGTGGAAAATTCGCCACAAGATAAGCTGGTAGGCGACAGAGGCGATCAACTAACGCTCGCCTGCCGCTCTCACAGCGGTTTACAAAATGAAACATTGTATTGTCACCTTTCAGCCCGACGGCAGACAGGTTTCCATTCACGCCGGCGCGACGCTGGTCGAGGCCGCGGGGCAGGCCGGTATTGTTCTCAATACCGTCTGCGGCCAGAAGGGCACCTGTCGCAAATGCACAGTTATTCTCCAGCCCCGCGACCAGTCCGTTCTTGCCTGCCAATACCGAATCACTGAGAACATCACCGTCCTCGTCCCGCCGGATTCACGGTTCGTCGAGCATAAAATCCTCACCGAAGGCGTCACCCACCGCCAGGTCGCTATTCCTGATATCTTCCAAAAGTATCTCACGGTTGCCGGCGGTCGCCCCATACTGGGTCTTGCTGTAGATATCGGAACCACCACAGTTGTCGTCAAACTAATCGATATGGCAACCACCGCCACGCTGGCGACCGCCGCCGCACTCAATCCCCAGACCAGATTCGGCGACGACGTAATATCCAGGATTGGCTACGCTAAAACCGACGAAAGACTGGGCGAGCTTAACAAGCTGATTGTTGATTGTCTCAATAAGCTCATCGCGGATTGCTGCACCAATGCCGGCACCCAAAATAATGACATATACGAGACCTGTGTTGTTGGCAATACCACGATGAACCACATCTTTCTGCGCCTGCCCATAACCCAGCTCGGCGTAGCCCCCTACAAGGCATTCTCCGTTGACGCTAAAGATTCCCGTCCCGGCGACCTCGGCCTGCATGTAAACCCCGCCGGCAATGTCCACACACTGGCAAATATCGCCGGCTTCGTCGGTGCGGACACTACTGCCGTTGCGCTTGCGACCGCCCTCGATTCCGCCGATGAAATGACGCTGGCAATCGATATCGGAACAAATGGCGAAGTCGTCCTCGGCACAAAAGACAAGTTATACGCCGCAAGTTGCGCCGCGGGGCCTGCCTTCGAAGGTGCGCGAATCGTCTGCGGCAGCAGGGCGGTTCAGGGCGCCGTCGAAGCCGTCGTCTTTGCCGAGAGCGACATAGACCTCGACGTGGTAGGGGGGGGCAGTCCCGTTTCGATATGCGGCTCAGGCATCATCGACGCCGTCGCCGTCCTCCTCGATTCGGGCATAATCGACTCAACCGGCCGCTTCAATGATTCCATCACACCCAAAACACGCATCGCCGAAATAAACCTTCAATCTGCTTTCGTCCTCGCGTGCGATGATAAGGGGAAACCATCCGTATATCTTACTCAAAAAGACATACGCGAGGTCCAGCTCGCCAAGGCCGCCATTCGTGCAGGCATTCGCCTCCTGCAGAACCGCCTTTCCGTCGCCGATGCCGACATAAAGAAAATATTTCTCGCCGGTGCCTTCGGCAATTACATCCGCAGACAATCCGCCCTCCGCATCGGCCTTCTGCCTGATGTCCCCATCGAATGTATCCAGTCCATCGGCAACGCCGCCTCTGCCGGTGCACAAATGGCCCTGCTCAGCTCCCACTGGCGAGAAATCGCCGCTGACCTCGCTCGCAAAATCCAATACGTCGAAATCGCCCACGACCCTCTTTTCCAGTCCACCTTCGCCGACTCGATGCTCTTCTGATGCGGTAGGGGGGGCTACGTCCTAAAATCACACCCCAACACAGCCGTGACAGACGATACAGCAGGCGCAATCCGCACCCGACTCCGTAAAAGCACTCGTTATGGCAGTCAATTCTCTATGCTGTCCTTAACCGCTCAATATCTCTGTGCCGATAAATCACCATGGACGGAGGAGCCGGCCATAACGCACCAAACTGACTTAAAAGGGAGACGGTTCCCTGTTACGGACTGAGACATTTTATGAGCCAGCTACTTGAAATTTTTGGCAGGGGTGTTCAGGTCGAAACTGCGGACCTTATATGGCACTGGCTCAGCCAGGCCGCCGAGGCGCTCACCGGCTCCGATCATACCCGTGCCCAACTGCTCAATAAAATCATCGAATCCGCCCCCGCCAAAAATCCGGCGTCTTTGCAGAATCGGCTCGACGAATACCGCTTGCTCCATCCCGGCTGCCATTATGCCGATCTTGCCGCTGCCGCCGCCGCTTTGACCGGCAATCGCCTCACAGACGCCTTCGACCTGTTAAGTTCCGTTTATTCCCGCTGTCCCAACAACGTCACCACTCTTTACGCACTCGGGCATTGTTGCGAACGCCTTGGCAGGGAGGATGACGCCGTCGCTTTTTATCAGGACTGTCTCAAATTCAAAAATTATCTCCAGTTCCCGCGTCAGCGCCTTGCTGCCATATACTTCAAAAATGGTCAGCTCGAAAAAACCATTCGCGAATACCAGCTCCTCGCCGCCGAATATCCCGACGACCTTCCCGTCCTCCTTATACTCGGCTATCTCTACATTGCTGCCGCCCGCTACAAAGACGCCATCGACGCCTTCTCTACCGCCATTCTTATTCAGCCCGATAATTTTTGCCCGGATACCGACTCCATAGATTCTTCAATCGAAGCCAGTAACTTCAGCGATGCCCTTAATGAAATCGATATCGCCCTTGAGCGGTATCCTGACAGACCAGACCTCCTTCTAAGACGCGCCGCTGTTCTCGCTTCGCTCGGCCAGGACGACCAGGCCCTCGACTACTACAACCACACCGTTGCCGTTTGCCCTGATTTTCTCGAAGCCAACATTAAACTCGGTTCCTATTTACTTCGCCTTGACAAACCCGACTCCGCTGCGGTCCAGTTCGCCCATGCCGCCAAAATCAATGACCGTCTTGTTGACGCCTATCTTGGTCTGGGCACCGCCCAGAAACTCGCGGGCTGCACCTCCGAGGCCCTTGTTTCCCTCTCTTTTGCTGCTTCCGTCGAAACCAATGGTCCGCTTTTGCTTGCCGAGGCCATTTGCCTTCAGGTTAACCCGCCTTCAGACGACTTGGTCCCGGAATCGCAGCCCATTGGCCGTATTCTGAATTTCCTCAGCCAGATGCTCCAGTCGCACCCTTATAACCCGGAATTGCATTACCGTTTCGGCACACTTTTGATGAGCGTTGGCCGCTACCAGCAGGCAACAGAGCTTTTTACAAGGGCCCTTGAGCTTAACCCTGTTTTCTCGCCCGCCCGCAACAAGCTTACCGTATGTCTCTGTGAAACCGACGAAAAGGCCCTGGCCCTTGAAAATCTTGCGATGCCTGATTATATTCAGCCCGAAACACTCAACCTTTATTACCGTGTCGCCCTCCTTTATTGTGACAAAATCAAATTTGCCTCATCACTGCTAAATCTCGAACAATGGCTCAATGAAACGTTCTCCTCCGCCGACACCGTGGTTAATCTCTCGCTTGTCCTTCGCAACCTCGGCCTTCTCGACGCGGACTGTTCAATCCTCGATAACCTTTCTCAAACCGCCGATTCCCGGGTCAATTGACCCGCCTTTAGAATCGCCCCGTAACGCCCCCAAAATCGCTGAATGAAACATAACATATATTATGAGACGTTCAGTATTGCTTTTCAAATTGCTCTTAAAATGGCAATCGGCACTATCAATGATTGGCAATTCTTTACGCCAGCCCCCGCAAAATCTCCACTCCCCGCCTTATCTTCTCGTCGCTGGTCGCGTAGCTTATCCGGAAATGCGTATCCTTCTCGCTGAATACCTTTCCCGGTATCACCAGGACATTGTTTGCTATTGCTTTCTCTACGAATTCGCTTGCACGGCCGCCCGGTGCCTTAACGAAGGCGTAGAATGCCCCAGCCGGCCTGTTTAGCTCGAATTTGTCCTTTAACCCTTCGTAAATCAGGTCCCGCTTCCTTTTGTATGCGTTTACAAATTCCGTTGTGTCGTAATCCATTGCCGTCAAGGCCGCCCTCTGTAATGGCGTCGGCGCGCACACAAACGTATATTGCTGTATCTTTATCATTTGTTCTATAACGTCGGCCAACTCCCCCCCTGCCGCCGCGTATCCTAATCGCCAGCCCGTGACGCCGAAGCTTTTCCCGAACCCCCGCAGCACAATCGTTCTTTCGTAAAATTTTGCGGCGCTTGAGCAGGTACCATCGTAGCTGAAATTATTATATATCTCGTCACTTAATATCACAATACCTTTTTTAGCTGCAATATCTGTAATATCCTTAAGCTCTTTACTGCCGTAAACCGCCCCCGTAGGGTTGCATGGCGAATTTATTATTATCAGCTTTGTTCGCTCCGTGACAGCATCCGCAACCCTCCTGGCATCCAGCCCGAAATTCGGATAGCAGTCCACGAACACGCACTTGCCGCCCAGCATA
>JBEKZA010000014.1:0-74605 GCA_049510335.1 Sedimentisphaerales bacterium | reverse complement strand
CTTATGCCTCCGAGAAATACGCGGGTTAAAACCGCCTCCGGCGAAGGCAGGGTCGTCGATTATCAGATTCTCTCACAGCTCGTGATAGTCGAAAACAACGACGGCACAAGAACGGTGTTGCCGAGAGATGAACTCCAGATAATTTCGCCGCCCCAGAGGGATAACTCCCGTGACGACTCAGAGGCACCCACCGACACCGAAGACGCCGGCAGCAATGAGCAAACAAACACAAAACCGCCGCCGGAAGCGCCCCCCGAGGAAAAATAAGGAAAAACTATGCCGCGTAAAATCGTCGTCACCTCAGCCCTGCCTTACGCAAACGCCCCGATACACATAGGCCACCTCGTCGAATATCTGCAAACCGACATCTGGGTGCGGTTTCAAAAAATGCTCGGCAACCAGTGCCTTTATTTCTGCGCCGACGATACACACGGCACGCCGATTATGATAAGCGCACGAAAAGAGGGAACCACGCCCGAACAGCTTATCGACCGGGTCCACAAAGAGCACCTAGCCGATTTCAAACGTTTTTTCGTGGAGTTCGACAATTACTACTCCACTCACTCGCCTGAAAATCGAACCTTCAGCGAGCTTTTCTTCACCCGCCTCAGAGACGCCGGCTCAATCACAAAACGAACTATCGACCAGACCTGGTGCCCCAAATGCAATATGGCACTCCCCGACAGGTTCATCCGCGGAACCTGCCCCAAATGCAAGGCAGAAGACCAGTATGGCGACTCCTGCGAAGTATGCAGCGCCACCTATCAGCCAACCGACCTGATAAACCCCCAGTGCTCAACCTGCCGTTCGACGCCGGTCCTCAAACAGTCCGAACATTATTTCTTCAAGCTGGCCGACTATGAGCAGAAGCTGCGAAATTTCATCGCAGCCGGCTACATCCAACAATCCGTCGCCAACAAGCTCGATGAGTGGTTCGGTGCAGGATTAAAAGACTGGGACATCTCACGCGACGGCCCGTACTTCGGCTTCAAAATCCCAGGCGAACAAGACAAATACTTCTACGTTTGGCTCGATGCACCCATCGGATATATGGCCTCGGCCAAAAACTACTGCGACAAAAACAATCTCGATTTCAACGTCTTCTGGAACAGTCCCGATTGTGAGCTTTACCACTTCATCGGCAAAGATATTACGTATTTCCACGCCCTGTTCTGGCCCGCTATGCTGATGGGCGCCGGCTTCAAAACCCCTGACAAACTCTTCGTCCACGGCTTCCTCACCGTCAAAGGCCAGAAAATGAGCAAGTCACGCGGCACGTTTATCAAGGCGAGCACCTACCTCAATCATCTCGACCCTGAATACCTGCGTTACTATTACGCGAGCAAACTCGCGGGCGGCATCGACGATATCGACCTCAGCGTCGAGGACTTCGTAAACAAAACCAATTCGGACCTGGTCGGCAAATTCGCCAACCTCGCCTCACGCGCCGCCCCGATGCTCAAGAACAAACTGGATGGCCGACTCGGCCGATTAGACAAGGAGGGTAAAAAACTTATCGACACCCTCGCCGCGGCAAGCCCGGAAATCATCGAAAACTACGAAAACCTGAATTTCGCCGCCGCCGTCCGAACTATAGTTGGTCTGGCGGACCTCGCCGACCGCTACGTCGAGCAGAATCAGCCGTGGGTTATCGTAAAAACCGACGCGGAGAAGGCCCGCGCGACGCTCACCGCCGCCCTCAACGCCGTTCGCATCCTGACAATCTACCTGAAGCCCATCATCCCCAGCTTTGCCGAAAAAATCGAACGCCTGCTCGGCACAGGCAAACTGACGTTCGCCGACGTCAAAACCACGCTCGAAGAACATAATATCAGCGATTTCGTTCGGCTGTTCGAGCGGGTTGACAAAGAACAAGTCGATGCGATGATTGAAGAGAGTAAAGAATCAGGAGACAAAAAAACTATGACTACCGAACCAACCCCGGCAATAACAGCCGAACCAATTAAACCCGAATGCACCATCGACGACTTTGCGAAAATCGACCTGCGAATCGCGCAGGTTATAAAGGCGGAACCCGTCGAGGGCGCCAACAAGCTGCTGCGACTGCAACTGGAAGTAGGCGGCCTGCAAAAAACCGTCCTGGCGGGAATAGCGCAGGCATACAAACCCGAAAACCTAATCGGTAAAACCGTCATATACTTCGCCAACCTCAAGCCCAGGCAGATGCGATTTGGCCTGTCCGAAGGTATGATCCTCGCATCCGGCGCTGGCGGACAGAACATCTTCCTTTTGACCTCCGACGCCGGCGCCACGCCGGGCCAAAAAGTCAGTTAAACTATGAGCGACAAAAGACCGCTTGAAGAAATCTCCGAACAGGATGGCCGATACAACCCAAGGGCCGTCCGATTTGTTTACGAAGGACTTGGCTACACCGTAAAAAAACTCACTGTCGAGCCCGGCCACGTTACAGGCCAGGTGCTTTGCGAGGGCCTTCGCAAACTAGCGCTCGAAAAATGGGGGCGTCTGGCTTTGCTGGTTCTCAATACCTGGCAGGTCAAATCCACCAGGGACTTCGGCGAAATCGTTTACCTGCTGATTCAGCACAAATGGATGCGTGCCCAGGAATCCGACTCAATCGACGACTTCAACGACGTCTATGACTTCAAGGCCACTTTTAAAGACCGCTTCACGTTCTGAACAGCCGCAGCCATACAGGTTGTCCCCCAGCCGCCTTAAAAAAGGCCTTTCTGCCCGCTTTGCTTGACAAATCCCGGCATAATATGTTATACTATATATTGGAATACAAACTGCCCGTATGGGAGGAAAGGCAATGCGCCTGGTGGTAAAACAAGGTGATCGCACCGTCAACGAATTTCACTTCGACAAGGGGCCCGTCTATATCGGCAGAAACACCAACTCCCAGGTCTTCCTGCCCGACAAGACCGTCTCCCGCCAGCACGCCGTAATCTACAATACCAAGGATGGCCAGTGGGTCGTCGAAGACCTCGAGAGCGCAAACAAAACCTACCTCAACGACAACGAAATCAAAAAAGCCGACGTAAAAACCGGCGACGTAATCCGCATATCCGACTTCAGCATCGAAGTTAATCTCGAAACAGCTGCGATGCCCGACCCGGGCGAGACCGTCGAGCTGGAAGAGGCCCCCGCGACGCTTTCCTCAGGCCCACAAATAATAATAAGAAAACTCGGTGCAGAAAAAGCCCCCGCCATCCGCTTCCAGGCCGAACGCGCCACCGACTTTCTCTATGCAATCGAAGAGCTTAAAAAAGCGGACAAGCTCGACAGGGCGCTGCTTGTTATGCTGGAGCTGGTCTCAAAGCAGTTCAAAACCTATCACGTCTGGAGCGCGATG
Organism: Sedimentisphaerales bacterium; assembly: GCA_049510335.1. Lineage (GTDB taxonomy): Bacteria > Planctomycetota > Phycisphaerae > Sedimentisphaerales > Anaerobacaceae > Fen-1362. Next base: position 71,271 of record JBEKZA010000014.1, on the reverse strand, counting down.
CGGCCGCAAGCCACAGGCCCTATGACCGTTCACGCCGGAAAAACCAGAAGCGGTATGACCGTCGAACAAGCCGACCTCGAATTCAGCGACAAAATCGGCGAGGCAATCGACAAAAAACAGTTTATGCTCTTCATATTCACCCGAGACCTCTCCATGCAAAAGGAAACCCAGATTCGCTCCGTCATTATCGCCCCCCTGCTCACCCCCGCCGGCTGCTTCGGCGTCCTCTACGCCAACAACACATTCCGAGACGACCACTACAATCTCGGCGACCTGGATTATTTGATGCTCCTCGGCCTACACGCCGCCTCCGTCCTCGCTAAACTTCCCGCCTGAGAACTCACGGACGAAAAAGGGGTCAGGAGTCCTTTCCCTTATTTAGCCAGCTTTTCAAACCCGGCAGACAAATAACAAACTTTGGATATTCAGGTAGTAACTCGAGAAAGACATCGGTACTCTCGGAAGGTAAAACAAAAGCATCGCATATTATTTCGTCACCGCTCGCCTGCACTTTGATTTTCACCCTTTCGGGAATATATGCATATTTCATCTTGCATATTTTAGCATCTTTTAAAATATTCTTAAATCTCTGGATTTTGTTTGGCTCACTGATTTCAATATACTCTTCCTGCTGGTATTGAACCAGGACACTATTAATATCACGTTCGCTCAGATTGCGTATCGAATTAATTCTCAGCCTTTTCCGTTTCACTACCGAGGAAATTGAATCCCATGTCTTCTGAAGCGATCGCCCCCTTAAATAAATGATGAATAAAAATGCAATAATAAGAAGTACTGTTACAAAGAATCCCATATCTACGACCTCGTAATCAGAAAGACAAAGAATACTGAGAAATATTTTCTCAGCACGCTCATTAAATCAATTTCAGCAAATCGCCTAATTTTCTGCCGTCAAATCTGTGCCAATAGAACCACGTAGTTTTTGCCATAGAACTTCGCACACTTTGGGCAGGTCGTATAGAAAAAGTAAAGCTTTTTTAGCTCTTTTCCCCGCTGGCGGACGTAATCGGTCATTTGTTTTACCCATTGACGGATATTTTTATACGGCCCTTCAAAGACCCGGCTCAAGAAAGTCCCTGAAATCCTCACCATTTCCGCCCTTGGCACGTCTTTGGCCACAGCGATATAAATATCCGCTCCCCAAAGTGAATTCTCATCGCTCAACAGTATCGGCTCCGGCGCCAATGCCCCTGCCTTGGCAATACTTTCCATATTCCTCACCATAACCTTGCCGAAGTTCAGCGGAATATGCAGGAAACTCACCACGTGGTCTTTAATGAACAGTTTATCCTTAAACGTTACCTCTTTTTTGTCCCACGGCTCCGGCTGAAACCTCGGACAACACCCCGTCTCCGCGTTCTCATACAACTTGTCCATAATATTCTCCTTTCAACCCTCTTTTACCGCAGAGACCGCGGAGCACGCAGAGTTAATTTTCTATTTTTCTCTGCGGTCTCAGCGTGCTCAGCGGTGAACCTTTACCCGCTCATTTAATCAATTTTATCAAATCGACCAACTTATCGCCGGCCAGAAACAGAAACGACAAAATCGCGATAATCCACATCGTCGGCTTGACATCCCTCGCCTTCAGCTCAAAATAATCACCCGCCATATTCGACCTCCTGTCTTATCCTTTATCCCTCGACGATTAAAATGGTGAGCAATGCCCGCTAAAAGGCGGGCCGCATCGAACCACTGCGAGCGAGAGGAGTCGAACCTCCACGTCCCTAAGGGACACAAGGTCCTAAGCCTTGCGCGTATGCCAGTTCCGCCACGCTCGCCTGACTGTCATGCCCGCGAAAGCGGGAATCCATCTCATCATTTACTGCTGCCCCTTCCCCTCTTCCGCAATCTTCTCGATGCGTTTTTCCGCCTCCTGCAAAATCTTCCGGCAGTGCTTTATCAAAGCCATTCCTTTTTCATACTGCTGCAAACTGTCGCCCAGCGCGATATCGCCCTGCTCGATTTTGCCGACTATTGCCGTCAATTCCTTTATCGCCTGCTCAAATGTCAGTTTGCCAACATCATTTTTCGCTTCTTCCTTCGCCATATCTCTGCTACCTTCTGCCTTCTGCCTTCTGGCTTCTCGCCTTTTTACTTTTTCGTCACCTTGCTTTCAATCAAATTCTCCGCCAGTTCCGTCACCAGCGTATCCCCCAACTGTATATCCGCAACGGCCTTCACTACTGCCCCCGTTGCCTTTAGCGTCGTTATCGAATAGCCCCGCTTCAATACCGCCCTCGGATTCAACCCCGCCAGCCGGTTCTCGTACGCGGTAACCTGCATACCTGTTCTGCTAATCAAAGCCGCCATCGCCGCATTAACCCGACTTTTAATGTCATTCACTTCAACCATTTTTCTGCCCAGCAGCCGATGCGGCTCAAGCCGAACCACCTGCTCATACATCTCACCCAGCTTCTCCCTCGCCCCCATCAGCATACCACTCATCAATTCCCCAATCGCCCCGCCCATCTCATCCAACTGCTGCTCGCGGTTTCGCACAGGCAAAAGGGGATTTCTAAATACGCTGCTGGCAAGAAGCGTTTGCAATCGCTGTTCCGCAAGCTCGATAACCGATTCTATTTCTCCCGTCAGCCGGCTTTCCGCAGCCGCCAACTGCTTCAACACCTCTTTGGAATCCGGCACCGCCACAACTCCCGCCTTTGTCGGCGTCGATGCCCGCGCGTCCGCCACCAAATCCGCTATCGTCGTATCTACCTCGTGCCCGACGGCGCTTATCACCGGTATCTTCGAATCGTAAATTGCCCGCGCCAAAACCTCCTCGTTAAACGCCCACAAGTCCTCTAATGACCCGCCGCCCCTGCCCACAATCAAAACATCAAGCTTGAGTTTGTCGTTTCGCCGATTAACCTCCCGAATTGCCGCGGCTATTTTCTCAGCCGCCCCTTCCCCCTGCACAGGCACCGGATAAAAACATAACCTCACGCAGGGCCAGCGGTCAAAAATGCTTTTTACGATATCCTGAAACGCCGCACCCGATTCGCTCGTGAATATCCCTATCCTCTCCGGGTACCTCGGCAAAGGTCTTTTATGCGCCTCATCGAACAGCCCCTGCGCCGCCAACCGTTTGACCATTTGCTCAAACGCCAACTGCAGCGAACCCTTGCCCGCCGGCTCCATCGACTCAACGTAAAACTGGTATTTCCCCTGCGGCTCGTAAACATCAATGTTGCCAGTCCCGAATATCACAAGACCGTTTTCTGGTTTAAATTTTACTTTCTTGAAACTGCTCCCCCACATCACGCAGGGTAATACCGCCCCCTCATCCTTCAGCGAAAAATAGCAGTGCCCGCTCGAATGCAGCTTCCAGTCGCTTATCTGACCCGTCACCGTCAATCGTCCGGGTAGATTATTCTCCAGCGTCGTCTTTATCAGCGCGCTTACCTGGCTGACCGTATAGATTTTCACCTGCTGGTTTACCATATCCGCCGATTATACCCCCATTTTCCTCCTGCGCAAAACAAAAGCTGCGGACCAAATCGACCCGCAGCTTGTTCTCCGAAAACCCCTCGAATTCAGACTACTTTCGCCGCCAAAGTATAACCACCCCAGGCGTGAGAGGTTCATCTCGACCAATCACTCCGCCAGCGCGGCGCACCCGCCGCAAACGAACAAACTACCCGGAACCTACGGAGAGACAACCTTCACTTTGAATTTCACTGAGGTTGGTTCGCCGGTTGTCGGGGTTCCCGTCACAGAGACCTTATACTCACCGAGAGCAGCGTCCTTGGGTACCGTAATCATAAGCTGCACATCAGGTTTATCGCTGGCCTTAACCAAAACTTTGGCCGGGTCGACGCTGATGCCCTTGGCCGCTTTGATTTGCAGCTTCACATCCTGCTTGAAATACTGACCCCTCTCCAGCGAGACGGTAACGTTTTTGGTTTCACCCTGTTTAACCTCAGTGCTGAAGGTTGGGACAGCGACCCTGAATCCTTCGTCCTTGGACACGCTGCCGCCTCTCTGGCTGCTCGATTGACAGCCGGACACGGTCGCCAGAACCAACGTCATCACTATAGCGATTGCATTTTTCATCTTTTTTGCCTTTCTTAAAGTAAAAGTATATTTCAAACCTAATCCTTCATGCTTCATTTAAATTGACCACGCAATAGACCAGCCAGCCCGATAATGATCGCAACAACGCCGCCAATCAGCATCCATATCGCCTTGTCGGTGGGTGAGCCGGTGAAAAAACGAGAAATGTCAGAACTGAACGACTTTGTCGCAGCAACGCCAAAAACCACAAGAACGATACCTGCGACAAAAATTACGAGCGAGACCGCTTTGTTCATAAAAACAACCTCCTTCTGATTTTCATACCTGACCCTGCGAAATGGTCACAGGGGTTTTCGTCCGCTGATGATTCTAAGCAAGATGACCACGATGGCAATCACCAGGAGCAAATGAATGAAACCGCCCATGGTTGTAGAAGTGACCAACCCCAGGAGCCACAATATAATCAGAACAACAGCGATAGTGTAAAGCATAACAACCCTGCCTTTCTTTTTTTGGGTTTAGTGTTCACCGCACACGGCCAAGCCGCCTGACGGACCAAACCCACATACTCATTTTCTAACAGCTTTTCGTTACCGGGACAGTTTAACTCTTCATTATTTCCCGGAGCGTTTTTGCTTTAATTCCTCAAGATACCTTGCAGCGGCATCTTTACCGCCTAATCCAAAGGCAAGCGCCAGGGCAAGGACAATGCCGGCGAGGATAATATTGAAGGCAGTACCCACTAAAAGCGGCGCGATACCAAGCTCTTCCATCGCAATAGTCACCGCGAAGATTATAATCGCCCATCGACTTATGCTGGCAATTAGTTCGGGTTTGGGCAGTTTCGCATTGCCGCAAGCCGTGCGAACTATTCCCGACACAAAACTGGCCAGAAACATTGCGACTACCAGAACAAGCAGGGCCGCTATCACCCTGGGGATATAAGCAAATAAGCTTGCGAGAACATCCGATGCCTTGGGCAGCCCAAGTGCGTCAACTGTCATCACTAAGACCATAATAATAATCAGCCAGTAAACCAGACCGCTTACGACCTCCCGTGCGGTAATCTTCAAATCGCCTTTCCTGAGAACTTCTGATATACCCGTTTTGTCCGCCATCGCATCGAAGCGTACCGTCTTAAGCAGCCAGTCAACTATCCGTCTGATTGCCTTGGCCACAAGCCAGCCCACTATCAGGATTATTAACGCGCCAAGCAGGATTGGAAGATAGGCCAGTATCCTCGTCAGCATTTGGCGGATCGGGTCAGCTATAAGATTATCCCATTCTAACATTTTTCGTGTCTCCTAAATTAAATTGTTAATATTGAATGTTTGTCTTTTTATTCTCCAACTACTACCCAACTAAAGCCGATATGTCAACAGAGATATCCCCACTTATACTATTGATAGGAATTCTACACGCCCCGGTTTTAAAATGTAAAGAAAATTTGTCCCGTGAAAACAAAAAAAATATCTGTTGTATCCTCTTATCAACAAATAATTTACGCAATTTCCCGCTTGCCGTCGCTAATCAATCCGTCTGCGATACAGCCGCGTCTCCAGCGGTTTTTGCCAGCTTGTCCAGCTCGAATCCCCCGTTTCTTTATCTATCAGCCGGGTCACCTGATTCATCTTCGCGTCGAGGTCATCGATGTAACAGACCATAAACGCCTCCGCCGTCGCAGGCAATTTCGGCGAGCCGAACTCATATTCCCCGTGATGTGACAGGATAATATGCCCCAGCGCGTCTAAAGTAGCGCCGTCTATCTGCACGCCCCTGCTCGCCAATTGCTCCGCCTTTCGGTGCAGCATCAGGACCGATTTGGTTATGTGCCCAATCAACTGCCCCGAATCCGTATATGAAAACGCCGTATCGTATGCAAGCTCCTCGGTCTTGCCCATATCGTGTATAAAAATCCCCGCCAGCACCAAATCCGACTGGACGTCCGGATACAAAGGCAGTATCGCCGAAGCCGCCCGCAGCATATTCCAGGTATGCTCCAGAAGCCCACCGATAAAATCGTGGTGCATCGACATCCCGCCCGGACAACTGCGAAACTTCTCCATCAGCTTTTCGTCCGCAAGGAACTCATCGACAATCGCCTTTAGCTGTTTGTTCTTTACCGTCCCGACAATTCGCTTCGTCTCTGCGAATATCTTGTCAACGTCCTTGTCGGTCCGGGCCAGAAAATCCTCGACGTTCACGCTGCTCGAATCAATCACGCTGATATTGTTCACCACAATTTGCATATTATTCTGATAGACCTCGCTCCTGCCTTCTATATGCACGAATCCCGGCTTGGGTATCGCCTTGTACATTTGCTCGCTGGCTTTCCAGACCCGCCCATTCAGCTGACCCGTCTTGTCGCAGAGATACATCGCTATATACTGGTCTCCGCGTGAAGTAGGCCGCAGCACCGCTTCCTTGACAAGATATATACCTTCGACCGTTTCCCCCGGACCTATTTCGCTGATAAACTTATGCGTCATCTCTCACTCCTTTTCAAAATTGATATAAACCAGCCGAATCGATTATGCGTAATCCACCCCCGATAATCAACCAAAAATCCTCATCGGTTAGCCCCGCCCCCTGCCTGCCCTCGAATGTCGTTGTCGGGGGTGGGCGGGGTCATCTTCAATCTCGTCTTTAACCTTGCAACTCCCTCACTTTTGGGCTATAAACTTTTCCGTTATTTGTTGTCTTGGGTCTTTTATGCGATACAGTCGAATGTTGATACCGACGGTCAAGGAGGCGCCAGCCGACGCCGAAATCCCCAGCCACAAGCTGATGCTCCGCGCAGGCCTTATGCGAAAACTCGCCAGCGGCACATACACCTATTTGCCTCTCGGCTGGCGGTGCCTGCTCAAAGTCATCGCAATCGTCCGCGACGAGATGAACAAGGCCGGCGCCCAGGAAATCCTTATGCCCTCCGTCCAGCCGATTGAATTATGGCAGCAGACGGGCCGCGACGTCGATTATGGCCCGACTATGGCGCACTTCGAGGACCGCCACGGCAGGCAAAACGTCCTGGCCCCAACCGCCGAGGAAGTCGTCACAAGCGTCGCCGCAGGCGAAATCAAATCCTACAAGCAATTGCCAATTAACCTCTATCAAATCAGCTTCAAGTTCCGCGACGAATTCCGCCCCCGCTTCGGCGTCCTGCGCAGCCGCGAATTTATTATGAAGGATTCCTACAGCTTCCACGCTACCCCCGAATCCCTCGACAAAGAATACTGGAATATGTATGAAACCTATAAGCGCATCTTCAAACGCTGTGGCCTTGATTACGTCATCGTCGAAGCCGAATCGGGCGAAATGGGCGGCTCCGGCTCCCACCAGTTCACCATCCCCTGCCCATCAGGCGAAGACATAATTGTCTATGCCGAAGACGGCTCATACGCCGCCAATCTCGAAAAAGCCGCCGTTGATGCCCCATCTGTCATTCTGAGCGCAGCGAAGAATCTCCCCGCACCACTGGAAATCCACACCCCAAACGTCGGCTCTATCGAAGCCGTCTGCGCTTTCCTCAAAACCAAACCGCAGCAAATGATAAAAACACTTATCTTCTCCGCAGGTAAAGATGTTGTTGTCGCCCTCCTTCGCGGCGACCACGAATTAAACCCCGAAAAACTCACGCAGGTCCTCAGCGGCAAACATAACGAGCTTGCGACCCCCGACATAATCGAAAAAGTTACCGGCGCTAAAGTCGGCTTCGCTGGACCAATGGGACTCGCAGGCAAGGTCTCAAAAATGATTATCGACCACGCTGTCGCCGCTATGCCCATAGGCGTCACCGGCGCAAACAAAACCGATTACCACACTAAAAATATCGTCCCCGGCCGTGACTTCCCGCTCACTGGCGACAACATCATCGTCGCCGACATCCGCAACGCCGTTGAAGGCGATACCCACAAAGGCAAAAAACTCCTCTTCAAACACGGCATCGAAGTAGGCCAGGTCTTCAAACTCGGCACGAAATACTCCGCCAAGCTGGGCTGTAACTTCTTAGACGACTCCGGCAAAGAAAACCCCTGCCTTATGGGCTGCTACGGCATAGGCATCAATCGCATCGTCGCCTCCGCCATCGAAGCCGCCAACGACGACAACGGTATTATATTCCCCATCAGTATCGCCCCATTTGAAGTCATTATCGTATCGGTCAATCAAGACGACGCCGATGTCGTGAAGGCGGCTGATGATATTTACAAACAGCTTCTTGATAAAGGTATTGAGGCCTTACTCGACGACCGCGACGAACGCGCAGGCGTCAAATTCAAGGACGCGGATTTAATCGGCATCCCAGTTCGCATCACCGTCGGCAAAAAGGCCCTTGCCACCGGCAACGTCGAAATCAAACTACGCACCGAACCAAAACCCACCCTAATCCCCGTTGATAGCGCAGTCGCCAAAACCGTGGAAATGGTTGATACCTTAAAATCACGGCTAAACACATAAAGCTCGAAATACGAGATACGAAATACGAACGACGAAATAATGTGGGAACTCACAAATCCCAAACCCGTTAAATTGATAATCGGCATCCTCGCCGCCGATGAAACCGCCCTCGCCGCAGCCGTCAAAACAATTAGCGCCAAATTCGGCCAAATCGACCTCGCCAGCGACGTCTGGCCTTTCACCCAGACCGAATACTACAAAGACGAAATCGGCCCAAACATCCTCCGCCAGTTCGTCTCGCTCGAAAAACTCATCAACCCCGCCAAACTCGCCAAAATCAAACACGCCACAAACAAAATCGAACAAAAACTCGCCCGCCGTCTCAAAACACCCCTGCCCCGCCCCGTCAACCTTGACCCCGGAATCATCGAACCGTCCAAATTAGTGCTCGCCACAACAAAAAACTACTCGCATCGTATATACATCGGCCATAAAATGTTCGCGGAAGTCACTTTGATTTATGAAAAAGGCGCCTGGCGACACTTTGAATACACCTATCCCGATTACAGAAAGCTTTGCTACCACGACTTTTTCACCAAAGTCCGAACCCGTTTGCTGGAACAGCTTAAAAATGCCCCCAAATGACCCCCCAATGTCATTCTTCATCCCTGCCGCTGTTTGTTTTTAATCAAATCTCTCGTGAAGTCCATAATTGTATCGGCTCCCTTTATCTCATTTGCTTTCTTTTGCTTGACCTCGTAATCGGGAATGACTCCTTTGGTCATAGTCGTGTCGCCATTGGGTCTTACTGTAAACTTTGTCGCCGATACCATCAGCAGTCGGCTGTTAGGCAAATCGAAAGGATAACACTCACCAAATGAAGAAGCCGGGTCCCCTGTCTCTTCTCCTATCAGAACACCCATCTTGTTGTCCTGCACTGCCGCAACAAACTCAACAGCCGAAGAATAAGTGTTGTGGCTCATCAATACATACACTTTGCCTTTAAACCTGTGCTGCACTTCTCCCACCGGAAACTCGTTCATCTCTTGAACACATATCCCGCCGACGGGGGTCTGAGCATATTTGTCGCCCAATACGTATCCGATTTGCTCCTCATTTATAAAAGAACGCAACAGCTTTTCATGCCTGGGGCTCTTTTTGATTTCGAATCGCGATATCGCTTTGAACGGCTTGTCCCGAAAGTATCCGATGAGCTGCGCCGCCAGAAGGGAGTTCCCTCCCGAATTTTCCCGAACGTCGATAATCAGGTCGCTTATCCGGTCCGCCTCAATTTTTTCAAATGCCTTTTCCAGCATTCTGCCGAATTGACCTTCATCCAGGGCAAATGAATCAACGGTCAGCAGCCCCACGCCTGTATCGAGCTTCTCATAAAATTGTCTTTTGGGTTTTGCCGTCCCGGGCTGCCTGGCCCTGTTTAATTCGTTCTCCGTCATTCCTGCTACCACCCTGTCCCCGTCGGGAACTTTCACGGTAAATGGTCCCGTGAAATCAAACACCTCCCATAACAGTGTCGAACATCCGCCCTCGGCTTGTGTAAGAATTGAATAGTTCGTAAACCCGTTACGATACTGAACTATTTCAGCGATTATCCTTCCCGATTCGATGCCGTTGATGGATAATATTTCAGTGCCGTATTCTATTCCTGGTTTTGAGTAATCATGCCTTACGAACAACCTGTTGTCTTTGATTTCAACGTCAACAGGCAGGTACTTGCCGTTGTGCCTGTCATAGTCCTCTTTAATTTCCGATATCGACCACACCCTCGTATGGCTGTCCCGCAACAGATGCAGCAGAGGTCCGACCAGAACATAGAACTCCTTCCTTGTTAACGGCTTTGTGATTTGCGACCTGATTGCCCCGTACCTCTGATAAAACTCCTCCCTGCTCACGTTCAGGTATGGATTCACGTGCACTTCCTCGATTGTCTGCACAAGATAATCCATGTCCTCCTGCAATTTCTCCGCGCTGATTTTCGCAGATACCTCGTTCGCCTCAATCTTCCTGTGGACCATATTGAATACGTCGCCTGGGCCGCCCTGTCCCTTGCTCACCCCGCAGCCCCAGAAGACAATAAACATCACCAGAACCATCTCAACTCTTCCCATTGTTGAATCTTCCTTTCCCAGTATTATGTAATCTTTTCATTTTCCAAAACAACCACTCCCTTAATTCTACTCGCCTCTGTTACCGTCTTGTTACCGGATAGTGAAATATCTGCGATTTCCGTCCGTGCCGGTCAATTTCCCGCGAAATCTCTATCTGGACTCTGTGGCCTCTGTGGCTATAATAGAATTATGAATATGCTGATTCTCGCAATAATCCTGCTCGTCGCGTCATTTGCGGTCTCCGCAATACTCACCTGGATTGTCACAAAATTTGCCTCGCGCATCGGCTTCATCGCCGTCCCCACCGCTGACCGATACCACCGAAGCACCATCGCCCTCGGCGGCGGTATCGCCATCGTCGCTACTATTCTTTCCTTCCTCGTCGCCGGCATTTTGATTGTAAAACTCTTGGTCTCACCGGGCCGACTCCCCTGGCTCAACGAATCCGTCACCATTTACGCCGCCGGCTTCATCGGCAAAATAAATCAGCTCATCATCGTCCTCGTCTGCGTCTTCACGCTGTTTGCGCTGGGACTCATCGACGACAAAAAACGTCTCGGCCCATTTTTGAAACTCGCTGTTCAGCTCGCCGTCGCTGCCGCCGCCGCGTTTTTCGCCGACATCCGCCTCGAATTCTTCATCCACAGCAAACTCATAACCTCCATCCTCTCCGCCGTCTGGATTGTCCTTATCATCAACGTCTTTAACTTTCTCGATAATATGGATGGCGCCGCCGCCGGCATCGCCGTAATCGTTGCTGCCATCCTCTTTACCGCCGCCGCCGCAAGCGGCCAGGTCTTCGTCGGCGCAATTACCCTGATTTTCATTGGCACGCTGTTGGGCTTCCTCGTATTCAACTTCCCGCCCGCTAAAATCTTTATGGGCGACGCCGGCTCCCTGCCCCTCGGCTTTCTCCTCGCCCTGATTACCCTGCGAACCACCTACTATCACCAGGCCGCTTCAGGCCACTGGTATCCCGTCCTCATCCCCATCATCTCAATGGCCGTCCCGCTCTACGACTTTCTCAGCGTCACCATCCTACGCATCCGTCAGGGAAAATCCCCCTTCGTCGGCGACACCCAGCATTTCTCTCATCGGCTCAGACGACGAGGCCTTACCGATACCCAGACCGCGCTGACCCTCTATCTGGCCACCCTCTCCACCGGCATCGGCGCCACCTTCCTTTACCAGGTCAATCTCATCGGCGCGGTGCTTATCTTCGTCCAGACCATTATGGTCTTGGCAATTATCGCAATACTGGAATCAACCGCCCAAATTTATCCGCCGCAGGCGCAATGACAAAACCGACAACCAAAACCGATAGCCCCAAAAGCAAATCCCTGTCGTTGCTTGAAAACGTGCTCTTCGTATGCTGCGTCATTGTCATCGCCCTTCGCGCAACCTGGACCGAGGCCCCGACCCTGCAGTCCACACAACTGCAGGCCTTAATCAACGACACCGTCTATTCGCTCTCCCTCTCCGGCGTACTTATATTCGCAGCCCTGCTTTTGCTCGTCGCCGCAATTATCAGCGGGCGGTTCTCTTACAAAATCTCGGCTATGGAAATAGGCCTTGTGATTCTCTTCACAGGTATAACAATAGCGACCCTCAACGCCCCGAATAAACGCGCTGCAATCACCTCCGCTCTCACACTGCTCGCCCCCCTGCTTATGGCGATTCTGCTCGCCAAACTGCTCAATTCGCACGCCAAAATCAGGATACTGCTCATCGTTATCATCGCGCTTGGCCTGGTCGCCTCCTGGCAGTCAGCCGACCAGTTCATCACCAGCAATAATATTATGCTCCAGCAGTACCAAGAAGACCCCAACTCAATACTCAAGCCGCTCGGCATCCAGCCAGGCACTCTAAACCAGATGCTTCTCGAACACCGCATTTACTCCAAAGATGTCCGCGCCTCATTTACCACCAGCAACTCCGCCGGCTCTTTCGCTATTCTCGCCTCTTTCGCCTCAATCGCGCTTTTTGCGGAACTATTGAAAAGCCGCAAAACCCGACCTTTGCCTTTCGGCAATCTGCTTCTGGCCGGATGTCTCCTTGCCGTCGTCCTCTTCGGCTTGATTATCACTCGCAGCAAAGGCGCTATCACCGCGTTCCTGCTCGCCGCGGCAATTTTCTTTCTGCTCCTGCGCACCAAAAAACCCGGACTATACAAAAACCTCATCCTGACCTGCTGCGTTCTCGGCGTTTTTGTCCTGATACCCTTCGTCGCCTGGTACGGCCTGAAGTTTGGTCGCCTCCCCGGCGGCAATTCAATGCTCGTCAGGTGGCAATACTGGAAGGCCTCCGCACAAATGTTCGCCGACCACCCCCTCACCGGCGTCGGAGGCGGCAATTTCGCTTGCATTTACCACCGCTACAAACCCGCCTCGGCCCCCGAAACCGTCTCAGACCCGCATTGCTTTATCCTCAGCCTTCTCACGCAATACGGCCCCCTTGGTCTGCTCGGCTTTCTCATCATCGTCCTCGCACCCCTCTTGCGCACCTCCCTGACGGCTTCCAATGCCCTCGAAAAGCCCTCCACCCCCCAATGGTAATCATCCCGGCGCTCGTTATGCTCCTGGCGCGTTACTTTATCGTACCTCCGAACAACGCCGAAACACTCGACGAAAACCTCTACGTCTTCTTCACCGACTATATGGCGCCTGTCGTCACCTTCGCCGCGGGTTTCGCCTTGCTGATAAAATCGCTTCAGCCCGCCCCCGCTGGAGAATTTGTCCTATACAGCACCTCCGTCACCGCCACAGCGCTCTTTGCCGGCCTGCTCGGCGTGCTCATCCATAATCTCATTGACTTTGCCATTTTCGAGCCGGGCGTCCTGACTGCTTTCTGCGCCGTCCTTGGCTGCCTGATTGCCCTGGATATGCAATCGCCAGCCAATCCCAAACCCGCCCCCGTCTGGCTCAAAACAGCAGCCATAGCCGGCCTCCTGATAGCCGGCTTCGGCTATTTCAACTACGCGCTGCTGCCCGTTGCAAAAAGCACCGCCAAAATCGCACAAGCCCACCGACCCATCGAGCTTGGAGAGGTCTATCTCGCACACAACCTCCTTGCCGCCGCCACCGAGGATGACCCGCTCAGTCCCGACGCCCCCGCAATAAATGGCCAACTGTTCCTGCATCGCCTCTACCTGCCGACTATGCAGCAGTCCGAAATTCTTGACGACGCCGAACAGGCGCTGTTCACCGCCGTCCAGAGAAATCCTGAGGACTACAAAAATTTCGAGTTGCTCGCCGACGTCTTCACCTTCCGCGCTCGGCTGCAACCACAACAAAAAAACCAATGGCTCAATAAAGCCCTCTACGCCGCCGCCGTCGCCGTCAAGCTTTACCCCGGCGACGCTGAATCACATCTTCACCTCGCCCAGCTCGCCGAGGAGCTTGACCAGCCCGATACCGCGTTAGAACACTACCGCAGGGCAATTCAAATCGAAGACGATTTCCGCGAACAATTTCGAATAATGTATCCCGGCCGGGAGGTGCTCAGCCGAATGCCCAACGAAAAATACCTCCTCGCAAAAAAACAGGTTGAAGCCCTCCTCAAAAAATCCCCCCAGCGCCCCTGACATCATCCAAAAGCAACGGCTCAGGAAACCTTTGCCATTATCTCATCAGGGATATTGAAATTGGCGTAGGCGTTCTGGACGTCCTCGTGGTCCTCGAACTCATCCATAATCGCTATCACCTTTTTGGCCGTTTCCACGTCGCCTATCGGCACACTGCTGGCCGCCAATCTCGTCACCTCCGCCATCTCCGTCGGTATCGATTTTTCCGCGAGCGCCTTTTTAAGCCCCTCGAACACCGCCGGCTGGCAGGTTATCTCAAAAATCTCGCCGGCGTTACGCAAATCCTCCGCACCCGCCGACAACGCTATCTCCATAAGCTCATCCTCTTTGGCTTTGTCGGCCCGCACCGTTATCAATCCCTTCTTGCTGAACATCCACCCGACGCAACCCGTGGTCCCTAACGCCCCGCCGTGCCTTTCAAACACCTTCTTTATCTCCGACACCGTCCGCGCCCGGTTGTCCGTCAGCACCTCCACCACTATCGCCACACCCTTAGGCCCATACCCCTCGTACACCATCTCCTCGAAATTGATTGCCCCGCCATCGCCGGTCGCCTTCTTTATCGCCTTTTCTATCGTGTCCTTCGGCATATTGGCCGACTTGGCCTTGTCTATCGCGTATCGCAGCCCCAAATTCGCGTCCGGGTCGCCTCCGCCTCGCTTGGCCGCCACGATTATCATTCGCGCAACCTTACTCCACACCTTGCCGCGTTTCGCGTCCAGCGACGCCTTCTTATGCTTTATACTTGCCCAATGCGAATGTCCTGACATATCCGCTCCTTGTCTGTTACGCTCTGCAATTCAATTTTTTCGCCTTGTCTTGTGATTATACCTTTTCCGCCCCTTCTCCACAACCCGCAATAGGCAATCGTTTGCCACCGACGTAAATATGAACTGATTGACTAAAGCCAGCCCGGTCGATTATATGATGATAGAATAACAACCATATAGAAAGGACGACGGAACAAATATGAAGTGGATGACCCCGATAGTTATGCTGGTTGGCTCGAACTTGTTTATGACCTACGCCTGGTATGGGCACTTGAAGGACCTGAGGGGTAGGGCCGTGATTATCGCCATTGTTGCAAGCTGGCTGGTTGCGTTTTTCGAATACTGCCTCCAGGTGCCCGCCAACAGGATTGGCTTTCAGTTCTTCTCGCTGGCCCAGTTGAAGGTCATTCAGGAAATTATAACTATGACCGTCTTCGCGGCATTTTGCGTCTTGTATATGAAACAGTCGCTCAAGCTGGACTTCCTCTGGGCGGGATTGTGCTTGCTCGCTGCTGCTTATTTTATGTTCCGGGGCTTTGCGCTGCCGAACTGATTATGAAAAATGGAAAAATAAAAATCTCGACAATGATACTGCTTGTGGCGGTACTAGTCGCTGCCGCCTACTTCGGACGCGGCTGGCTGCTCCAGGAAATAACCATTCACCAGCTCCTCAACGAAAACAAACAGTTGAAAACCGCAATCACAAACCTCACCACCGAGGAACAGATTGGATACGCCAAGGTAATCAAACAGGAAAACCGCGACGGCAAGGTTTGGACGACGCTGCGCTTCGTCGAGACGGCCAGGAACGACAAACTCAAAAAAATCCTCGAAAAAGATTACACCATTGAAGGCGACATCGTCCACTTCGATGCGCTCATCGTCAAATTCGGCGACAAAATGGTAATGGATGGCCGAGAGCGGGCGATGTATCTGTGGCGAAGGATTTATGGCGAAGATATGACGCCGCAAAACGGCTTCGCGATTGAGAGCCCCGGCGCCGAGCCGGCACGTTACGCCGATTTACTGGCCCGCCTCCCCATCAGGCAGAGAGATTTGTTCTGGTCTAATATCTGGGACTTGGCCAACGACCCCGAAAAACTGAAACAAGACGGCATCATGGCTATTTACGGCAACGCCGTTTATACTCGCCTCAAAGAAGGCCTCATCTACGTCTTTAAGATAACCTCCACAGGCCAGCTTTACCCAGAAGTCATCCCGGATATGTAATTTGAAAAATGCAAAAAGCCGATTTCGACATTGTCATTATAGGCGGCGGAATTGTCGGCTTGGTATCAGCGTATAAAATCGCTTTGAGCCGGCCGAATATACGACTGGCCGTGCTGGAAAAAGAGGCGACTCTTGCAAGCCACCAGACGGGCCACAACTCGGGCGTCATTCATTCCGGCTTATACTACAAGCCCGGCTCAGCCAAAGCCAAAACCTGCATCGACGGTAGAATTCAACTTATCGCCTTCGCGAAACAATACGGCATCCCTCACGAAATCTGCGGCAAAATCATCGTCGCCACTCACCAAAATGAACTCCCCGGCCTCGAACGCATCTTCAATAACGGCCTCCAAAACGGTATCGAAGGCATCGCAAAAATTACCCCTGCCCAAATAAAACAAATCGAGCCATACTGCGCCGGAATCGCGGGCCTCAATGTCCCCTGCACGGGCATAATCGATTTCGTCGCCGTCGCTGACAAACTCGCCGAACTTATACAAAAGCAAAACCTCAACAACAAAATCCTGCTTTCGCACAAGGTCGTCGGCTTTAACAGGCGAACCGACCGCACGGACGTTCTGACAAACTGGCAAACGGTATCGGCCCGCTTTGTTGTTAATTGCGCGGGCCTCTTCAGCGACAGAATCGCACGTCTGGATGGCGTCGATATCAAAATGAGAATCGTCCCCTTCCGCGGCGATTATTATGACCTCAAAACTGAGGCACAGGGCAAAATAAAAAAACTCATCTACCCCGTCCCCGACCCGCAGTTCCCGTTCCTGGGCGTGCATTTCACGCGCGATATAAAAGGCGGCGTCGAGTGCGGACCAAACGCGGTCTTCTCCTTCAAACGAGAGGGCTACGGCAAACTCGATTTCAATTTGAGGGACGCCTGGGATTCACTGACGTATTTGGGAACATTGAAATTGTTTATGAAAAACTGGCGATACGGCCTTGGCGAATATGTCCGGGCATTTTCAAAAAAACTATTCGTCAGGCAATTACAACGGCTCGTCCCTTCGATTCAGGGAACCGACTTAACCCCCGGCAATTCAGGCGTCCGCGCGCAGGCCGTCGGCTCAAACGGCTCGCCCATTGACGACTTCGTAATCGAATCCCACGGCAACGCAATCCACGTCCTCAACGCCCCCTCACCCGCCGCTACCGCCTCACTCGCCATCGCCGACCACATCAACAAACTCGCCGCCGAACAGTTCAAACTCTAACACTCATCCGTTTAGCCCCCAGGCCTGCCTGGGGGTTGTTCTTGACACCCTTTTCCAAAACCGTGACAATCCCTGCGATATGGGCAAATACGAACAGAACAGTTTATTCAGCGACGACAAAACCGATAAAGCCCCCGCAGGCCATATTATCCGCGTTGCGTTCGAATCGGGCGTCGATTCCGAGTTCGATTATCTTGTGCCGGACAAACTTTGGCCCGTGCAAATCGGCCAAAGGGTCGAAACGCCTTTCGGTAGGTCAAACAAACTCGAAATCGGTTTCTGCGTCGAAACGGAAATAAATCAGTTGGTTAGCCCCCAGGCCTGCCTGGGGGTTAAGGCAGAACACAAAGAAAAACACTTCAAACTAAAAACCATATCCGGTGTCGTTGATAAACAGCCCTTGATTGATGCCGGCCTGATGGAGCTGGCTCGCTGGATTAGCGACTATTATGTTTGCCCCTTAGGCGTTGTCCTCGGCGCGATGGTTCCTGCGGCTGTCAAAAAAGGCGCGGGAGAAAAAAAAGAAAAATACGTTTATCTCGCCGTCGGGCCGGAACAAATCGGGGAAATCGCGGAAAAGATAAAGGGCAAAAAACAAAAACAAGTCGTCCAGCGGTTAAGAGAATCGGGCGCATTCGAGCCGGAAACCGCAGTTGAATTAGGAGAATTACTCGAACAGGTCGGCTGCACCGATTTGCCGGTAAAAAATCTGACTGACAAACAGATTGTCAAAATCACGCAAAGAACCATTTTGAGATCGCTGCCCGCCATACCCGAAGGTATGCTCATCAGGTCGGAGAAAGTCATCCTTAATGATGACCAGCAAAAAGCCCTTGCACACATAACCGACAGATTAGACAGCGGCAAATTCGGCGTCACTCTCCTTCAAGGCGTAACCGACAGCGGCAAAACCGAGCTTTACATAAGGACAATCGATACTGTCCTCAAAAAGGGCAAAAGCGCAATCGTCCTGCTTCCCGAAATCGCGCTCACCACCCAGACAATTCAGCGTTTCAGCGCACGCTTCGACCGAATCGCGGTGATGCACTCCGGACTGACGGCCCCCCAGCGCAATACCCAGTGGCAAAAAATAAAAGCGGGTGAGGCGGATGTGGTCATCGGCGCACGCTCAGCGGTCTTCGCGCCATTGGCAAATCTCGGCCTCATCGTCGTCGATGAGGAGCACGAGCCAAGTTACAAACAGGATACCGCCCCGCGCTACCACGGCAGGGACGTCGCGATTAAACGTGCGCAACTCTGCAGCGCCCATTGCATATTAGGCAGTGCGACGCCATCATTAGAGACCTTACAGAATTGCCAGACCAAAAAACAATTCTTCAGCATAGTCCGCCTGCCAAAACGAGTGATGAACCTCCCCTTCCCCGAAATGCGCCTTGTCGATATGCGTGAATTCGCATCGGAGTTGATAAGCGACCCGCTCGCAAAACAATTAGGCGAGGTGCTCTCAAAAAACGAGCAGGCGATTTTGCTCCTGAACCGCCGGGGCTACAGCAACTTCATTTTCTGCCCCTCCTGCAAACACATCCTGCACTGCCGAAACTGCGACGTCACGCTCACGTTTCATAAAACCAAAGACCGGCACATCGCCCAAATCCCTACAATCACAGGCAAACATATGCACTCAGGCCTCGCGATGTGTCACTACTGCGGCTCACAAACCCTCGTCCCCGAAAAATGTCCCCTCTGCGGCAAAGGTATGACAATGATAGGCCTCGGCGCCCAACGCCTCGAAGAAGAACTTGCCAAAAAATTCCCGCAGGCCAAAGTCGCCCGCGTCGATAGCGACTCAATGAAAGGTGCCGACTATTACCGCGTCCTGCGTGACTTCGGCGAAGGACGAATCAATATCCTCGCCGGCACTCAAATGCTCGCCAAGGGCCTCCACTTCCCCAACGTCACCCTCGTAGGCATCATCAGCGCAGATACCTCCCTTTATCTCCCCGACTTCCGCTCCAACGAGCGAACGTTTCAATTGATTTCCCAGGTGGCCGGCCGCGCGGGACGCTCCGCCAAAAAAGGCATCGTCTTCGTCCAGACATTTCTTGCCAATCAGCCCGCAATCCAGTTCGCCCTCAAAGCCGATTTCGATGGCTTTGTCAAAGAGGAATTGAAACACCGGCAAAATTGCAACCTGCCCCCCTTCTGGCGTCTGGCACTGATTACCCTTCGCGACAGGACCTTTGATAAACTCGAACGGTCAGCCAAGTTAATGCGTGAAAGAATTGACCGCATTGTAGCTGACGAGCATTTACAGGTTAAGGTTCGCGGCCCCATTCCCGCCACTATCAGCCGAATTCAGACCTTCCATCGGCTGCAAATAATCCTTCAGGCCCCTCAACCTGCCATTTTGCACCAGTTGTTCACGACCCTTCGCAATTCCCCTCCCATTCGTCCCGTCGTCACCGTTGCAATAGATATTGATCCTGTTGATTTATTGTAATTTATTTCCTATAGCTCATTCTAATCGCCTGTCCTCCGACTTGTCCGGCGTAGCGTAAGCGAAGTCGGAAGTCCCTTAGGGACGAAGGAGGAACATCGACCCCGTTGATTTGTTGTAAGATTGCCTGGGGGGTTGTCATTCCTCTGTGTTTTAAAATCCGCGGAAATCCGTGTTAATCCGTGGTTAAAATCGGGGTGACTGGACTTGAACCAGCGACCTCTTGGTCCCGAACCAAGCGCTCTAGCCAAACTGAGCTACACCCCGCTGAAAGAGAGCAGGTGAGCATTAGAAACCTGACAGGTGAGCAAAAAATAATCCTGCGAACCTGCGGTCTACTGTTCACCTTTCCCTGCTTTCGCAACGACTTGAACTTTAGCATATTATCAGTAAGCTTGCAAGCTTCTTCGCCGGCGTATGTGCTTGGCAAATTGAACTTTCCTGATTCCCTGATATCCTGCTCCCCTCCGTATTTTACATTGGAAATTGGATATTGGATATTGGACATTTAGCCGCCGCAGGCGGATTCATTGAGGGGTTACTCTCAAATCTTCAATTTCAAATCTCTGACCGCCGCTCCTCGTTTTTCTAAGCACGTAATCCCGCCGGCACTCGTATATTCTAATGGAGAACGAGTGTGTGACGACTCGCCCGGGCTGCCGGTTTTTGGGTGTGGGTCGGCAGCCCTCTCCTTTTTTGGCATCCTTATCGTTTAGCCCCGAAGCCTGCTTCGGGGTCATCTCCTCCGAACTACGATATACGCACGACGAACGACGAAAACGCCGCAGACATCCAAATTATGTTTAGCCCCGGCATTTATGCCGGGGTTTACACTGTCTTCTTTTGTCGTTTAACGATATAATCATTTTCAAACAAGGAGAAACAGATTTGAACGTTTCAGAACTCAAAGCGGGCTACGAAGCATTTCAAGAACACGAAGTACGGGATGCGATGTACAAAACCGCAACATTTCTCGTAAAGACCTTTTGGGGGAAACCGAGAGAAATGTCAGATGGATTAGGAGTGCTTTTACTAACTTGGAATCAAGCATTTTATCGATACGGCTCCTTTGATTTCAATGCTTTAGAAAACTGTATCACCCATAACCAGCAAATACTGGGCACTTTTCGCAATAGGGATATTTTGAGTTACTCCTCTGCCGATGATGAAAAAATTAAAAGCTTGTATTCACAGTTTCTAGAAGTGCTGCAAATCGCTGATGGCACGTTGCAGGGAAGGAAAAGTCCCGTAGCAGTGGCAAAAGCATTGCATCTACTTGCGCCTGAGTTTTTCCCTTTATGGGACGACAAAATAGCAAAAGCGTATAAGTGTCACTACAAGTACATACCGTTCATTCAGGAAATGCGCCTTTTGGCCCAAGTTCTTGCGCCTGATGTAAACACGCAGAGTATGGGTAAAACTCTTCTAAAACTGATTGATGAATACAACTACGCTAAGTTTACAAAGGAATGGATATAAACCAGCATAGGCAAACCTACCATCTCGGAGGCAGATTATGACAGAAAACCAACAACAAGGCCCCGACTTCGTCAATGCTACGCCAGGGCAGGCAAGCGGGAGCATACCGCCGGAAGTGCTCAAGATCGCGATGAAGGCGTTCAAGAAACGGCTCAAACTCACCGCTCTGGATGACGACTCGAATCTCGGCCGCGGGCCGTTTTCGGGCGGGCCCAGGGGCGTTTATGCAATCCAGCCGCCTAACCAATTCCCTCGCGAGGTCTGGGACGAACTATGCCGGCTGGGCAAACTCCGCGACAGCGGCCACGGAATGTATGAACTGGCCAAAGAACAACAGGATAGCACGCATCCCCGCTAAAAACCCGGACGAACAAAATTCAAAACTAACTTTGTAATTCGCGTTTAAAATCGACAATCGCAAATCGGCAATCCCTGTACGCTACCCGCTGAACGCTGACTCTTAAATCCGCAATCCGAAATCTACAATCCGCAATAGGAAACCTTCGTGTCTTGGCGTCTTGGTGGTAAAAATTGCCGCTTCCCGCCCTTGACGCCGGCTCGCAAAAAAGGTATCATTCCGGGCTTTGTTTTGTGCCGGAAATTGGGCTGTAATAAGGCATAATTCCGCTGATATCCGGATATGCGATAAATTATTGAAAAGGAGAAAAATAGAATGGCGAACAAAATGGTGTATTTCTTCGGCGGCGGCAAGGGCGAAGGAAATGCGAAAATGAAAAACCTCCTCGGCGGCAAAGGAGCGAATCTTGCCGAAATGGCCAACCTCGGCGTCCCCGTCCCGCCCGGCTTCACCATCACAACTGAGGTCTGCACTCATTTCTATCAGAATAAAAAGACCTATCCCAAGGGCCTCAGGGAAAAGGTCGAAGAAACAATGCGCAAAATCGAAAAAATTATGGGTAAATCCTTCGGCGACCCCGCCGACCCGCTTCTGATGTCCGTCCGCTCCGGCGCACGCAAGTCAATGCCGGGCATGATGGAAACCGTTTTGAATGTCGGACTTACTTCACATACAATTCCTGGATTGATTGCGAAAAGCGGGAATGAGCGGTTCGTTTATGACGCGTATCGGCGGCTGATAATGATGTATTCGGATGTCGTGATGGAAAAGGCGGCGGGCGTTGAGCCGAAAGAGGACGCGGGAATTCGCAGGCAGCTCGAAAAGATAATGGACCACCTCAAGGAGCAAAAGGGCTACAAAAGCGATACCGACCTGACCGCAATCGACCTCAAAAACCTCTGCGAACTGTTCAAAAGCAGGGTCAGAGAAGTATTGGGCAAAGAATTTCCCGATGAGCCGAATGCCCAGCTTTGGGGAGGCATTGACGCGGTGTTCTCGTCGTGGAACGGCAAACGGGCGGTCAGCTACCGCCGAATCGAAGGCATACCCGACGAATGGGGCACAGCAGTCAATGTGCAAACAATGGTATTTGGCAATCTGGGCAACAACTCGGCGACGGGCGTCGCTTTCACGCGCAACCCCGGCAACGGCGAAAACTTCTTCTACGGCGAATACTTAGTCAATGCCCAGGGCGAAGACGTCGTCGCTGGTATCAGGACGCCCGCCCCGGTCAACGAGGATTCCAAGAGCGAGCACAATAAGGAATTGGTATCGCTCGAAAAGGGAATGCCGAAGATTTACAAGGAATTGTATGCCACTCAAAAACGGCTCGAAAAGCACTACCGCGATATGTTAGATATCGAGTTCACAATCGAGAACGGTCGGTTCTGGATGCTGCAATGTCGAGTCGGCAAGAGAAACGGCCCAGCGGCGGTGCGAATGGCCGTCGATATGCTAAAAGAAAAACTCATCAAGAAGGAAGAAGCGGTGATGCGCGTCACGCCTGACCAGTTAGACGAATTGCTGCATCCGATTATTGACCCCAAGGTCGAGAAGGCAAGCAAACCAATGGCAAAGGGATTGCCGGCAGGGCCGGGCGGCGCGGTTGGACAGATTGCTTTCACCGCACAAACAGCGGTTGACTGGAAAAAATCGGGCAAGGAAGTCATCCTCGTCCGCGAAGAAACCAACCCCGAAGACGTCGAGGGTATGCGAGCCGCACAGGGCATTTTGACCGCACGCGGCGGTATGACGTCGCACGCGGCGCTTGTCGCACGCGGCTGGGGCAAATGCTGCGTCGTCGGCTGCAGCGCAATCGAAGTCGATTACGGCAAGAAAGAACTGCACATCGCAGGCAAGGTTCTCAGGGAAGGCGACTGGATTACGCTCAACGGCACAAAGGGCGTGGTTTATGAAGGCAAACTGCCTATGTTAGACGCCAGCGAAGAAAACGTGATGCTCAACAATTTCCTGAAGATATGCGACAGCGTAAGAAAACTCGGCGTTCGCACAAACGCGGAGACGCCCGAAGACGCGAAGAAAGCAAAACAGCTCGGCGCGGAAGGCATCGGGCTGTTCAGGACGGAGCATATGTTCTACGGCAAGGGTTCCGATGAGCCGTTGTTTATCCTGCGGAAGATGATTGTCTCGAAGGACACTGCCGAGCGCAAAAAAGCGCTCGACGAGCTGTTCCCATACGTCAAGAAGGACTTCAAGGGGACATTGGAGGCGATGGATAATCTGCCCGTTGTGATACGGTTGCTGGACCCGCCTTTGCATGAGTTCGTGCCGAGAGAAAAGCATCGGCTCGAAGCTCTTGCGAAGGACCTCAATATCTCGCTCGAAGAACTGGCCAAGCGGGCCGAGGCCCTGCACGAATCGAACCCGATGATGGGACATCGCGGCGTGCGACTGGGCATCACTTACCCGGAAGTCAGCGAAATGCAAATCAGGGCGGTTTACGAGGCGGCAGCGGAATTGATTAAGGCGGGCAAAAAGCCGTATCCGGAAATTATGATTCCGGTTGTGTGCGACGTGAAGGAACTGAAAAACCAGCTCGATATGGCAAGAGCGGTTTACAAACAGGTTTTGGCGAAATCCGGCTTAAAGAAGATTCGCCACAAATTAGGCACGATGATTGAGATACCCAGAGCCGCTTTGGTCGCCAACCAGATAGCCGAAGAGGCGGAATTCTTCTCATTCGGCACCAACGACCTGACGCAGATGACGTTTGGCTTCTCACGCGACGACATCGGCGGATTTGTGCCCGATTACATCAGGCAGGGAATCCTGCCGGGAGACCCGTTCCAATCAATCGACCAGGTCGGCGTCGGCGAATTGATGAAGATTGGTATCGAGCGAGGCAGAAAGACCCGCAAGGACCTCGAGGTCGGCATCTGCGGCGAACACGGCGGCGACCCCGCAAGCATCGAGTTCTGCCACAGAATCAAGATGAATTACGTTTCCTGCTCGCCCTTCCGCGTCCCGATTGCAAGATTAGCGGCGGCGCAGGCGGTGGTGAACGGATAACGTACTGCGTATTGCGTACTGCGAAGATTAAAGGCGCGGCTGAGTTTTGGCCGCGCCTTTTTTTGTTTCACCACCAAGGCCCTAAGACACAAAGAAAAAAACAAAAATAATACTTAGTGTCTTCGTGTCTTTGTGGCAGGCTTCGTTCTTGACACTTTCTCTCCAACATACTAAATTGATGACAAATCGTGGTGGATATTACTGTGTCCGCGGAGAAAGGAATAAATGGATGCGGGAAATGTTCATATAGGTCAAAAGAAGCGTATTCGGTCGTTTTCTATAGATCGGGACGAATTGAGAAACCTCTTGGAAATCCTCCAGGAAAGAGCTTACGCGGAGGGGGAAATTGAACAGCAACGCCTAAAGAAGATTCCTGAGCAGACAGAAGAGCAGTTTGAACAGGCTAAAAGAGAATTAAGGGAAGGATTTGAGCTCTTCATAACCCTATCGGGTGTAGATGGGCGAAAGCTCACAGGGAACATTTCACAGATATTCGATTCCCCCAATTTTCCAGAAGAAGTGAGAGATGTTTTTTTTGACACTTCTACACCACTTTACTACCGACATCGCTACACCCCAAGAAACAAAATGATTCTATACCTCGATTTTAGGAGGCCTGATGTTTTAAACTTATCCATTCTTCCATCGCAAGAAACACAGAACGAAAGCAATTTAGAAGTTCAAGGAAAGGATGTAACTTGGGTCAATGGAGTATTCAAAGAATTCTTCGACTTCGTAGAACAGCGCCCGTCGACATTACCTTGGCTTCACCGTCATTCAATTTACGATGTGATACTCTGGCTAGTGGGATTTCCACTCTCTTTCTGGATATGCAGCAAGTTGTCCCCTTCTATTGAAAAGATTTTCGGAGGATATTCGGCCTTCCTTAAATCGGCTCTATATTTCTACGTCTTCGTGATTGCTTTAAACTTGATACGGATAGCTTTCCATTACGCTAGATGGATATGGCCCCTTACAGAATATAAATCAGAAAAAAGTAAATCATTGAAGCATAAGGCCATGTTTTCGCTATTAGTGAGCGGGTTAGTGTTTCCAGCTATATATGATATCATCAAGTGGATATTCATAAAGTGAATAGAGATAAAGGACACAGATACATATTTTGTTAATATGGCGTAATGGCAGGATAAAATCGGTGGTTCGACTCTGCTCACCACAAGTGGGAATCGTGGTGGATATTATGTCAGGCAAAAAATAAATATGAAACACATATCACACAAGATACACGGAATTCCCTATGGTAAAAATAAAACTAGAGGAGATATCTCTGCCCTTGAAAAATGGACTCAAGCGGTAATTGACCAAACAAAACATCTCATAAAAGTGGAAGAAGCATGCATTCTCCGCGTCACATTCCTCTTACCTCAATCTAAGTTTCCAAAAGATTTCCCTTATGGGCCAGATCTTGACAATCTAATCAAACGATTTTTGGATGCTTTGAACCATACAATTTTTAGTGAAACAGAAGGCAAAGATTCCTGTGTGATCGAAATGAGTGTAATTAAAGCAAAAGTGGATTCAAAGGAAGAGGCGGGAGCGTTAATTGAGGTGCTTCCGATAAGAGTTGATTAGCCTGCAACCCCAAGTGAAACCTGGGGCTAAATACAAACGCAATCCCGGCCCGAGGCCAGAGTTAAATATGTTAAGATAGGCCCTTCGACTGGTTCGACAAGCTCACCACAAAAAGCTCTAAATATGTTAAGATAGGCAAATTCATACATTTGTTTAAAACATCTGTTCGTCAAAAGCGCGCAAGCGCTTTTTGGTCAAAACCCAAAAAAATATAATTTTTTTTATTTCCTGTCCCACAAGAACTTAAGTGCATTTTTGCCTCTTTCCAAAACACGATTTTTCGTCAAAAGCGCGCAAGTTCGCGCCATATACAGAGGAACGTAGTTCCTCTGTAGTTTTGAGTGTTTAGTATTGAGTTGAGGAAGAGAAGATTTGATGTGGGTCCCCTGCTGCACCGCTTCGCGGGAGATTAGACAGGTGAACAGGTGAGAAGGTGAGGGAAAATGAAAAAGATTCAAGTAAAGATTTATCTGCCGGAGGTTATCTATCGGCTGGGGATATGGATAGTTTTGTTTTATCGGCGATTGCGATATGGCGAGGCGTTTCGATTGATACCGCTCTAACGAAGGGATTGTTCGCGATAGTGTCGCCTGAAGATTACGAGCGGCTTTCTGTGTATAGCTGGTATGCATCCAAATGCCGACACACAATTTATGCCCAGCGAACAGCCAAAACAACATCGGGCCCAAAAAGACAACGCAACGTGCGAATGCATCGCGAAGCGTTGGGCGTCATCGATGATAGGTTCGTTGACCATCAAAATCATAACGGGCTCGATAACCGCAGGACTAACCTGCGGATTGCGACGTGGGAGGAAAACTGCTGGAACAAGAGAAAGCCAGTCAGCAGAGGCAGCTCACGATTTAAAGGGATAATGTGGGACAAGCGGCGGAGCACGTGGCAGGCGATGATAGGGTATAAGGGCAAGAAGATATTCATCGGTTATTTCGATGATGAGACGGCAGCGGCGAGGGCATACGATACGAAGGCAAAGGAACTTTACGGGGAATTCGCGGCGTTGAATTTCCCGGAAAATCAAAAAGACCCGCTGGCCAAATGGAATAACTGAATTTGCTACGGGAAGTTTACGGGATAGACAGCAGGCCGACATTGGCAATTGCAAATAATCAATAATCAATATAGAATGCTGAATCGTGCCGGTGAGAGTAGCTCAGTTTGGATAGAGCATTGGATTGTGGTTCCAAGGGTCGCGGGTTCGAATCCCGTCTCTCACCCTTATTTCGTCGTTCGTGGTTCGTATTTCGTCATTCGTAATGTTGATAAAAATAGACCGGGCCGAGAAGGTTATTTCGACCTTCCCGGCCCAGCGACTTTCACACTGCTATTTTTAAGCACAATCGCACCAAACGATTATGCGTGCAGTCGTGCTGGGTTTGTCAAGTTTTTTAAAACCCGGTTCAAACCCAGCGAAGAAATGGGAGAGAACTAACTGTCCCTCCTCCATTACCATTTCTCATTATCACAAACCATAGGTTTGTGGTTTTCGGCTGCTGGGTCCGTGTAAGAGAGCCAAACCCAGCGAAGAAGGGGAGAGAGAGTGAGCTTTTATACTAATCGCGGAAAACCCGCGGTCGTATTCGAGCTGGGCTTGTGAAGAGAGTTCAAACCCAGCGAAGAAGGGGAGAGAGAATGAGTAGTTTTTTTGTTACCATTATCGCGGCTTAGCCACGTTTGGTTTTGAGCTGGGTTTGTGAAGAGAGTCAAACCCAGCGAAGAAGGGGAGAGAGAATGAGCTTTTATACTAATCGTGGCTTGGCCACGGTTGTATTCGAGCTGGGTTTGTGAAGAGAGTTCAAACCCAGCGAAGAAGGGGAGAGAGAGTAAGCTTTTATACTAATCGTGGCTTGGCCACGGTCGTATTTGAGCTGGGTTTGTGAAGAGAGCCAAACCCAGCGAAGAAGGGGAGAGAAATGTGTAGATATCTTTATCTGAATCACGGCCTGAGCCGTGTTGATATTCTGCCGGGCTTATGAACCTCGCTTTAGATTTTTATCTTTTACGGTTACAAAGCCCAGCCTGGGGGGAGAAAACTCCTTGTGAGCATATTGGTAATCACGGCGTAAATCCGCCGTGTTCGCTCTCTGCGTACAACGACAGCATAGTCAGAATTCGACGAGCCGTCGCAATTTATTTCTCTCTTGTCAGTTCCCCAATGTTCTCAGCAGAAGATATTGCCTTTATCGCGACGTCGCCCTTCAGGCCGAGGAGATTTGCAACCGTTTCCCTGAACATATCATCGGTTGCATCCTCAACAAGGACAGCCGAGACGCCGAGCGACCTGGCAGCGACTTCCTGACTGGCGCTGCCTGCTCTGACGAAGGCAATCGTCGGGATATGAGGTTTTGCCGCTCTGAAAGATTTCAGAAATCTTCCATCAGGCATATCATCAAGATCCCACCTGCTGATAACACTGTTTACCTTTTCATTTTTCAAAGAACGAGCAGCCTCGACACCGGACTGCATCCCTATCAACCGTATTGGCAGATTTCTCAAAACCTCACTTCTGCCATTCAAACCCACTGTTAAAACTGTTGCCTGAACCAGAACAATCATCTGTTTTCCTAAACTCTTCGCTGTAAACTCACTAATAGATATAGCGAAGGGCGTGCCAGGATTGGCTGCAGCGTAATGAATTTCGTAAGTCCTTTTCATTAAAGAGGTTAGACGAAGCGATTTTTCGGGAGGCGACAAGAAGGAATAAAAACAAAAGCGACCAT
Source organism: Sedimentisphaerales bacterium (assembly GCA_049510335.1). Classification (GTDB taxonomy): domain Bacteria; phylum Planctomycetota; class Phycisphaerae; order Sedimentisphaerales; family Anaerobacaceae; genus Fen-1362. The sequence goes on along the minus strand of JBEKZA010000014.1, from coordinate 42,247 downwards.
TTCGGCCGGTTAAAGGCGATAATTTTTGTCATAAGTGCTTGCGTCAGAACAGCCCTGAGAGGATGCGACCTGTTTGGTTAGAGGTGACCGAAATGGAACAGATTCATTGTCGATTGCAGATTGCCGATTGTCGATTGGCAATTTGAAGACAGAGGACAGAAGACGGAGAACAGTAGAGAGAAAAATTATTTTTCGGCGTCGTTGTTTTGCTGAGAAGTGGTGATTTTGAACTTGTCGATGAGGCGATTGAGCTGTCGACGCTCGATGCCAAGAATTCTGGCGGCGGCGATTCTTCGGCCTCGTGTGTATTCGAGGGTCTGCGTGATGACCCTGCGTTTCACTTCGTCGAGGGTGGGCAACTGGTCTTTGGGGTAAGAGGGTGAATCTGATATGATGATTTCAAACGGCATTACGGCCGGCTGGATTTCAGGACCGGGCGTAAGAACATAGGCGCGTTCAATGGCGTTGGCAAGCTCGCGGACGTTTCCGGGCCAGGTGTAGCTAAGCAACAGTCGTTTAGCCGACTCGTTGAGCGACTTTAGCGGCTCATTGTAAAAGAACGCCTGATTGTGGAGAAAATACTCGGCCAAAGCAAGGATATCTTCCTTGCGATGCCGCAGCGGAGGGACTTCAAGGCGAACGACATCAAGGCGGTAATAGAGGTCTGAGCGGAAAGTTCCTTTTCTAACCATATCCTGCAGGTCCTTGCAGGTCGCGCACAGGACGCGAACATCAATCGGGCAGGATTTGGTCGAGCCAAGCGGGGTGACGTGTCGCTCCTGCAAAACACGAAGCAGCTTTGCCTGCAAATCGAGGGGGATTTCGCTGATTTCGTCGAGAAAGATGGTTCCGCCGTCGGCCGCCCTGAAAAAGCCCAGCGTGCTGTCAACGGCGCTTGTGAAAGCTCCTTTGACGTGGCCGAACAACTGGCTTTCAAACAATTGGCCTGTAAGGGTGGTGCAGTCAACGGGCACGAAGACGCGGCCTGCGCGGTTGCTTACGGCGTGGATTTGTCTTGCGACCATCTCCTTGCCTACGCCCGTTTCGCCCGTAATGATTACAGGGCACTCGCGCGTGGCGACCGCATTGATGACCTCCATTACTGAGTTGAACGCGGGTGAACCGCCGATGAATTTGTTGTGAGCGCGAGTATAAAACGATTGCCCCCGCCCGCAGACCGACCTCTGCCTTTTTCCACTATCCCCCTGCAAGCACAACTCTCTCGCTTCGGGAGGCACTTTCCGAGAATGCTCGTTCATCACCTTCGCCAAAGCTCCGTGGTGCAGACAACTGCTTCTGCACAACTACCTACTTAATAGCTACGGCGAGAAATACCCAGAACGCTGTTCCGGGCACTCTCCCATTTCTTCTTCAAGATTATTTTACAATGTCCACGCAGGAAAATCAAGTAAAATTATGGGACGTTACAATTTTCCCACGCCCCACAATTCGAAATGCGCCCTAACATCTTTGAATTCAAGCACTTACGCAAAATGGATATTGGCGGCCAGCGGTGGCGCCCCCCACCGCAAACAGGCGGCGCTACCGGAGGAAAAACACCGATGGCTACTTCCCGGCCAGGTCGAAGGGAGAAATGTACTCGCCGTATTTGTCGGCGGCTGCCTTGAGGCGTTTTCGGGCGTCGTTGAACGTGGAAAAGAGAATTGGCGGAGTATCTGGCACTTTATCCCTGTAAACTTTTTCGACGCGGTCGAGCTTTGCGAGATTTTCCGGGACACGGATTGTAAACTGGCGGACATATTCATCCCGCGTGTATCCTCTTCGGAGGTGCTGTTTGAACAATCGCGCCAAATCGTCGAACACCGGTATGAAGCCGGTCGGCGTTTTAATGGCATCGACTTCGCCGTTAACACGAAGCTCGGCCCAGAGAATCCAGATAAGTTTGTCGGCCATTGTGTTGAGGTATTGGTCGTCGCTGCCTCGGAGGAAATAATTGACCGAGAAGATTGACGGAGGTTTCGCGACGCCTTTTGCGAAGTCGAGATTGATTTGAATATACCTGCCGAGAGGTATGGCTACAAAGTCGATGTTGGACATAAGGTTAAAGGTTCGCACGCCTTCCCTGCCGAGAGTAGCGGCGGTGGTTTCAGATTCAATGGAGGCCCCTTTGAGAATTATGCCCTGCGTCCAGTCAAAGGCCTGTTCAACGGGCACCCATGTGTCGCTGTCGCGGCCGCCGTAAATGACGCCGCCGACGGGGACGCCCTGCGGGTCGTCAAGGGCAGAATCGCGGTTATCCAGGTCCGGTATGCTGAGGGAATAACGAGCGTTTTTGTGAGCAGGCGGAATGGGATTACGTTCGTCGTCGGTCTTACCCCTGAACCATTTGCCTGAAAAGTTGACGCCTTCGGCGGGAAGCTCGCAGCCCATACCAAGCCAGTAAGGTTTATTTGCGGAATCGAGCAGGACGTTTGAGAAAATGACCTCCATAGAGCTTGTAAGGGCCTTATAAATGACGGGGTCGTTTTTGGGGTTGACGTCCTGAATGATGCCGAAGATGCCCTTTTCGACGTTGACGCAGCGCATTTGTCCGTCTTTTTTGCGGATATAGGCGATGTCGTCGCCGACGATGGTTTGCCCTGTGAGCATAGAGGTTGAGGTTTTGCCGCAGGCGGAGGGGAAAGCGCCGGTAAAATAGGTTATGCGGCCTTTCGGACCGTGGGCACCCATAATAAACATATGCTCGGCGAGCCAGCCCTCTCTGGAGGCCTTCTGGATAGCCAGTCGAAGGGCGAGTTTTTTAAGTCCCATAGAGTTGCCGCCATATTGGGTGTTGACGGAGTAAACCATTTCTTCTTCGAGGTCGATATAGACGCGCCGCGACTGATAATTTTTGCTGACTCCGTTTTCGAGTTCGCCCTCGGAGTGAATGAATCTGAAGAAATCGGGACTGTCGCCGGTTGTTTTAAACTGTTCGTAGCCCGGACGATACAGGAGCGATTCGCTGTGCACGACGTAAGGTGAATCGGTAATCTGGATGCAGGGGATAGCAAATTCGGAACCAACCGGCCCGAGGCACCAGAAACAAATCAACATTTCTCTGCCGGCCATCAAGTTTTTGAGAAGTCCGCGGATTTCTTTGGTGCCGGCCTGCTTTTCGACGGATTTGAGCGATTCGCCCAGCGTTGAGCCGGCGGGGAGAAGGTATCTGGTGCTGAAGGTGTCGCGTCCCTGGTCATGGTAGCCGTCAAAGTGACAGGTGTGGCCTTTTATATTGAGCGGTCTTTCCTCGCCGTTTTTTATGGCGAGGGCACGGACGTATTCGATATCCTCCGGCGAATCGGTGCAGACGTAAACGGAGGCAGGGCCGGTCAGCTCAATAGCATCGGCGACGAAGAAGTGCATCTTCGGGTTATCCAGCGCGACCAGCCGGTTGTAGTGTTTGGCGGTAAGTTTCTTTTTCAAAATGTCGTCTACTCTATCAGCCACGTCTATCATCTCCTAACGAGTTTTTGCGACACAAAAAATCGCAAGAGTGTAAACAGTGCCAACAGTATCTGTCAACTTGTTTTTTGCGAATTTACTTGACACAAAGAATAAGGGTGATATAATGCAATGAAGCTGGGGGTCTTGTTTTTTATAGGCCCAGCGAAGAAGAGAAGGGTTTTACGGCACCCCTGTTTGTGGGTGTTGGGTTGATTGAATGGAGAGGGTTTGAGTGATGAAGAGAGTAATTATTGCGCTATTGGTCACATCTGTAATCAGTATCACTTCTGCAAAGGGCGTTCAACAAATGGCAATATGGGATTTCGGCAAAGACGCAAACCATTTTACCGCGGTACCAACGGCTGAAAATGTGATTGGAACACCGACATTGGTTCTTTCTGGCGGGACACTTGACCCGACCGGCAAAAACGGCGTCGCGTATGTGGACGTGGTGGGAGTTTCCCACATAGCGGGCCAGGCGGGGGCGTGGGATGAGATAAAGGTAAGCGGCGACAACGCCAGATGGATTGTTACTCTCAATACGACCGGCTGGAAGGATATAGGCTTGCGGTTCGATTACAAGGCATGGAATTCCAAGACAACGTCATTTGATATTGATTACCGGCTCAATGACACGGACGCATGGACAAATATACTGAACAATACGGCAATCGTCGGAGACTCGACGTTCCATAGTTTTGCATATTCTCTTGCCAGCTTAGATGCCATTGAGAACCAGTCGCTCGTAGAATTACGGTTTAACGACTTCGACAACCACGGCAGCGGTAAATTGGCGTTCGATAATTTTGAGCTGACCGGGACACAGATACCTGAGCCAATGACGATTCTGCTGCTCGGATTCGGCGCGGCAGCGGCGGCGAGCAAACGTCGCTAATAATAAAGCCGGGTTTATAGAGCCATCTTCAGCAACTCACCCGCAACGGTGAAATACTGTTGTTTTTGCGCCGTCTGCGTGGTAGTATCGCCTCGCTTTTTCCAAACGAAAAATGGCATAGAGAGTCGGTCTGTCAGACGGAGAAATAAGAATGGAGAATTTGCAATCACGTCACATAATCCTTAATTCTAAATTCTTAATTTTCCCCTGTGTAATCTTTGCATTGGCTGGAGGCGTGTGCTACGCAGCCCCGGACAGCAATATTCGAGGGCAGGCCGGGCCTCTTCGACAAGCTCCCCTCGACCAAGCTCGGGACAGGCAGGGCGGGCTGGGAGGAATGGAAAAGTCGGTTGTGATGATACGCAGCGCGGGGCAGGAATTCGATTTCGCGACGCCCTGGAAGCAAAAGCCGATGACGCAGGGAGTGGGGTCGGGATTTATCATCGAGGGAAGGTGGATATTGACCAACGCGCACAACGTCAGCAACAACAAGTATCTCGAACTGCAAAAAGAAGACGTGGCAAAACGTTATCTGGCGAAAGTAGCGTTTATCGGTCATGACTGCGACCTGGCGGTGCTGACGGTGGATGATTCAAGTTTCTTTGATGACATGGCGGCACTTGAGCTTGCGGGGCTGCCGGGCATAAACACCACCGTTTCAACTTACGGTTTCCCGATGGGAGGCAGGCACATTTCAGTAACGGAGGGGGTCGTTTCGCGGATACAAATGGACGCATACGCTCACACGGGGGCAGATTCGCACTTGGTGATACAAACGGACGCAGCGATTAATCCGGGCAACAGCGGCGGGCCGGTGATGCAAAACGGCAAAGTCGTGGGGGTGGCGTTCCAGGGATTGAGACAAGCCGAAAATATCGGGTATATGATACCAACGACTGTTATAAGGCACTTCTTAGCCGACATCAACGACGGGAAATACGACGGGTTCGGGTCACTTGGCGTGATGCTGTACCCCGGTCTGCACAACACCAGCTACAGGGAGTATCTCAAAATTCCGCCGAACCAGGACGGCGTGGTCGTTATCAATACCGTAATGCACAGCTCGGTCGAATCGATTTTGCAGCGAGGCGACGTGCTTGTTCAGATTGACGATTACAAAATCGACAACGACGGGAGAGTGGAAATCTACGGGACAAAACTCGATTTGTCGGAAGTTGTGGAGACCAAACAGATCGGGCAAACAGCGGATATCGCCTTTTATCGGGACGGTCAGCTCAAAAAGGCGACGGCCAAGGTGGCGCTGAACAGGCCGGTTTTTGAGTTTGCCAGGCAGTATGACACAGCACCGCGGTATGTCTGTTTTGCGGGGCTTGTCTTTGTGCCTGCCACACGCAATTACCTCGAAACGTGGGGGGCCGACTGGCCCACGGATATGCCTTTTTATCTGCGATACCTGTTCCACAATTCAATGCAGCTTAATACCGACAGAGAACGCAAGGAGTATGTGGTGCTTTCGGAGATAATGCCCGACGAGATAAACGCCTACGCAGGCGAATTCAAAAGCCAGGTGGTCGAGAGCATAAACGCAACACCTGTATGGCAGCTCGAGGACGTCCGCAAGGCATTTGAAAAGCCCGCCGGTGACTTTTACATCGTCAAGTTTATGGGGGTAGAGCGGCCGCTGATAATCGACGCCAAAGCGGCAAACAGCCGGCAGCCCGTTATCCTCGAAAAATACGAGATACCACAGCAGGCGAGATTGGAGGTGCAGCAATGAACGTTCGAGTGCTCAATCGCGCTGCACAAATCAGTTTGATTTTTGTCGTTCTTGCGACGGCGGTGACAAACGGCAACGACGCAGATATGCGAGAGGCGATGAAGGGGTCACTGGTATATCTGGAGATTTCTTCGTACGGGTATGACCAACTCCGGCCGTGGCGCAACACCGACGTTGCGGAGAAAAACGGGGTCGGCTGCGCGGTGGGCGCCAATATGGTAATAACGCCCGCATGGAACCTGACAGACGCCAAACTAATCAAGGCAAGGGTCATCGGCCAGAACGAATACATCCCCGCAAAAATCAGGGCAATCGACTATGAGATTGACCTGGCGCTGGTAGAGCTTGAGCCGAACGCTCTGAAGAAACCGTTGAAGCCGATTAAATTCACCGACAAATTCCAGCGCGGCGCCAAACTTAACTATTATTGGCTGAACTCCGCCGCCGACCTGACCACGGGGCAGGGATATCTTGACCGGGCGGAGGTGCAGCGAGCGCCTATTTCCTACACGAATATGCTGAACTTTGTTGTCACAAACACATCACAGGAAACCGGCACAGGACAGCTTTACTGCGACGGCGAGACACCCATAGGAATCGCCTGCTGGAACGAAGGCACAAAAGAAACGGGACTTATTCCAGCGGTTGTCATTAACAGCTTCCTGTCGCGGGCGAAAGACGCCAACTACCCGGGCGTACCCTCGGTCGGTTTTGCCGCCCAGGAGCTGCTCGACCCCGCTGCGAGGGCGTATCTCAAGATGCCCGGGACGATGAAAAACGGCGTCCTTGTCACGGACGTTTATAATCTGGGCACGGGCAGCCCTTCGACTGCGCTCAGGGCAGGTGATTCGCTGGAGCCAAATGACGTCATACTCGCCATCGACGGCAAAGAACTCGACGCATACGGCAAATTTCTACATCCCGTCTACGACCGTCTTTTCTTCCACCATTTAATCACGTGTCATAAAATCGGCGACGAAATCATTTTTGACATCTGGCGAAATGGCGGCAGGCAGCGACTCCGTGTGCGGGCAAAAAATTTCGACGTTCGCCGGATGCTTGTCCCCTGGTATGAATACGGGCAGCAGCCCGAGTATGTAGTCACGGGCGGTTTTGTGTTTCAGAAACTGACCCGGCCGTATTTGACCATCTGGGGCAAGGACTGGGCCGGCAAGGCGACGCCGCATCTGCTACATTACCTCCGCGATATGGCGTTTAAGCCCACGGCGGACCGCAAGGACATCGTAATACTGAGCTATTGTCTCCCCGCCCCGATAAACCTCGGTTATACAGACCTCGGCCAACTCGTTGTCAGCAAATTCAACGGTATGCCGATAAGCTGCATCGGCGACATTGTAAAGGCCCGGGAGCTTAACCCTGATTCGAAGTTCGACGTGGTGGAATTCGAAATGGATAATCCGACGGTGGTGATTCCGCGATATCAATTGCCGCAGACCGATGCGGCTATCGCGACAAACTACGGGATTCGCAAACTCGTAAACATTTACCCGCCGGAATCGCGGCGGGTCGGACAATAAATTCGTTGAAAGCGGCCCCCCTGCGGGGTAATTTATTGAAAACTTTATTTTTTCTGTGACTGCCTATGAAGGTTCTACTTAGCTGGCTAAGGGATTATGTTGAGATTGACCGCCCGGCGCAAGAGGTCGCGGAGATTCTAAGCAACCTCGGATTCCCATACGAGGGCATCGAGCAACTCGATAATGACGCGGTAATCGACGTTGAGGTGACCAGCAACCGGGGCGATTGCCTCGGTCTAATCGGTATCGCCCGTGAGCTGGCAGCAGCGACAGACAAAGAGCTAAAAATTCCTAAAATCGAACTGACCGAATCTTCAAAACCCGTGGCCGAATTTGCCGGCATAGAGATTCGTGAGCCGGGATTGTGTCCTCGTTATACGGCCCGCGTAATTGAGGGCGTCAAGATTGGGCCGACACCTGAATGGATGAGAAAGCGACTTGAGGCGATTGGGATGCGGAGCGTCAATAACGTGGTGGACGCGACGAACTACGCGATGATGGAGACGGGCCAGCCGCCGCACGCGTTTGACTATGCGAAAATCCTGGGCCAAAAGATAATCGTCCGAAAAGCGGCCGCGGGCGAACAAATCATCAGTATCGACGGCTCAAAATGCCAGTTGGCAGGCGATATGCTTATAATCGCGGACGCCAAAAGCCCCATCGCAATCGCGGGCGTAATGGGCGGCGTGGATACGGAGGTCAGCGACGCAACGACAACGATATTGCTCGAAGACGCTTTCTTCTCGCCGGTGAGCGTCAGGACGACATCACGCAATTTGGCGCTACCTTCGGAGGCGGCGTTTCGGTTTTGCAGAATCGTCGATATCGAAAACATCGACTGGGCCTCAAAGCGAACCGCACAACTGATAATACAGGCGGCGGGCGGCAAGTCGGCCAAAGGGGTCATCGACGCTTATCCAGGGAAACCAAAACCAAAGCAGACAACACTGCGGTTGTCGAGATTGAGAAAACTTCTTGGCATCGAAGTGCCGGAAAACACGGTGATGACAATTCTGACAAGATTGGGTTTTGAGCCAAAACGACAAGGCGAGCAGATAACCTGCTCTGTGCCCTCCTGGCGAAGCGACGTATATCGCGAGGCGGACCTGATTGAGGAGGTATCGCGTGTTTACGGTTATGACAAGATACCGACGGAGAATAAAATAAGAATCGAGGTGGCCCCAGTCGATACCCGGCAAAAGACAATCGACGCGATAGAGACATACCTCAATGGCTGCGGGTTTTACGAAACCGTGACCATCAGTTTCATCGACAGTCGTGATGCCGAGTTGTTCGCGGCAACCGATAACTGGGCACATTTGGCGGTAAAAGACGTCACCAGAACGGGAACCAACCTGCTGCGACAAAGCGTGCTGCCCTCTTTGTTTGGCGTGGTCAAATCCAATCATAACGTCGGAAACACTCCGTGCCGGGTTTTTGAAATCGCCGATACTTATATTCCCACGGGCAAAACCGGCCAACTGCCCCTCGAAAAGACCCGTTTGTCTATCGCCTGTGACAGCGACTTCAGAGACATTCGAGGAGCCATTGAAGGATTGTTAAAAAGTATCGCCGCGGATTCGTCCGTCAAATTTGTTTCGACTGATATTAAATGGGCGCAGGCCGGGGCGAAAATCGTTGTTGGCAACGCAACTATTGGCGAGGTCGGGATGGCATCGCAACCGGTTTTGGACAAATTCGATTTCAAGAACACGGACGTCTGCGGAGCGGAGCTGGACCTTGAGCAACTGTTGATTTTACGCCGAGGCCCGGCAAAAGCAAAGCAACTGCCAAAATTCCCCGCGATAAGACGAGATTTATCGCTGGTTGTAAACGAAGAAATCCCCTGGGCGGATATTGAGACAGCCGTCCACAAAAAAGCCCCTGCCGAAGAATTAGAGGAATTGCAGTTCGTTGATATATTCCGGGGCAAGAGCATACCTGAAGGCAAAAAGAGCGTAACGCTATCGTTGTGGTTCCGGGACGCAGATGGCACACTGACTCACGAAGCCGTTGACCGTTTCCAGACCGATATTTTGAAGTCGCTTACCGAATCTATTGGCGCAGAACTGCGAACAGCATAACTTGCCTATCTGTCCATTTTGGTAAAGGCAACTTTTTTGACTCCATACCAAAACGGGGATAAGGATAACAATCATAAAAAATGCAGGAGAAACCGGCCATCAAGTCCAATTTTTATTTATTTGCCATTAACCTCCTATAAGAACCCATATTTCAATGGCCTGAGGAGTCTGAATTTACCCGGAGAGCACTTTACGAACAATTCAAGATTACCTCCTAGATTTCCCTTTCGGTGTTTATATAAGAACGCTCTGTAAGTTCCGTTACCAAAATCAGGACAAGACCTCTTGAAATCCGCAATTGTAAACGGCTCTTTCAACCTCCTTTTTTGAATAGCATGCACTATGGAGGAATAAACTTCATGTTTCATCATAAAAATTCTCTTTTAATAAACCACTAACCGACGCTTGATTTCTTTTCCCTTTTCCATAATATATAAGGTATCTTACAAGACATCAAAAGACCCATGCCATTTGTCATATCTCCGGTTTTGGCCTTTATTCGAAAGTCCTCTCCCATATTTACAATGTCCACAACTCTCTTCGTGAAGTATTGCTTTGCCCCTTTTCCAATTTTCATAAACCCGGTACTTCATTCCTCTGTGCTTCCTCGATAAAAAACCATTATTTCTTATTGGCCCCGAACCTTGATAGTCCTTGTTTCCTGTCAGTCCTTTTGTTTTTTCCTCGTCCACATATAGAGGCGGTATACGCCATACCCTACCACTCCACCGACTCCTCCGATGACTACTGCAGGAAGCCCCGCTAATCCTGCAGCTAAAGCACCACCGCCGAGTATTGCACCTCCTGCAGCAGAAGCTGCTGTTCCTGCCACATTGTCAGTTTTTCTAAGTTTCTCTTCTAATTCTTTAATTTTTTCTTCATCCCCGTTATTCATCTTTTACCCCTTAGCCGACATTTCCCATATTAAACGCTCGGCTACACAACCAAGCCTTTCAATTCTGCACTAATATCAAAATCTTCCTCGAATTGCAACCAGTTACTCGGCCTTGGTTTACCGATAGTTGTTCACCGCAAAAAGCGCGAGCAAGTATGAGCAAGTATGGTCAAGTATGAGCAAGTTGCTATATTAGCCAGAAGGCGTTAAATCTCTTCTATGTACCTCGATTAGCGTTGTTCTTGCGTCGCATCAGGTAGTGTCTGACAAACAAAACGATGGTCACGCTCAACAGGGTTGCTATTGAAAGCAATGTAAGGTTACGGTTCAAAACATTAGCTATCTTGAGAGTTTCAGGGCCGAGAAAGAAACCGGTCAGAACGAAAGCATTTGCCCATATCAATGCGCCGCTATAAGCGAAGATGGCGAATTCGTGCCATGCCAGCTTAGATGTGCCTGCAACGATTGACGAAAGATGGCGCACGACGGGAACAAAGTAGCCGAATGTAAGCGTCCACTTTCCCCAACGCTCAAACCAATCGTGGGTCTTTTGGAGATTTTCATCCGTAACGTGGAAGAATCGTCCAAACCTGTGGATAGCCGGCAGCCCGATAAATTGACCTATCAGATAGCTGACTGTGACGCCGCACATGGCCCCGAGTGCGCCTGCGGCGATAGTGGGTACGAGAGACATTCGGTTCATTGATACGTTGTAGCCGGCGTAAAGCAGCAAAAACTCTTCCGTCATCGGAAAGCCCATAATCCCGAACATCAAAAGCCCGAACAGGGCAACATAACCGTAATGTGTTATCAGGTCGATTAGCATTGTTGCTCATATTAGCGTCGGGGTTCGAAAATTTCACGAGAATCTGTGATGAATCAGCGACGCTGAAGGTCCGAAAAAAGTGGGTTCGCCAAGCTAACCGCAGGTGTTTTTTACTTGATTTTCTCTTTGAAATCTGGTATAAGAGAATTTGGCAGGCACCTCTGGGGTGCAGGTAAAGAAAGCCATATTTGAAAAAACCGATAAGACCTACGGAAGGGGAATCAGATCTTGGACGCCCGGGAACGCCTAAAACAACCAGGACTTTCGGACACAAGCAACGATTACCCACCTGAATGTGAAGGGTTTTTCTTCAAATCGCTTTCTTACGGCATCAGCGGAGGTATTCCTGCTGTTATTAAAGGCCTGTAACGACAGGCCTTTTTTTGTTCCCGCACAGGCCAACCGCAAGACAACCCGAGGCATAGAAGCTGTGGAACAGATGTTTTTCAGCGTCTTTTGCCGTTAAGCAAAAGCGTTATTTTGTCGATTTTATAATTTGTCTATTTTATAATTAATAAGGGTGGCACTATAGGCGTTTGTGCTCCTTAATGTTTATCATAAAACGACTTACACCACAGAAGAGGTAAAGATGCTAAAGATTCGCAATTACACCGTCCTGCCGGCCCTGCCGGAGCAGTTAAAAGACCTTGAGGCGATAGCCGCAAACCTCTATTGGTCTTGGACCCCAGAGTTCATCGACCTGTTCGAACGGATTGACAGCACGCTATGGAACAATTGCGGGCACAATCCGGTAAAGCTGCTGGGAAGCGTCTCCCAGGAACGGCTGAATGCTCTGGCAGAAAACCATGGGTTTCTGGCCGAATTGCAAAAAGCGTCGGAAAAACTCAAATCTTACCTTGAAGGACCGAACTGGTTTAAGAGCGTGTATTCCTCACAGAACAAAATAGTGCTTGCTTACCTCAGTGCCGAATTTGGTATCCACGAGTCCCTGCCAATTTACGCCGGCGGGCTGGGCATACTTGCAGGCGACCACCTCAAAAGCGCCTCTGATCTGGGCATTCCAATAGTAGGTGTCGGCCTGATGTATCAAAAGGGTTACTTCCGCCAGTATCTCAACGTGGACGGCTGGCAGCAGGAAGTATATATCGAGAACGATTTCTACAATATGCCGCTCGAACTGGTCCGCGGCGACAACAGGCAGCCAATGACCATCAGCGTGGAATACCCCGGCAGGAACGTATTAGCGCAAGTTTGGCGTGCTTCCGTAGGGCGAGCCAAGTTATATCTACTGGATACGAATCTGCAGACCAATTCCGCGACCGACCGAATGATTACGACCACGGTTTACGGTGGTGACACCGAGATGAGAATTCGCCAGGAAATTATGCTCGGCATAGGCGGGATGCGGGTTTTGGAGGCAATGGGTATCAAGCCGACTATTTGCCATCTCAACGAAGGGCACACGGCCTTTTCCACGCTTGAGCGGATGCGACAAATGATGAAAGAATCAAAGGTGAACTTTGACCAGGCGATGGAGGCCGTAAAGGCCGGCACCGTCTTTACCGTGCACACTCCCGTCCGGGCGGGCGTCGATGAATTCAGCGCCGAGCTTATGGACAAATACTTCAGCAATTACGCATCCACGCTGGGGATAGACAAGAAGAAACTGATTGCGCTGGGCAGGATACTGCCCGATGACGAAGGCGAATCATTCAAGATGCCGATACTGGCGATGCGGCTCAGCAGCTACATAAACGGCGTCAGCGAACTGCACGGTCGAGTATCGCGTGAGATGTGGTCGTGCCTGTGGAGAGGGGTCCCCACCAACGAGGTGCCAATATCATCCATCACCAACGGGGTGCACACCAAGAGCTGGGTATCGGAGGAAATCGGCCAGTTGTATGAGCGGTATCTTGGGCCGAACTGGGCGGAGGAGAACGTTGATTCGCCCGTGTGGGGCAACATCGACCAGATATCCGATGAGGAGTTCTGGAAATGCCACCAGCGATGCAAAGAACGGCTGATAGCGTTTGCTCGCAGATGCCTGAAAGCACAGATGGAAAAAAGAGGAACCTACCACAGCGAACTGAACCGGGCAGAAGAGGTGCTTGACCCGGAGGCGATGACAATCGGTTTTGCGAGGCGTTTTGCCAGCTACAAAAGGGCGAATCTGCTGTTCAAAGACCCCGCTCGCCTGGTAAAACTACTGAGCGACCAGAAAAGACCGGTCCAATTCATATTCGCGGGCAAGGCCCATCCGAGAGACAGCGAGGGCAAGGAAATCATCAGGGAAATCGTGCACTTTGCAGCCCAATACGACGTTAAACGCCGTATTGTGTTCCTCGAGGACTACGACATCAATATCGCCAAGATGCTGGTGCAGGGCGTGGACGTATGGCTTAACAATCCCCGCAGACCCTGGGAGGCCAGCGGGACCAGCGGGATGAAGGCGGCAATCAACGGCGCGCTTAATATGAGTACGCTGGACGGCTGGTGGTGCGAAGGATACAAGCCGGACGGCGGCTGGGCCATCGGCGCAGGCGAAACATACGACGACTTCTCTTATCAGGATATGGTTGAGTCGCAGGCGATATACAATATGCTGGAGAACGAGATAGTTCCGTTATTCTATACCAGGTCTGCCGACAATATGCCACGCGGCTGGATACACAGAGTCAGAAAATCGATACGGCGGATTACTCCACTGTTCAATACACGCAGAATGGTAATGGAGTATGCGCAGAAATGCTACCTGCCTGCTCAGTCGAAATGGGATTATCTGACCGCCGATAATATGAGCAGAGCCAAATCGCTGGCCACATGGAAAGCAAACGCGCAGATGGCGTGGGCGGACGTGGCAATAAAAGACGTCAAGGTAGAGCTTGGTAACGGCGAAGGCGCCGCCGAACTCGACGCAAGAAATCCGCAGCTTAAAGTCGGTTCAAAACTCAAGGTCAGCGCTCTGGTCAAGCTCGGCCGGCTCAAACCAGACGACGTTTCCGTGGAGCTTTACCACGGACCACTGGACTCCCGAGGCAATATCACCGACGGAGCCGTAATAAAAATGGAGCAGGGGAATGAAAAGAGCCAGGACAGCGAATACTGGTTCAGCGGTCTGGCTCCCTGCTGCGCTTCGGGGCGAAGAGGCATCACTGTGCGGGTTGTGCCGAAACACCCGGACATAACCAACTCTTATGACCTTGGGCTGATTTTGTGGGAATCACCAGCGGAAAAATCTGACGCTTCAAGTAAAATTTCAGAATGAAGAATTAATTTAGAATTCCAACGGACGAATGAGAAATAACGCCCAATCCACTGATACCCCGCCGACCTACTCATTTTCCTTGTCACTCAACAACCTGCAGACCTCTTCAGCGGAACCGGCGTTCCGGAGCTTGTTCCTGAACGCTTCATCGAGCATCAGCCGGCTTATCTTGGCAAGGGCCTGAATATGCGGCCCGGTCTGGTCCAAAGGCGATAGAAGCAGGATAATGATACTCACGGGCTTGCCATCGACACTACCAAAATCAATAGGATGAGCGGCAATCCCCATCGCCATCACCAGCTCTTTCACTGCCTTGCATTTGCCGTGGGGAATCGCTATCCCCGAACCTATCCCCGTGCTCCTGGTCTGTTCGCGAGACAGTACCGCCTGTAACGCAACATCCTTATCCAGCAGCAACTTGTTGCCGTCAAGCACATTGACAAGCTCGGTTATCGCCGAATTTTTGTCTTTGGCCTCAAGAGGCACTTTGACACAACTTGGCTGTAAAATCTGCGCCAGAATCATCTGCACCACCGCCAAAACAGGTTACGTTCACTACGAATCGGTAATTATATCGACTCTATTGTTTTTAGCAATAACCTCTCACGCCATAAATTAAATTGTTCATTTATACACCGAGCGGACGTTCAATTATCAATAATCAATCGCCCTTTACATACCGCAAGCCAGGGGCTAAAATTAAGCGTTATGGAAAGAATAAAGATTTACGACACGACCCTGCGGGACGGAATGCAGACGGAGGGAATCAGTTTCTCCATTGAGGACAAACTCGCTATCGCCAAGTGTCTGGACGGCCTCGGCGTCGATTACGTCGAGGGCGGATATCCGGCAAGCGGCCCAAAAGAAGCGCAGTTTTTTGCCGAGGTCGCCGGGCTGGGTCTGCGAAACTGCAAAATCGTCGCATTCGGCAGCACTCGCAGGGCCGATACCAAAACAGATGATGACGCGTCTCTTAATGCAATCGTGACCTGCAGGGCCCCTGCTGCAACGATTGTGGGCAAGACCTGGGATATGCACGTCACCAACGTTCTCGGCTGTTCACTTGATGAGAATATAGCCTTGTGCGCCGATTCGGTGCGGTTCCTTAAAAAACACGGGCTGGAGACAATCTTCGATGCCGAGCATTTTTACGACGGCTTCAGGGAGAATCCTGAGTATGCGACGAAAGTATTACGGGCGGTCGCGGAGGCGGGCGCGGACGCAATCGCGCTGTGCGACACCAACGGCGGAACAATGCCCAACGACATCTACGACATCACGAAGACCGTTTGTAAACTGTTAAGCCCCGCAACGATTGGCATTCATACACACAACGACTGCGATTGCGCCACCGCAAGCGCCCTCGCAGCCGTCCACGCAGGCGCCAGGCACGTGCAGGGAACAATGAACGGACTCGGCGAACGATGCGGCAACGCCAATTTGTGCACAGTCATCCCGAATCTGGCGCTCAAAATGGGCTTCAGCGTGCTCACCCCGGAAAAAATCAGGACGCTGACCGAGGTGTCCCGCTTTATCTTCGAGATTTGCAATCTGACGCCGGTAACAAATATGCCCTACGTCGGGGAAAGCGCATTCGCCCACAAGGCGGGGCTGCACGTCGATGCCCTGCGCAAAAGCAAACGCACATACGAGCATATCGACCCGGGGCTGGTCGGCAACGAACGCAGATTTCTCATTAGTGAGCTTAGCGGCAAATCCAATATTCTCGCTGAGCTTGAAAAGGCAAAAATCACGGAAGATAAAAAGCTGGCAAAAAAAATTCTCGAACGCGTCCAGGAGCTTGAAAACCAGGGCTATCAGTTCGAGTCGGCCGACGCCAGCTTCGACCTGCTTGTCCGAAAAATTATGGGGACATACAAGCCCGCTTTCGAGCTTATAAGATACGCCACCAAGGTAGAGAAACGCAAAGGCGGAGAGCTTATCACCGAGGCAACTGTCAAGCTGAAGGTCGGCGATAAAATCGAGCACGTGGTCGGTGAGGGCGACGGTCCCGTTAACGCTCTCGATGCCGCTCTGCGAAAATCGCTGGAGAGCTTTTACCCGAACATCAGAGATATGCACCTGATTGATTACAAGGTTCGCGTGGTCAACGCCAGGGAAGGCACCGCGGCCCGCGTCCGCGTTATTATCGAGTCGCGAGACAAAACAGCTATATGGGGCACGGTCGGCGTATCGGAAAACATCATCGAGGCGTCCTGGCAGGCCCTGGTTGACTCAGTAGAATACAAGCTGAACAAAGACAACCGATAGAGTCCTGTTTCGACATTTCAGGCCCGTTCAGCAGGCAATGCTACCCGCATCGACCTGCTGTTCCTCGACAGAAGTTTCCAGCCGTTTTCTCTTTCGACGGTTTATCGTCCGTGCTATCGGCTCAAGGGGCACCGCGCCGGCGGCGACTTCCAGCGCCTCCTCCGCCGTGGCGGCAAAGGCATCGGCACCGATTTCCTGCCAAAGACCCTCGGCCCGGTTAAACAACCCGCCCGACGCCATAATCTGCATATTCGGGTGAGCATTAACGCCCTTTACCCGGTCAATAAGCTGGCGAACCGAAGGCGCCTGTTTCGGACTTGTTCCGTAAATAAGCAATATATCCGGCGCGTATTCATGAACGAACGTGAGGATATCGTCATTGGTAAGGCTGCCCCCCAGAAAACGCACATCCCAGCCATCGCTGTCGAACAGGTCTGCTATAATCTGGCCGCCAAGCTCCTGCAGTTCCTCCGGCGCGCAACATACCACGATTTTCTTGTTCCTGGCCTGTCTCCTTGGGAGCTTGTTCTGGAGCTGATCCACGATTGTGCGGTTAATTCGGGTAGCAAGATGTTCCTGTGCGGGTGTTATTCGCTCGGCACGCAGCAGACCTTCAATCTCTACCATCGTGGGCCACACCACTTCCATATAAACCAGATTCGTCGGGGCTCCGCTTTGCAGCGTCTCTTCGATGACCAACCGCGAGTTTCTTCTGTCGCCCTTTAGTAAGGCATCTAGGTACCGTTGAACAATTTCTTCTCGAATCATAATCTTGTCTCCAAAACTATTATATTGGCCAAACGGTTTCTCTATATTAACTTTGGAGGGTTTTGAAAACCCTTGCAATGTTAAAATAGGTAAACATTAAATCGGAAACATCCCGTAAAAATCTTGAGTTAAAATAGGCAACTTGAGGGGCTCAGGGAAAATTACTTTCCGATTTCCTGCGGTACAATAGCGATGTAATTACTGTCTTGTTCCAATTGGCCCGCTATTATAGGGCCTTCAGGCCGTGCAAAAAACCTCACAGGAACAAGCTATAAGCAGGCAATTTTGCTCTAATGAGTTTCGGTGGGATTGTCGGGCTTTGTGGGTGGGGGTGGCAAAGTAACCTGCCTGCACACCACCGACCTTTCGCCGAGCAGGGTATCGTCGGCAAACAACTGGAAACGATATTCGCCGGTATGCTGAAAGACGATGCCCATCAGGTTTATGGCGACGGTTACGATTTGCCTTACGTCTTTGAAATCGACGGACTGGCCCTGCTCGAAAATGATTCTGTCCTGGTCATTAAGGTCAACGAGGCGGATTTTAATTTTGGTGCTGCCGTGGCCGTTGGTCATCTCGCAAAAGAAAATGAGCTGGTCGTGGCGAACGGGGTACTTGGGGGCGTTGATGGTTTGAATAATGTTTATGACGCTTGGCATACCCGAGAGCCGGTCGAAGATTACCCTGTCGCATACGATTGCCGACAGCAGAATTGGCGCCACCCTATCCATTTTCAATCAACCCCTTCAGTTTTGAAGATGTTATGGCGTGCGGCGGCCTTACGCTCAGGCGCCGCTTTCGAGCATTTTTTGCAGCCGGTCCATCTCGCCGTTTTTCATATGGTAGCTGTGCTCCGTATCAGGATACGTGCCGGCCCTGACCTGTTTTGCGTATTCTGCAAAGCCGGCGATTGTCGCATCAGCGAGATTTGCAAAGCTTTTTGCGAATCTGGGCAGATGTCCCTGAGTCAGGCCGAGAATATCCGGGGCGATGAGAATCTGGCCGTCGCAGTCAGGCCCTGAGCCGATTCCGATTACGGGCACCTCGCTTTGTCCTGTGATTATTTTGGCGACCTCCGCGCAAACACCTTCGAGAAGCAATGCGATTGCGCCGGCGTGGACCATTTGCCGGGCAAGGGCGATAAGCTCGGCAGCCATTTCGGCGTTTGACGCCTCGGCTTTGAATCTGCCAATTTTGCATATACTCTGCGGCCTGATACCGATATGCGCCATAACAGCCATGCCGGCGTCGCTGACGGCTTTGATAACGTCAAGGTAGGCGCTCGACGCTTCGATTTTTATTATTTGGGCGCCACATTCAACAGCGAACCTTCCGGCGTTTCTGACTGCCTCGTGCGTGCCAAGCTGGTAAGACAGGAAAGGCATATCCGCGACAAGGCAGACATCCGGGGCGCTTCTTCGGACGGCAGCGGTAATCGCGACCATAAAATCCATTGGTGCGGGCAGGGTGGAATCATGCCCCAGGATAACCTGCGCAGCCGTATCACCAACAAGAATCATCTCCACGTCGGTCTGAGCAACCAGCCGGGCCGTAGTGTAGTCGTAGCAACTGACGGCCACGACTTTGCGACCCTGCTGCTTGGCATCGAGTAAGCTGGCTACTGTAACTTTACCGGTCATTTGAATGCCCTAAAGTGAATGCTCCAAAGAACTAACAGCCAAGTAGTTAAAATAAGTGAACAAACCGAAGTTGGCAAGCGTAAAATCATTGTGTTTTTTGACGTTATTTCGGGCCTTTTGCGTGAGATGCAAATAATTTATGAATGTTTCGCCCGCCGACACTTGACTTGCGGCGGCCATATAGCATAGTTACCAAGTAAATTCGACTAAAGAATTTTTGGGCATCAGGTCGATATAGGAAAATTGATATAAGGAATCGCAGAGGACGTAAAATATAGTCATTTTTCTTGGCTTTTCATCACCCTCCTCCGAAGCCAGATTCTGCTTTTAGAATCTGGCTTTTTTAATGCTGTATTTGTACAAGATAGCTAATAATAATCGCTTATCAATTGTTAATTTAGACAAAATCCGAGAATATTGGCGTCACACAACAAACCCTGGAACAGGGTTTTACCGCAAGCCGAGAACATACTTCGCCATTTTAGGAGGTCGGCCGAGCACATCGGTAATATAGTGAATCAGAATTTCCTCTATCTGTCTCACCGTCGGGTCATCAGCCGAAGCAAGTAATTTGGCATCCGACTTCGCTTTCGCTACGCTGGACAAGTCCGCAAGACATTTCGCTCCTTCCCGGGCAAGTCCTGTTTTATCTGGGAATGCCCCCTGACAATCCCTGCAGATTAACCCTTTGGCGCTGTGGCTGAAATAAACTTCGGGCCAGCTCTCATCAAAAACGGTACTGCAATTCACGCAATACTCAAGGACAGGGGACAAACCAATCTCTTTAAGCAAACTTAGCTGAAACGACACCAGCCGCGCCAACACCCTGCCGCCTGCGGCATCAGAGATTTTATGCCGGCTGACATCCCGAAGGAATGCGAGCAAACCGTCGAACAAGCCGGGATGAGGGTCATAGTCCTTCGTCAGGACATTCACGAGTTCGCCGGCAAACAGGCAGCAGTTCAAGACAAAAAGGTCCGCTGCCAGAACCGACGCGTTAACCGCGTCCGCAAGCGGTTCGAATTCGACAAGAGTTGCCAGCTTATCGTGACCTGAATCAGAAAACACAACGTTGCCACAGGAAAGCATCTCAATCGGCCCGCCGAAAGGTGAACGCTGGCGTTTGGCGCCTTTGGCAATCATAGTCACTTTGCCGGTTTGCCTTGCGAAAAAAGTCACCACCTGAGAGGTTTCAGAATAATCTATCGCTCGTATGCAGATCGCCTGGTCATTAGTCAACATATACGGAACCAAACCCCTGCTGCTGTAAAATCTCGTTCTCCATCCGGTGCATCTTTTTCGCCTGTGCCGGGCGCAAATCATCAAAACCGAGATTATGCAGCAACCCGTGTGTGACATAAAGCGCCAGTTCCGCCTGGGCGGAATGGCCCCGCCTGGCTGCCTCTGCTTTTGCCTTTTCGCCGTTCACCACCACCTCAAACCATTTTTGACTGCTTTTACGCTGGGACAAATCAAAGGCAAGACAATCAGTGACGGTTTTACGTTTCAGGAATCGACTATTGAGTTTGCGAATGTGCCTGTTGCCGACTATTGCGATACTGACCGTGGCATTTGCCAGGCCAAAACGGCTGCAGATTGCCCTCGCGAGCCGACTGAGCTTCCGCTTTGGGCAATCAGCGTCTTCGCATTCGCATCTGACATAAACAACCACGCCGTGCATAGAAAATGATGACACTTACTGTTCCTGTTCCGGCGGCATCTCGGGGGGGTTCGGATATGCGATTCGTCCATGATAGTGTGCCGTCACTGTTTTAGACATGCTCGCTTCAACCCGGCTAAGCTCTCGAAAAGTCAGGTCGCATTCATCAAACTGGCCGTCCTGCAGCCGTCTCATTGCGATATTATGCACCACTGCTTCTATCTTCGTGGGGGTCGGCTCGGACAAAGACCTGACGGCACCTTCAACCGCGTCGGCGAGCATAACAATGGCGGCCTCTTTTGCCCGCGGCCTGGGACCGGGATAGCGAAACTCACCCTCAGAAGGGGGCGGAACATCGAGGAGGTCCGTTTGCTCGTGCTTCTTCATCGCTTCATTGTAAAAATACTCCACCAGCGTGGTGCCGTGATGTGTTTCAATAAACTGTCGCAGAACAGCGGGCAGTCCGTATTCCCTGGCCATCTCCATACCGTCTTTGACGTGACCGACTATAATCAACTGACTCATCGCGGGAGAAAGCTCCTTGTGCCAGCTGATGGAACCAAGCTGATTTTCGATAAAATAGCCCGGCTTGTTGATTTTTCCGATGTCGTGGTAATAAGCCCCGACCCTGCACAAAAGGCCGTTGCGTCCGATTGCCTCTGCCGCGGCCTCGGCGATAGAACCGATGAACAAGCTGTGGCTATATGTTCCGGGCGCCTCGATAGCGAGCCGTTTAAGCAGCGGCTGGTTGGCATCGCTGTAATCCAGCAGCGTCATACTCGTTGCTATCCTGAACACCCTCTCAATAACAGGCAAAAGCCCCTGTATAAGCACGCCGACCACCAGCGTGATAGTGGCATTGGTGCCGGCAATCGCCAGCACGCCCGCCGACCAGCCGGCAGAGGACAAAAACTCCAGTGCGGCTGCCATCAAAAACACCATCACAGCGGCAACTAAGCTTATCTCCAGAAGTTTCATCCTGGTGCGGATTTCCTTAACGAAAAAGCAGTACGGAACAGCGGCAGTTATCATCACCAGCAGCATCTCGAAGCCTGCAAAACGCCCTATCGCAAGACAGCAAAAAACACAGTAGAACAAAATCATCACCATAGCGAACCTCTGGTTGTACGCGATGGTCAGAATCAGCGCCGCGGCAACCGCCGTGCCCGTGGCCCAGAAGGCATGGTCGGTTAGCGCAACTGCTATTTTCGCGGCGGCCAGCAATAAGATAATCAGAACGGCCAACCCAATAATCCGGGCACGATTTTTCAGCAGCCGCTTTTGGTATTGATAGATGTGGAAAGCGGTGGCCAGACAAATCAGGACAACGACTACCGCCATCGCCGCCAACTGGCCATAGCTGCCCTGCTCTATTGACTCATACCCGAGCAAGGCAACGGACAGAAATACAAAGAACAGCCAGATAAGCGCAGAATAGATGACCTCAGTATCAGCCAGGCGGCTTATGTCGGCAAACCGGCCGCCTATACTCCTGCGAACTCGACCCCGTCGTGAAGTTATTCTGTTAAAAAAAACCACCTGTAATTCCTGTGATTAGAATATAGCGTTTAGTTAATTTATATTCACCGGATGCTGCACTGTTATTTATTGCCTGCCGCCCGTTTGTTCTTTACGCCGAGACGCGTCGCTTCGATAGGCATGAACAATATTCTGGACAAGCCGATGGCGAACAATATCGCTGCGAGTCAGCTCGGCGACACCTATGCCCCGTATTCTGCGCAGCCGGTCAATCGCGTCTATAAGCCCGCTTCTCTGGCCCAGCGGCAGGTCAATCTGCGTCACGTCGCCGGTTATTATCATTTTCGAGCCGGGCCCCAGCCGGGTCAGAATCATAAGCATCTGCAGCGGCGATGTGTTCTGCGCCTCATCACAGATTACTATGGATTCATTGAGAGTCCTGCCCCGCATAAAGGCAAGAGGACTGACCTCGATGATATCCAGCTCCATAAACTTTCTCATCTGGCCGAAGTCCATCATATCTTCGAGGGCATCGAACAAAGGACGAAGATACGGATTGACCTTCGCCTGTATATCGCCGGGGAGAAACCCGAGTTTTTCGCCCGCTTCCACGGCGGGTCGGGCAAGGATTATGCGTCTTACCTGTTTTTTCTTAAGCATCGATACGGCAACGGCCACCGCCAGATAAGTTTTACCGGTTCCCGCCGGCCCTATGCAAAAAGTCAGGTCGTTGGTGAGCATTTCCTGAATATAGCGAAGCTGTCCTTTGGTGGACGGCTCTATCACTTTTTTGTGCGAATAGACGCTAATCGCCTCGGGGGACTGGGGCGCAGCCGGGGCAGTGATATCAGCAAGAATACTGCCAACATCATCCGCAGTAAGCAAACCGCGACTCAACAGATGCTTTTGCATCCTGTCGATGACCTCTGCGGCCTGATTGACATTGCCGGCCTTTCCTGCAATCAGCAAATTATTCTGACGGGCGATTATCCGAACATCGAGGGCGTCTCGCACCAAGCGCAAATGATTATCGGCGGGCCCGAATAGTTCGAGTTGCTTGTCGGCTGAATCCAATTGTACGGTGATTTCCAAAGTTTACCTTTATCGTCCCAACGCGAGAAAGAACAGATATCCGAATGGCGCCGTCACGAGGACGGAATCCACAACATCCAATATGCCGCCGAAGCCGGGGACATTATTCGACGCGTCTTTCTGTTCGGCGTCGCGTTTTAGCATCGACTCCGCCAAATCGCCCAGTTGGCCGACAAACGCAAAACCGACACCAAACAAGACACCCAGCCACCAGGGCATTATATCACAGAATACGGCGAAGGCCACCGCGACAACCACCGCCAGAACAACCCCCCCAATTATACCCTCCCAGGTCTTTTTGGGGCTGATAACCGGCGAAAATTTGTGCCTGCCGAAAAGACACCCGGCAGTGTAAGCCCCTATGTCAGAACACTTTACAACAAAAATCAGCATAAGCAGATGCCAAGGGCCGAAATCTATGCGAACCGCCGGAATAAATCCGCCCAATAGTCCGAGGTAAACAATCGAAAAACAGGCGGCGCCGCAATTGACCAGCACCCCCGACAAACCATAGCGAATTCGCTGATACAGGAAACAGGCCATAACAGCAAAGGCCAGGAGCAAACAAAGGGCAAGCGCCGGCTTGACGACCGGCAAAAAACCGAGCCAATACCAATTAGTCACCAGCAATATCGAGACGGGAATAGAGACCGGCAGCAAAATCTTCGCCCCTTTTGCGGCCGCGAGCTTCGACAGTTCGAATAGTCCCGCAATTTCCGCTATTGCCACAAGCCCGACAAGCAGACCCGGCGCAAATGGGTCGAGCAGGACGATACCGACAAAAACAAGCGTCATAAGTGTTCCGAAAATCAGCCGATGTTTGAGCATTCAACTGCCTTTCGAATCCACAACTGAACCAAAACGTCTGGTACGTTGTGCGTATGCAAATATCGCTTTTTCCAAATCGGCCTGTCCAAAATCGGGCCAAAGCGTTTCAGTCACATAGAATTCACTGTAAGAAATCTGCCAGAGAAGAAAATTGCTGACCCTCAATTCGTTTGCTGTCCGTATCAGAAGGTCGGGGTCGGATAAGCCCGCGGTATAAAGATGTCGGCTTATGCATTGCTCGTCAATATCCTCCAGCGCAAGCTTGCCCGCCTTGTGCCTGCGTGCGATTTCCCTTGTTGCGTCGATTATTTCCGCCCTGCCGCCGTAGTTAAGCGCAAGGGCAAAAACCATGCCGGTATTTTGGGCGGTCGCTTTGATGGTGCCCATCAGCGCCTCTTTCACCACGTCAGGCAAAGGCGCCATACGCCCCAGATGAATAAGCTTTACGTTATCTTCCATCAGCGTGGGACGCATTTTTGTCAGATACTCGGCGTAAAGATGCATCAGCGCGTCAACTTCTTCCCTGGGCCTTTTCCAGTTCTCCATACTGAAAGAATACAACGTAAGTGTCTCTATCCCGAAATCGACGCAGCACTGGGAAATTTTTTCGGTTGTTTTGCCTCCCTGTCGGTGGCCTTCGTACCTCGGCAGCTCCTTCTTCTTTGCCCATCGCCCGTTGCCGTCCATAATAATCGCGATATGACGCGGCATATCCTCGGGCTTTATGCCCAGCCGAGCAGCAGTTTCTATAAGTACGGTTTGCATGGTGTTCAGCGTGCAGCGGGTAAAGATTCACTAAACGCTATACGCTATCCGCTGCTCTTTCTAAAAATCGTCTGGTTTCGATTAGGCCCCACGCCTATCATCGTAATTGGCCTTTTGATGCTCTTCTCGATGAAACTTACGTAGTTTCGCGCATTCAAGGGCAGCCGGTTGAATTCGCTTACCCCGGTGATGTCTTCTTTCCAGCCGGGAAGGGTCTTATAGACGCACCGTGCTTTCGCCAGCTTAGCAATATTTGCAGGGAAAAACGAGGTTTGCTTTCCTTCGATTTCGTAGCCGGTGCAAACCTTCAATTCGTCTAAGCCGGTCAGCGTATCGAGGTGCAGCAGGGCGACCGAGTCGATTCCGCCGATAGTGACGGAATAGGAGACGACAACGGCGTCAAACCAGCCGCACCTGCGAGGCCGGCCGGTCGTCGTGCCATACTCGTGCCCCCTGTCACGAATGAACTGCCCTGTTTCATTGTCAAGCTCGGTGGGAAAAGGTCCCGCGCCGACTCTGGTTGTGTAGGCCTTGGATACGCCAACGAATTCGTCGACCATTTTGGCCGGCACCCCGGCGCCGGCGGGCATCCCAAGCGCGCTGACGTTGGCGCTGGTCACAAAAGGAAACGTCCCGTGGTCAATATCCAGCATTGTTCCCTGGGCGCCTTCAAAAAGAACCGATTTGCCCTGCGCAAGAGCATCGTGCACATACTCGGTTGTATCGAGCGTAAAGGGTAATAGTTTTTTAGCGTAGAATTTGCATTTTTCGAATATCGCACCTGCATCGACCGGTTCCGCGTGATATACGGCTGTAAAAATCTTGTTCTTGTATTCCACAATCGCCCTAAGTTTCGACTCAAGCTCGCCGAGGTTCCGCAGGTCGCCAACACGGATGGCGTTACTCCTGCCCATCTTGTCAGCGTTACAGGGGCCTATTCCTCGTATGGTGGTACCGATTTTCTTTTTACCGAGTGATTCCTCACGCAACTGGTCTTCCTTCTTGTGATAGTCCAGCACAAGGTGAGCGTTTTCACTTATAAAAAGGCGGTCAGCCAAACTGATGCCCTTTTGGGCAAGTCCTTCGATTTCGCCGAGGAGCACCTCCGGGTCGAGGACAACCGCGCTGGTAATTACACATACCGTGCGGGGCCTGACCGCGCCGCTCGGCAAAAGGTGCAATGCGAACTTGTCGTTTCCCACCACAACGGTATGGCCCGCATTGGCGCCGCCATTGTATCGAACAACAACATCACTGTCCTCGGCAAGGATGTCCACTATCTTGCCCTTGCCTTCGTCGCCCCACTGCAATCCTACAACACAGCGATTCACACGCACTCCTTTTCCGTATTTACCATCAGGACACAAAGACACCGGTAAAAAAGTAAAAAGGAAAAATAAAAACTTTGTGCCTTAGTGCCTTAGTGGTAAAAAGTTTAACCATCCCAGGTCTGGATTTCAACTGATTTTAGACACGAGGTGGTCCAGTATCGCCCTGAGGTTGTCGTAGTCCCTGTCGCTTAGTTTGCGGTCTGTCTCTTTGCCATCCGTACCACGGTAAGTGAACGTGAAATGGCCCTTCGCGTCAAAATTGGTCTTGTCTATTTTCTGTATGGAGTCGTAAGCGATTTTAAGATTGTTGTTGACTATAAGAGCATTTTCCTCGGCAACAACTTTTCTATTGTGAATTGCAAAAAGATATGCGCCAAGCATTGCTGCACAGCCCAGACATATAACAGGCAACCATTTCTGGTTCCAAATCATCGTATCATCCGGTATACCGCCTTTTTTGAGAACATGCTCTTCGTAGAAAGAATAACGCATTGACCATTTGTATTTACTGAAGTAGCCGTCGTAAAGAAAAATAGCCGCAAAGCCAACCAGAGCAGCCATCCAGATAAGATATGTGTTTCTTTTATACTTACTCAGGGGCGCTATCAGGGCCATAGCCAACCTCTTTCAATATCTTATTCAAGTCAATCGTTTCTGAGCGATAACGTTAAGAAGCGGGTGCACAAAATTGGGGACTATTTTGTCCATCATCAGCTCTTCAGCCAGCCGACACTGACGCTCAAATGATTTCAGCATGTCGAACTTGCCGCTGCTCAACGGATACTGCCGAATGGTGAAAGCCAAACTTATTGGCTCCTCTGTCGGCTGGGGCACTTTGTCAGGGTCGTAAATACTGGTTCGGGACTCAATGCTGATTCGCGCCTGTGTGCGACAGTCCTCGGACAGAGCCACCACTATCGAAGGTGAATAGTCGATTGCCCTGGCCAAGGGCAGGTCCAGCAGGCAGTTGAACGCCCCCGAGCCAAGCGCCTCGGCTATAATCTGGTCGTGACCGCTTACGCAGTAAAAGTCCATCGCGTAAGTGACATCCAGTGAATCCACGTCGAGATGGTTTATGCCCAGCATATACGGAATCAGGCCCAGGACGAATTCGTCCTGACTGTAAACCTCGGCAAAATCAGAGGGGTTAACGATTCCGGAACCGACGCGGTCCAGCTCCAGAGACACCCAGCGGTATTGTCCTGAGCTGCGGTCCTCCTCCAGACAATACTCGTTGTTTCCGCGCCTGGAGAAACAGCCCATCGTGGGATATTGCTTCTGAAGCCGCTCAAAAAACGCGAGGACGGTATCGTTCTGGACAGACAGGTCAAGCTCGGTGTTCACAAAAGTATCCAGATAAAAGTCATCACAAAGGGAACTATATGCATTTGCCATAATTGCGGACATCCTCAAAACACAAAATCATCACCCGCCGGCGGCACCCCAATTGTCGGCAGGCGCCCCCGAACCAAAATCCAGTCGTTATTATACCTTGAGGTATTCGCTTTGCCAGATTTTTTCGGTCAGCCGCCGCAGTTGCTTGTCGTAGTTTGTCAGAACCCCCATATATTCGGGCGATTGGAGGGCCTCCCTGGCTTTTTCATCCTCCGGCATAACCTGTTTAGGCAGGACGGAATTTCGGAATACCTCGTAATGGTCTCTTATTGAGCAGGGCATCAGCCAGTTTTGGGGGTGTTTCCGGTTGCTCAAACCGTATTCTCTCTGCCATTTTCTGCCGTTTTTCATAAACTCTGAAAACAGGGCATCGACCAGCGATTTGCCGTTGCGGTAAAGCTCATATATATTGTCAACGTAGTAGGGAATAAAGGCACAGGGTGTGACGTTGCCGTGCCAGTCGATGTAGAAGTAGCCGCCGCCCCTGCCGTAGGCGATACAGCCACGAGACAGCATGCCGCTGTTCCAGAAATCCGCTATGCAGTATTTCTTCTCGCCGAGAAGCTGCTCCCATTTTCTGAACAATTCAAGACGCCTCTCCGGAGCGACCATCAGGTCAATTTCATCTTTGCCCCTGCCGATTGGCATAAGCTGGAACTGCCACATATATGAGGCGCCCTGCTGTTCAAAGTAGAACTCATAAAACTTGTCGTTCAGCAGCACGTCGGTATTTCTGCTCGTGGCGGTGACGGAGACGCCGAACGGCACGCCCGCGTTTCTTAGCCGCTCGAAGGCATCGAGAATTTTGCGATGCGTGTCTTCGCCGCGTCTGGAGTCGGTATGTTCCTCAAAGCCCTCCACTGAAACAGCAGGCGTCACATTGGCGCACTTTGCAAGCCGCTCGGCTATCCGGTCGCTGATTAACGTGCCGTTGGTGTACATCATAAAGAACATATCGCTGTACTTTTCAAATATATCAAAAAGCGTCTTGTCTCCGCTGCGATACATAAGGGGTTCGCCCCCGCTTATGGTTATGAATCTGCTGCCGAAGCAATCGTGCACTTCGCCGATTATCCTGTCAACGTATTGATAGGGTATCGTGGCGGAAGTGTCTGCACCGGAAGAGGCGTAGCAGCCAATACACTTCAGGTTGCATTTCTGTGTGGGGGAAAGTACTATAAAGGTGGGAGGTTCTTCGCCGTATTTTTCTTTGTATTTCCCGACGGCTTCATCGCAGCTTTGGCCCTCACGTGTGAAGTTATTGCGGACAAGCACGTCTATAATCCTCCTGCTGATATCTCTGGATACGTAACCTTTGTCGATATTACGGACCACACAATGCAGCATCGCCGAAAGGAACTGATACCGTTTCTCCTGCACCGGTCTCAAATCTTCCGAGGCGTCGTTGACTGTATTTCTGTAGATATAGCCGTCGACTTTTTTGGCGAGAAGTTTGCGGAGGTGCTTCTGGTTCACCATTGTGACCAATGCCGCGGATATAACTGCCGGTTTCATTTTCATCTCCCCTAAACAAATAAAACCGTCAATTTGAGGCCGGCGGTAAAACTTACGAGGCGAACCGGCCTATGCTCTGATTATCGCACAGACCAAATCAACACGCAAGCGCCAATCCAGAGAAAATGAGAAGGGTAAGTCCGCAACACCGATTCAGTTTTTCAGGTCCGGGTCCGCAAGTCCAAGCTCCGTCACGATTGCGCCTATGGTGGCAAGAAGAGCGGAAACAAACGTCTGCATCGCACACATCGCAATCAAATTTGATGCGTTGACTCCGCCATTACGCCCCAGTATTGCGGCGGCGACAGCGGCAAACACGCCGACAAGGGCGCCAGAGACAGCCGCGGCGACGATTCGCCTCCATAATGCGGCGCCTCCGCAACCGCGTGTGACGGCAGCTCCGCAAAACAGCGGAACAGCTAAAACGAGCCACCAAATATTACCCAAACTCGGCAACTTCGCGTATTTGTTCATATAAACGGCATCGGCAACCGCGAATACAAAAACCGATACGAGAACGCACACGCCGGCGTGCCAGTATCGCGGCGCAATCGCCGCCCTGATTTCGGCGCGGCGGCTCATCCGCCGGCGAATCGTCAAAGGCCAGTTATAGAACAATCCGAATACCCACCACTCCAGCAACGCCCCTCTTTCGCCAAACACGGGCACAACGTGCACTATCTCAGTTGCCCAGTGGCCTGCCATAAACCGCGCCAAAGCCGGATAGCGATACGTCATCTGAATCGGAAATGCCAGATAACCAATGTATTTGAAGAAAGCCAAGAACACCGCTACGTTGTAGTCCTTGAAATTCCGTTCCTTTACGACCAGATAGAGCACATACAAGCCGCGACAAAGCGAGCCGGGCGAAACGGGTATGACCTGAAAAAGCGCCACGATACCAACCCCTATAGCCCACGCCTCGGCCCGCGGCAACTCTGGATGCATTTGCACATAAACTATTGCGCAGATTACCGCCACAATGTGTGTAACGGGCATCATAAGCAAATGAACAACCAAACTTACCAGGTATTTTTGAATATAGGGTTCGTTTATCTGAGAAAGAATGGTGTCGGCGTCGACGTCTGTGAGCATATGCTTCTTCTGCCCTTCGGCAATCATTTCACGCAGCCATTGTTCCCGCGTCGCGGCGTTGAAATACAACCGGAAAGGCCTGACAAATATAAATACGAGCTTTTCCTTTCTATAATCCGCGTCGGTCAGGAATCGGTGCAGGCTGGGGAATACCAGAAGCAGAAACGGTAAATGACAGAAGAAACGCCACGGCTGCTGCGCGATTTTGGCCGCCTGCACGTCGCTGACTCGGCCGCCCCTGTACCAGTCGACGGTTTTTTCCATAATCTTTCCGCGAACCGTCCGGCAAAGATAATCCCAGCTTTTCAGCATCGATGCATAGTGGCGGCGCCAGGCGCTGTTTGCCCATATTCGCCTGATAACTTTACCCAGAAACGGTATCAGGCCGACGATGAGAAACAGCGCCGTTAATAATCTTCCGGAGCAGAATTTTTTCTCCCAGCCGGCGTCAACGATATTGCGAACCTTCCAGCCGGTTACGGCGGAATCGAACATCGTTGACCACAATCGCCTGCTATAAAACAATCGGATGCTGTTCCGAGTTATGTCGGGAACACTGTTGCGATATATCTGCTCGTCGGCCTTTAACTCTTCGAGCATACCCCGCATATCCGCAAACTGCTCCGGATGCGCACGAACAAACGTCTCAAGTTTGGATATATCCCCCCGGTCGAACTGCACTAAGGAACCGCGGCATATCCCCTTTGCTATCAGCGCAAAATCGCCCGGGCTCATCGGCAGAAACGGCAAAAGCGCCAATCCGGGCCTGAAATCCACAGCGGTAAGACCGGCCGCGGGGTCGTCCTCGGTTCCCTTGCGTTTGAGGCAGTTGGGCTGACTCTTGCAGGTTGACCATTCGTATTGCCTTGCAAGCTCGTATGCGCCGACATCGTGAAACAATTTGACAAAATCGGCCATAAACTGTTTTTTGACGCGATATTCGGGCGAACCGAGGTAGCCAACGTCAACCGCCCTGCCGCGGCGCCACAATTTGAGCACGTCCATATGGTCATCCGCTTCCAGCCGCCAGGTGCGTCCCTCGACCCACTCGCTCAACTCCCCGCAACTGCCGATTTTCCCATCCACGAAGGTCGCGTGGACATCGACAACGGTTTTCTCATCGCCGAATCGAATTTTGGCCGCCCGACGAATGAACTTTTGCCAGAGCGCCCCGGCCCTTGCAGCAGCCGGGTTGACCTGCAATTGAAAAGGCCCCTGAAAGCCGAGCACGTAAAGAAAATTGCGAAACAGACGGGAAAAACCGGAGGGCGGAACGAGAATCTTCATCGCGTAAATACCGCCCGGCTCAAGCCCCTTTATCGTCCCTGTGGCATTTTGAATATCGAGGATTTTTACCCTGTAAACCTGGCCGGCAAAACCGCCTCCGACGAATCTATCGACCACCAGCCGAACACGAGCGGTATCTGATTTCTCAACACCGGTGACACTGTAAATCAGTTCCGTGCCTGCGTCATACCGGCTGACGCGCATCGGCCGATGAAGGCCGAACATCTGAAACTTCGCCTGAAGCTTTCTGCAAATATCAGCGCTATATTCTGTTGCCATTCTATTTCAGAATCCACAATTTGGTGAAAATAATCAAACCAGCTCCGGCATACACCCCCGCCATCAGGTCATCGGCGAGTATCCCCCATCCGCCGGGCAATTCCTCAAACCGATACGACGGCCAGGGCTTGACCGTATCGAACAATCGAAAAAGAAAATAGCCAAGCGCCACAATCGTAAAAATCTGGCGATTTGTAACGGCTGCATCCATCAAAAACGGCATCGCCATAAACGTCAACGCCTGTCCTGCAATCTCGTCAGCCACCACTTCGTTTGGGTCCTCTTTGCCTGTGGCGGCAACCGCGGCATCGGATAACTTTACACAAACAATCGACCCCGCCGCAAAAAGCACAACCATCAGCGATAACGCCAACAGCCACGACCCGCCAAAGTAATAAACAAGACCAAATATAACCGCCGGCGGCAATGAGCCCCACGACCCCGGCGCAACAGGCAGCCAGCCAAGCCCGAAACACGATGTGAGAAGCCGTTTCATAAAAATAAACGCAGGGATTATAACCGGACGAAGTCAAATTTCCTTCAACATTTTCAGGCAGAACCGGTCCGTCATACCTGCGATGTAGTCGCAGACGGCTCGTTGCAGACCCTGCTGCTCGATAAAACGCTGGAAATAGCCCGGCATAAGCTGCGGCTGACGAGTGAAACCCTCGAACAATCGCCCAAGCCACTGCCTGACCTCTTTCGCCGTCGAGAGCAAAGTCGGATGATGATAAAAATTGGCAAGCAGGAACCGCTCCAATTCCGACAGCTCTGCGTCGCTTTTTGCCGGCAACACAATCAGGCCTTCACGCCGACCATATATGTCGTCGAGCGTTTTAACGCCCGCCTGACGAATCGCCTCATTACTTTGCTCGATACACTCGCCGACAAGCTTGTCTATAATTGCCTTGGCGGTTCTCGTCCTGCGAACGGTTCTGTCCTCAATCTTGTCCGCCTGCGCCCGGTCCTGCGCATCCTGAAATATACGAACATCTTCCAGCCGCCCCGCGTCAATCAGGTCCGCACGCAAACCATCTTCGAGGTCGTGTGAGCTGACGGCGATTCGGTCGGCGATATTCGCCACCTGACCTTCGAGCGAGCAATTGATTTCGGTAAACCCGCCGGCATCGGATTTATCGTAAGGACTGCTGTGTCTCGCCAGACCCAGCCGAGTCTCATACATCAGATTAAGCCCCGCAAAGCCGGGATAAGGATGCTCCAGCAGCTCAACGACCCGCAGCGACTGCCGGTTATGCTCGAAACCACCGTAATCCGCCATCAAATCATTCAGGACGCTTTCGCCGGTATGACCGAAAGGCGAATGCCCCAAATCATGTGCAAGACATATCGCTTCGGTGAGATGTTCGTTGAGGCCGAGCGCCTTCGCAATCGTCCTTCCGATTTGGGCGACCTCAATGGTATGAGTCAGGCGTGTGCGGTAATAATCATCCAGCCCCGGCGTAAAAACCTGTGTTTTGCCTTCGAGCCGGCGAAACGCAGAGCAGTGAATTATGCGGTCTCGGTCTCGCTCGAAATCAGAGCGGTAGGGATGGGGTTTTTCGGCAAACGCCCGCCCCCTGCTGGATTTCTCAGTGACCGCATAGGGAGCCAGTTTTCCGCGCATGTTTTACAAAGCAGGAAGACCATTTTTTGAACTGGTTTGTTTGAGCGTCTCAAGAAGCTCCTCTAAACTCTGACTGATGAGATACGTATCGCTGCAGGTCCGGACAAAATTGGTGTCGCCGGTCCATCGCGGGACAATGTGAATGTGCAGATGCTCCGGCAGACCGGCCCCCGCGCATTTGCCGACGTTTATGCCGATGTTGAAACCCTGAGGCTTTATCGCCAGAGTTAGCACCTTCTGGGCGTCCCTGATAAGTTTTGTCATTTCGAGAAGCTCTTCGTCGCTTGCTGCGTCGAAATTCGGAATGTGGCGGACAGGCGCGATTAGCAGATGGCCGTTGTTATATGGAAATCGATTCAATACCGTGACGCAGTTTTGGGACCGCCACAGAACAAAATTCTCGCCGTCATCCTGCGGGGTTTTGACGTTTTTGCAAATGAAGCACTCGTTCTTGTCGGCAAGACCTTGTATGTACCCGATTCGCCACGGCGCCCATAGATTTTTGTGTTTCAACCTGCTTTCGCCTCCAAAACGCGTCTGCGGCCTTTTTTAAGAAAAAACCTATTTTTGCGCAGGGACTGTCGGCTCAAGAAGCTCCGTTGTCAGCGTCTGCTCGATGGTTATCTCCGGATTGATGCCCAGCCCCATCGGTAAAGATGCCCGGACGTGCATTGTATATTTCTGATTGTATTGCTCGGTCCTACCGGCGTCTATATTGAAAATCTCCTGTCCCTGTCCCTTCAAATCGAGCGTCTTGTAGCCGCGCAGAAAACCAAACTTTCCGCTCATCATAAAATTCTCGGTGTATGGCACAGGCCATTCGGAAGGGCAGGGATACAGCAGAGAATAGGACTCGCCTATAACAGCCACCTGCCCCTGCTTATCCTGACGGATTTCCTCCAATTTATAGTTCACGTCTCTGGCCGCAAACAGAATCATCGGAGCAGGCACGCCAAGCACGGAGTGCCACTTGTCGCCCCGGCTGACGCCGGCAATGGGTTTAGGAATACTGGACACCGAATCCCAGAGAAACCACTGCGACGCGATAAAATCATAAATCATATCCGGATCTTTGATGGGGCCTTTACTCCTGTCCGGCCTGAATGCCTGCTGGCCCGCCTGGCGAATCACGTCGTAAAGCCCGGAACGGTCCACCGTTTTTCCAGTCGCATCCACGGCAAATGTCCAGCTTTTCCCGGTGAAACTTTCCGCGGCATCTCCATGGGCCGGCTGGCCCCGGCGCATCGGAGTCGGAGTAGAACGACTAACCTTTGCCGATTCACAGACGGCTTTCACCTTCGTAAGGCCGTATGTGTCCACTTCGACAGGTGTATATGAGACGACCAGTTCCAGCGATTCCGACGACTTTTCAATTTTGTTCTTGCCGCCCTCCGCCCCAATCTTGCCCCAGTCAACCGTGATATCCCTGCTGCTGATAAATTTATACTTCAGTGTCTGTCCCTGCTGGAAATCAACCGTCAGTCGTGTCTTGCCGGACGATAAGACCGACTTCTGAGCCGTTGTGCACCCGCCAATTGCAGCAATGACAACTGTCGCAATAAAAATCCTCACCGAGCTCAAACTCGCTCCCTTCGAAATCGTCATTTGACTCTTTCGAGATTGTAGTTACGCACCGCCATCATTCTGAGCACCACCGGTTCATTTGCGTCCGCCTCCGGACCGGTATTTGCCGGCATTGCGGCAACCCAGCTCGCCCGCAGATTCTCGTGGAAGTTATCTATTGTGCCGGCCGTTAAATCAATCTCGCCGCCGCCAGTATATGTCTCATTAGTGTCGAACATCCTCGGAAAATCGACCTTCGCCTGCTGGCTGCGGTATTTTCCCTCAATTTCGGATGTCGGTATTGCGTTCATATCGATAACTGCTATCTGATGGCCCGCTGTGTCCCGCACTTCTTTGAGCGTATAAATTTTCTCATACGACTTAAGCCCCATCAGGCCGAATGGGAAGGTCTTGACACTGCTCCACTTGTCTCCCGGCTTAAGCTGCTTCGCGCCTGGCCCGGGCAACAACAGCGCCGTTTGTCTTTCCGCGACTGCTTCAGCCGACATAAGACTCCTTCCCGTGCGGTCGGCGGCAGTCCGCCCGGCCGTCCACGATATGACCCACTCCAAACCGGACAGGGAAGACGGGTAGTTATTCGGCTCGACCTCCATTGTATAGCTTTGCCCCACAAATCTGGCCAACGGACTGTTTATGTCTGATTGCCTGGTGTTGTCGAAATCCACGGTTGTCTGGTTCTTGACTACGACAAGACACTTAAACTGGTTGATTGTCACCTTCACAACCGCCCTGCCGCTGGCATCGACACTTTTTACGTCCTCGGTGACGGTCATTTCTATCTTCTCGTCATTGGAGCTTTCCTCAAAGCCCGCTTTTTTGGGAACAGGCCCCTCCCATTTAATGTTCCGACTCGCCTGGGCCGCAATCTTGTAGGTGGCCCGCTCGCCTGCGACCGGTTTTAATGCGATTTTGACGCCACCCGGTTCGGTTCCGCTTCGTTGAGGTTGTGCCTGTTGAGCACAACCATTCAACAACGCCATACAACATACCCCAACTATGGCTATGTGCCTGAAAACCTTATTCGTGTCTATCATTTTTAATCTCCCTGTAATCATGCTAATTTAACCCACGGCAGCCATTATACCCGCGAAAACAGTCAACGCAACCTAATTTCTCTTCATTCACGCCGGCTTTGCTACTAAAATAGTATAACTTGTCTGGACCAGTGAGTTGGCAATTTACAGAAAGGAAAACATTATGAGAAGCGACACAATAAAGAAAGGTTTTCAGCGGGCGCCGCATCGGGCGTTACTGCACGCCTGCGGCGTAAGTGACGCCGACATCAACAAACCCTTCATCGCCATCGCCAACAGTTTCTGCGAGGTCGTCCCGGGCCACGTTCATCTCAACAAAGTGGCACAGATTGTCAAACAGGCCGTCCGCGAAGCGGGCGGCGTCCCCTTCGAGTTCAACACAATAGCCGTCTGCGACGGCATCGCGATGGGCCATACCGGTATGAAATACTCGCTTGCCTCGCGCGAAATCGTCGCCGACTCGGTTGAGACAATGGGCAACGCACATTGCTTCGACGGTATGATATGTATCCCCAACTGCGACAAAATTATTCCCGGTATGCTTATGGCGGCCGTTCGGCTCAATATCCCGACCCTTTTTGTCTCAGGCGGGCCTATGGCGGCAGGCAAAACAAAAACCGGCAAAGTCGTTGACCTCATCAGCATCTTCGAAGGCGTCGCCGAATACAAAACAGGCAACATTACCGAACAGGAGCTTAAAGAGCTTGAGGCAACCGGCTGCCCGACCTGCGGAAGCTGCTCAGGAATGTTCACCGCTAACTCGATGAACTGCCTGTGCGAGGCAATCGGCATCGCGCTGCCGGGCAACGGCACAATCCTCGCCGTCAATCCGAAACGCGAAGAGCTTTACAAACAAGCCGGCAGACAAATTATGCACCTGGTTGAAAAAAACATCAGGCCATTAGACATAATCAACGTCAAGTCGATGGATAACGCACTCGCTCTCGATATGGCGATGGGCGGCTCGACAAATACTGTTCTGCACACATTGGCAATCGCGAGCGAAGCGGGCATTAAATACGACCTCGAACGGATAAACAAAATCTCCGCCAGATGCCCCAATATCTGCAAGGTCTCGCCCTCGAGTGCGTTCCACGTCGAAGACGTTGACGCCGCGGGCGGCATCAGCGCGATACTAAATGAAATAAGCAAAGTCCCGAAGCTGCTCAATCTCGATTGTCTCACCGTCACGGGCAAAACACTGGGCAAAAATATCGCGGACGCGAAAATTACTAATACCGCCGTCATACACACAATCGACAACGCCTACTCAAAGACAGGAGGCCTCGCCATTTTAAAAGGCAACCTCGCGCCAAACGGCGCCGTAGTCAAGATGGCCGGCGTCGCGCAGAAGATGCTCACCCACACGGGCCCGGCTTGTATATTCGAAAGCCAGGAAGACGCCTGCGAAGGAATCCTTGCCGGCAAAGTCAAATCAGGCGACGTCGTCGTAATCCGCTATGAAGGCCCCAAAGGCGGCCCCGGTATGCAGGAAATGCTCAGCCCCACCAGCTACATTATGGGCGCAGGCCTTGGCGATTCGGTCGCGCTCATTACCGACGGCAGATTCAGCGGCGGAACACGCGGCGCCTGCATAGGCCACGTCAGCCCCGAAGCAGCCGTCGGCGGACCAATCGGCCTGCTGAAAAAAGGCGACCTGATCGAAATCAACATCCCCAACAACAAGATAAATGTCAAACTGTCCGCCAAAGAGCTCGCGGCACGCAAAAAGAAATGGAAGCCGAGACCGCCGAAAATCAAAACCGGCTACCTCAACAAATACGCTTCAATGGCTACCAGCGCTGACACCGGTGCCGTCCTGAAGTGGTGAATAAAAAAGGAACCGTCATGGAGATTAAGCTGCCCGATATAAACGAACTAATTTCAGAAATTGTTAAAATCGAATCGTCTTACAACGGAGAAATCCATAGAATTGAAAGTTGGATACAAAAACACAGGAGACAGATTGAGGAAAATCGGGAGCTTGTAAAATCCAGGTCTGATAAAGCTGATATTGAAATTCTGATTTCTATCTTGAGAGATTTGCTGGTTAGGGCAATAAAAGGTGAAAGTGGAGAGAAAGTTTATACGGAACTTAGAAATTCCATAAAGAGCAAACAGGATTTAAAGGAAAAGAACTACCGGCAAATTCTTCGCAACGCAAAATATCGTTGGGGGGAGGAGGTCGGCAATCAAGTTATAACCGACGTTGTAACAATATTCGCGCAAAAATTTAAATGGGATTGGAAAGGTTATTTTGATCGTGCGGAGAAATACCATGAAACCGATTTTCAAGAAGATGAGTTGTTGAAGATTAAGAATATCAAACTTAAAGTAAGAGATTTGGCCTTATCAAGTTTTAATTCAAATTATGTTGCTAACGACCTGCACGTCACCCGGGTTATAACAAGGATAGGATTGTTGAATTATGGCTATGACCTGCTCAAAAATAATAAATTAGAAATGGGAAATAACCCTAATAACAAAGAGAATTACCTGTTTTTACACAGACTAATCCAGAAATTATCAAAACTTACAGATTATAAGTATTTTCCTGCTGACTTGGATAGAATCTTCTGGCATTTCGGGAAATCTACTTGTGGTGCTAAACCTATGTGTTCTAAATGTACAATTAAGAATTTATGTTTGACAGGGCAATATAAAAAATAAAATTCTGGTTTTACGGCGTAATATTTATCACCAGAATCGTTAGAAGACCCGAAATTCGAAATCCCGATGTCACAAGGCTCAAAACCACGGGCGTCAGCCGTTTTGAGATTGGAATTTTGGTTATTGGTGCTTGTTTGGGATTTCGGATTTGATGCTTGTGATTTTACTCCAAGAACTTAGGTCCTATAAAAACTTAGTGCTTGAAAAAGCATTGCCCAAATGCTAAAAAAGTGATGCGGAGGAGTGGAATTGGATTTTCACTCCCGCCTCCGGCTAAACAACGGGCAATGCTTACCGCAAAGCTCGCTGAGGACGCAGAGAAAAACTCAAATTAAGCTCTGCGGTCTCTGTGTTCTCTGCGGTGAAAATGTGACAGTAATCAGAACGGAAACTGGTGCTGTTGTTTTTTGGGCTGCAAATGGACTTTCACAGGACAACGGAAAACGAAACCTCGAACAAGCAGAACAATGCCACCGAGCGGTTTGCGCCTACCTGTTCGATATGCGGAGAAAAGCACTGGCCGCACCCTCTTCTGCGATGCCCTAACGCAAAAAAGGTAAAAGAAAAAGCACTCGCCGAAGCAAAGGCAAAGGCGCTGGCTGAAAAACTCGCCCGGCTCGAAGCCAAACGCCTGGCCAAAGAAAAAGCCCGTGCGGAAAAGCTCGCAATCATACGGGCTAAAGAGCAGGCCAGGGAACAGGCAAAAATCGACAGGCAGGCCTATGAGGATGCGATAGTCGAGGCGAGGGAAATTGCGCAACAGGAAGCAACCGCCCGGGCGGAAGCCGAAAGAATCGCACAGGCCGCGTCAAGGGCACTCGCCATCGCCGAAGAAAAAGCAAGGACCGAGACCGAGGCAAGAGCGCAGTTCGAACAGCAATCACGAGCCAAACTCGAAGAAAAAACCCGCGATTTTCTGGAATCGCAAAGGCAGCTCGAAGGACGGTTGCAGGCCGAAGCAGCGTCACGCGCCCAGTTGCAGACACAGCTTGACGAATATCACCAATTGATTAGCGAATTACGCGAATCGCTTGAAACACAAAGGCGCACCCTCGCCGCCGCCGAGCAGCAGGCGATGTTGGAAGCCCAGACAAAATCACAGGTCGAATTGACACTGGAGGAAAAAACGAGGACCCTCGAGGATGTCCGGCAAAAACTAAATGAACAGACCCTCGCATTGGAAGAGGCGGAAAACAAGCTCAAACAATACACCGATAAATTGTATCGGGCCGAAAT
Source organism: Sedimentisphaerales bacterium (assembly GCA_049510335.1). Taxonomy (GTDB): domain Bacteria; phylum Planctomycetota; class Phycisphaerae; order Sedimentisphaerales; family Anaerobacaceae; genus Fen-1362. Next base: position 2,045 of record JBEKZA010000014.1, on the reverse strand, counting down.
GCGGCTGGAAATAGAAGAGCAGACGCGGCTAAAAACGGAACAGCAGGCACACGCCGAAATCGAAGAAAAAGCACGAGCATATGGCGAAGCGATAGGAAAAGCACAGCAAAAGGCCGGATACGACGCCGAAGCCCTGGCAGAAACTAAGAAAAACCTTACCGAGCAGGCCGGCGCATTCAAAGAGCAAATCTCGCAATTGCAGGAAAAATTGCAAGCCGAGATACAGGATAACGAGAACCTGCAAAAACAGCTCAAGGCCGAGATTGAATCGCGCACACTGGCTGAACAAAAAGCAATTGAGACGCTCAGACAAAAAACAGAGGCATACGAGCGGGTAATCGCCGCCGCCGAACAACAGCTAAAAAGTGAATCTCAGAAAGCATCGCAGATGGAGGCCCAGCTAAAAACAATGCAGCAGGCCAAAGCCGACGCCGAACGCAAACTTGCTGCCGAAATCGAAGATAGAATCTCAGCACAGGAAAATCTAAGGACATACGCTGACCGACTGGCTGAGATTGAAAAACAACAGGCGAAACTCACCGCCGCGAACGGCGATACACAGAAAAAACTCATCGCCGAAGCAAAAGAGCAGACGCAAAAACATATGGACCTGCTCACACAACAAATAACCAGGGCCGAACAACAGACACGTGAAGAACAACAGGCGAGAGTTGAACTGGAACAAAAGCTCCAAGCAGAAACGGACGCGCGACTGAAAGCCGAAGAACAAGCACAGATAGAAGCACAGAAACGGGCCGAAGTCGAGGAAGAGCTGAGTATCCAGAAGCAATTGACGGCCGAGGCAAACGCCGAAGCGGGCGTGCACGAGGAGGCAGTCGCGGAAGCAAGAAAACCCGCGACATTCGCTATCCGGGAAATAACCGCCCCGCCGGCCCCCTCGACTATCGACTCAGAACCCGTGACTTGTGACTCGAGCGACAAGCCACGAGTCACGAGCGACGGTCACGTCTGCGACTGCTGCGGCCGAAACGACCTCTCACAAAATGAGCTGATAAAGATTGACTCAGGCCATCTCTTCTGCCCTGACTGCTTTTCCGCGCTAAGGCGATAACAAGGAGTATCCCTCGCACAAGGCGGAAAATACATTTGACGCTGGGGCCGTATATCACTATACTTCTTCGTTTAATTATGACCAGCGGCTAACCACGGGAGAACAACAAAATGGATAAGAACAAAATCATCGCGGAAGGCATTACCTTCGATGATGTCCTGCTGATACCCGCCCGCAGCGACCTTGTTCCCAGCCAGGCGGACACAATGACCCGGCTGACAAATAATATCACAATCAATATCCCGCTGGTCTCCGCGGCAATGGACACCGTCACCGAAGCGGCGCTGGCAATCGCGCTGGCGCAGGAAGGCGGCATCGGAATCATCCACAAAAACCTCGCCATCCAGGACCAGAAAAGAGAGGTCGCTAAGGTAAAACGCTCGGAAAACGGCGTAATAATCGACCCCATTACGCTTTCGCCGGACGAACCCGTCAGAAAAGCACAGCAGCTTATGAGCGAGCAGAACGTCTCCGGCATCCCCATCGTTGAGGGTAGAAAGCTTCGCGGCATTCTGACTCGCAGAGACCTCAAGTTCCTCAAGGATTACGACGCAAAAATCAGTTCGGTAATGGTCAAAAATAATCTCGTCACGGGCCCGCCCAACACGACGCTCGAGCAGGCCAAGGAAATCCTGCAGGAGCATAAGATTGAAAAGCTGCTGTTAGTCAACGATAACGGCGAGCTTACAGGCCTGATTACGATGAGGGATATCGACCGCGTCGAGCGATACCCGCTTGCGGCACGCGACAAACGGGGCCGGCTGAGAGTCGGCGCCGCCGTCGGCGTCCACGACTACGAGCGAATCGAGGCCCTCATCGCGGCCGAGGTCGATGTAATCGTGGTTGACACCGCGCACGGACATTCGCAAAACGTCATCGACACGGTAAAGAAAATTAAAAGCAACTATCAAATAGACGTTATCGCAGGCAACATCGCAACCGGTGAGGCGGCCAAAGACCTCATTGAAGCCGG
>JBEKZA010000013.1:0-58779 GCA_049510335.1 Sedimentisphaerales bacterium | reverse complement strand
GAGTCAATTTTCTATGTCAGAAACAATTCCCGCAAAGCCAACGTCTCCATAAGACTCGGTTCTGAATTGAATAGTGAATATGCTGTAATATTCATTGAATCTAATTTTCGAAGTACTTTTTGTTGCTCTGATATCGGGATATTGTACTTCACCACTACGTCCTGACATTCCCACACTGGGCCATCTCCATCATTGGTAAGAAATGGTGTGACATCCCCGTAATCAGCAAAAATGCATTCTTTTTCTACGTCACCTACAGCCTTTATAACGCTCATGTTTCTGAGGCAAAGAGTATATTCTGACTGCTGTAAATAGTGCTTTGGATCGGTGATAATTGATGGTCCTACACTTATAATATGCGGCTTCGCAGGAAACGTGCTTTTCCCAACTCCCATAAATTCTCTATACATAAAAATAGAGACGTGTTTCCGTAATTTACCTCGTAAAGATAGATCTCTGAAAGAAAAATAAGCAGCTATATAAGGTGACCGGCTCCAGTCCAATAAAGGAGAGGGGAAACCATTGTGTCGCAAATACACCATGAATTCGCAGGCCTTAACACGAAAATCGCAAAGCATTGGCAATTCTTTTTCCATATCCCATTTCTTGCCAGTGCACGAGGCAATCTGCATATGAACAATATTCATTATTCTGTAATAATCCGAAAGACTCATTCCCTTTTGTATCCTATCGAGGGTCGATTCCAGATGATATTCAGAATTGTCGACCCCTCTAAAAAGGGGATAGGATATATGACCTTGTTTTTTTTCTTGCAGCGATTTTGTTTCCTTATTTATTCTTATTAACTCATCTTCAAATTCTTCCCAAGATTTAAGTGTTTGCTCTTTCATCATGTTGTTCGCGTTATAGTTAAAACTTATTTTCTATGTGCTCTCTGTCCGCCACAGCAACCCCGCCATAAATGGCGGGGCTAAATTTTTCGTCGCCGTGCCGGCGACAGCTAAACAACCCCCAAGTAAACCTGGGGGCTAACCACTTTTGTAACGTTTTACGAATTCCACGTATTGTTCAGGGGTATCGATGCCGGCGCAGGTATGTTTGACCTTTGCAACCAGTATATCGAAACCATTTTCAATGGCACGCAATTGTTCCAACTTTTCAATTTTTTCCAAAGGCGTCTGGGGAAGTTTCGTAATTTTCAGGAGGAAATCTTTTCGATAAGCGTATATGCCGAGATGACGAAGGTAGTTTTTAACGGGGCCGAGGCCGGCCTGCTGACGGTCATAGGGGATGACGGAGCGGGAGAAGTAAATGGCTACGCCGTGCCCCGTGGCTCGTGGCTCGTGGCTCGCAACTACAACTTTGACGATGTTTGGGTCACTGACTTGCTCGGCGGTTTCAAAATCAGCGGCCAAAGTGGCCATCGAGTAATCGGTATTATCCACAAGCAGTTTCGCGACGGCGTCGATATTTGCGGGGTCGATTTCGGGTTCGTCGGCTTGAAGATTGACGACTACGTCGTCAGCGGATAGCGTATAGCGTATAGCGGATAGTTTGTTGATGGCTTCTGCTATTCTATCGGTGCCGGTTGGGCAATCGGGGCTGGTCAAGATACACTCGGCGTCGAAGGATTTGGCGGCGTCGGCGATTCGCTTGTCGTCAGCGGCGATAACAATCTTGTCCGGCAATTTGGCGAGTGTGGCTTGTTCATAGACGTGCTGGATGAGAAATTTGCCGGTATCTTTGGCGAGAACTTTAGCTGGGAATCTTGTTGAGCCGAAACGAGCAGGAATACAAACAACGACCTTCACTTCTTATCCCCGACAGTAGTTTTTTTTCCAAACTACTGTGGAGTTATAATACAGGAAAGCGAAAGGGGTGTCAACAATTTTTATAGAGCGCACAGCGTGTAGTGGATAAAATGACCCCACCCCCGCCGGGGGGCTAAAAGATTGAAGGAGAGCGGATTATGAAGAAAATTTTGCCGGTTGTTATATTGATTGTGGTTGCCGGTGTGTTCATCGGGATAGGAGTCATCAACAAGGGCAAGAACAAAGGAAAGATTCAGATAGCGGTTATACCGAAGGGGACGACGCACGTTTTCTGGCAATCGGTGCATCGTGGGGCGATGAAAGCGGGCGAAGAGACGGGGGCGGAGATATTCTGGAACGGGCCTGAGCGGGAAGACAGAGAAAAGGAAATTCAAATCATCGAGGATTTCATCGCGAGAAAGGTGAGCGCGATTGTGCTTGCGCCGAACGACAACAAGGCGCTTGTGCCGGTGGTGGAAAAGGCGGCGGCAAGCGGGATACCCTGCGTGATTATCGACTCGGCGGTAGATACGGACAAATACGTCTCATTCGTGGCGACGGACAACTATCAGGGCGGGGTGCTGGCGGCGAAACGAATGGGCGAGATTCTGGGCGGGAAGGGAAAAATTATTGTGATTAAGTTTGCGCCGGGGTCGGCGTCAACGGTGAACCGCATAAACGGATTCAACGACACAATCGCAAAGGAATTTCCCGGCATAAAGATTGTGGACTCAAAGTACGGACTGGATACGGTAGAGACGGCGCTGCAGGCGACGGAGGACCTGCTGACCAAGAATACGGAAATCGACGGACTCTTCGCGTGCAATGAATCGACTGCGGTGGGAGCGCTGAGGGCGCTGCAAAGCTCGGGGCGGGTTGGCAAGATAAAAATGGTCGGCTTTGACGCGGGCGTATTGCTGCTCGAGGCGGTAAGAAGCGGCGACATCGATTCATTGGTCGTGCAGAACCCTTACAAGATGGGTTACGAAGGGGTAAAAACCGCGGTGGATAAACTGCAGGGCAAGACCGTGCCGAAACGGATTGACACGGGTGTTGGGCTGATTACGAAGAACAATATCGATACGCCGGAGATTCAGGCATTATTGAAATGACGAGCATAATTGCGGAAGGCAAAGAGGGCCGCCCTGCTCTTGTGATGCGGGGGATATCGAAGCGATTCGGGGCGGTGCAGGCGCTGGCTGGGGTGGACCTGAGCGTTCGGAGGGGAACGGTTCACGCGATTGTCGGAGAAAACGGGGCGGGGAAAACAACGCTGATGAAAATATTGGCGGGGGTATATCAGCCGGACGCGGGGACGATTGAAATAAACGGACGGGGACACTCATTCGACGGGCCGCAGCAGGCGATTGAGGCGGGCGTGTCGATGATTTATCAGGATTTGGATTTGGCGGAGCATTTAACGGTCGCGGAAAATGTGTTTCTGGGCAACGAGCCGAGAAGAGGGTTGCATTTCGTCGTCGATTTAAAAAAGATGGCGGCGGCGACGGCGAATTTGGCGGACGGGTTCGGATTCGAGATTAACCCGACAGCGGCAGTGAGCAGCTTATCGACGGGCGACTGCCAGGTTGCGGAGATACTAAAGGCGCTGGCGAGGAAGGCGTCGATAATCGTTATGGATGAGCCGACAAGCTCGTTATCGGAAGATGAAGCGAGCCGGCTTTTCGAGATAATCAGGCGACTAAAAAACAGCGACATATCAATCATATACATATCGCATCGGCTCGACGAGATAACCGGGCTTGCAGACGACGTGACGATTCTGCGGGACGGCAAAGTTGTTCACTGCGGGCAAATGGCGGGGCTGGATACTAAAACGATTGTGCGATATATGGTCGGCAGAGAGCTGACCGATTTTTACCCGGCGCGCAAAACCGCCATTAGAGACGTTGTGGCGGAGGTTAAAAACCTGTCATCGCAAAAGATACAGGACATAAATTTCAACGTGCGGGCGGGCGAGATTGTAGGGATGGCGGGACTAGTCGGGGCGGGACGAACCGAAGTCGCCAGGACGATATTCGGCGTTGACAAGAAAACCAGCGGGGCGATTCTGTTAGAGGGGCAGGAAGTTGAGATAAAATCGCCCGCCGAGGCGATAGCAAACGGCATCGCGTTTTTGACCGAGGACAGAAAGCGAAGCGGGCTTTGCCTTGGGCTGGCCTGCTCGTGGAACATAACGCTGGCTGCGCTTGGTCTAATCGGGATGCGCAGGATAATAAGGCCGGCAAAGGAAACGGCAATAGCGGACAACCTCGGGAAGCAACTGGCGATTAAGTGGACATCACCGGAGAGGCAGGTCGATACGCTGTCCGGCGGAAATCAGCAGAAACTGCTGATTGCGAGATGGCTGCTGGCAGAAGCGAAATTTCTTATCTTCGATGAGCCGACACGGGGGATTGACGTCGGGGCGAAAAAAGAGGTTTACACGCTGCTCAATAATCTGGCGGGACAGGGCAAGGCGATTCTGTTTATTTCATCGGAACTGCCGGAACTATTAGGCGTGACGGACAGGATTTTAGTGATGCGGCGAGGCCGGCTTGTGGGCGACCTGAAGACAAACGAAACAACACAGGAGGAAGTGATGCATCTGGCGGCGGTGGAAACCTCGTAGCTCGTCGTTCGTATTTCGTTAAGGATTAGGTAAAAGACAGAAATGGGCAAGTTCGTAAGACAGTTGCTGCCGTTCGGAAGTTTGATGCTGATTATCTGTATATTGGCGGCGATGAGGCCTGATACGTTTTTGACGCTGGACAACTTCCTCAACGTGCTTCGACGGTCGAGTGTTCTCGGGATTATCGCGATTGGAATGACGTTTGTGATTATATCGGGAGGCATTGACCTTTCGGTCGGGTCAATGCTGGCGATATGCGGTATGATTGGGGCGGCGGTGATGGAGGCAATCGGCGGGGCCAACCCGCAGGGGTGGGCGCTTGTCATGGGGACAATCGCAGGGGTGACGGGAGGCATACTCAGCGGTTTGGCCAACGGGATTCTGATAACGCAGTTTCGACTGCAGCCATTCATTGTGACGCTGGGGACGATGAGCTTCTTTCGGGGCGTGGCGTTAGTGATGCGGGACGGCCAGCCGATAAATGTGTCCGATTACAAGTATCTCGGCGAAGGAGTGATACTTGGGGCACCTGTTTCGGTGGTGATTTTCGCGGTTGCAATAGCCGTCGCGATGTTCGTTCTCAAATACACGCCATTAGGGCGATACACATACGCGATAGGGTCGAACCGTGAAGCGGCGTTCCACGCGGGGGTGAGGGTGGAGAAAAACCTTGTCTGGATATATACGATAGTCGGGCTGCTGGCGGGAATAGCGGCAATGATACAGGTAAGCAGAACGGTATCGGCGCAGCCGACGGCGGGACTGGGAGCGGAGCTGGACGTGATTGCGGCGGTGGTGATTGGAGGGGCGAGTTTGTCGGGCGGGCAGGGAACAATAACGGGGACAATCATAGGGACACTATTGATAAGCTTTTTACGGAACGGCTGCACGATGCTGGGAATATCCACCAACGCACAATTGATTGTCATCGGAATCATCATCGTCGTCGCGGTCGCGGTGGACCAGATGGCGCAGGCCAGAAGCAAACAATTGCGCTCGGCGAGCTAAATAACCCGACCTGTCCGCCTTCGACAGAAACTTCAGCGGACAGGTAAATAAATCACGCCTGCGGCGGATAAAGTTTTAAATTCCGCATTTCGAGCGTCAAAAAAACGCATTAGCAGTATTAAAAACAATGTTTTCAGGATTCAAAACAACCCCTGTAAATTTAAGACAAAACGCTTGACACAGGGGCCAAAAAGATTGATAATGCTAAGTTTTATTAAGTGAAGTTAAATCAGCAGAATTTTCCTGTTTTTGCTGATACAAGCACTTCGGCCTTCTCTGCCAAGTCCCAAATCAAGGGATATCCTGAGGCAGAATACACAGGCAAAAGGACTACCCACCAAATGAAAACAGGGTATTTTTGTATAGATAGCGAGCTTTGGACAAAGATATAGACAAGATGAAAATGGCTGGTTACAACAAAAGCCCGGAAAAGCTGCAGAGGGGGAGCGGCCTGACCGTAATTGTGCCGGCTTATAATGAAGGCGCCCACATAGAAGATACAATTAAAAGCATCCAGGCGCAGACAGTGCCGCCCGCGGAAATTATAGTAGTCGATGACTTTTCAAGCGACTGCACGGGCGAGGTTGCCAGAAAGTGCCAGGTGACGGTGCTGCGTCCGCCTGCCAATACCGGCTCGAAAGCGGGAGCGCAAAACTTTGCGCTTAAGAATGTGGACACGCCATACGTGATGGCCATAGACGCGGACACTACTTTGGCCCCGGACGCAATCGAAAAACTTCTGCCTGCGCTGAACGATTTCAGCGTGGCGGCCGCGTGCGGCTTTGTGGTGCCCCGTCACGTAAAGACGCTGTGGGAACGAGGCCGGTATATTGAATATGTTTTTGCCTTTACCTTTTACAAACAAATCCAGGACTACTACGGCAAGCCGCTGATATCTTCGGGTTGTTTTTCGGTTTACCGCACCGATCTCCTCAAGGCCAACAACGGCTGGTCAACGCGGACAATGGCTGAGGATATGGACCTGACGTGGAGTTTTTACCATTCCGGATACGGGGTGCGGTTTGTGCCGGAGGCGGTTTGCTACCCGATTGAACCGCACAATTACCATTTTATGAGCAAGCAGTTACGCCGGTGGTCGCACGGTTTCGTTCAGAACGTCCGATTGCACTGGAGACAGGTCCTTGATATCCCGGTTCTTCGCTCGATGGTGGCGGTGGCGCTGTTCGACGCAACAGTCGCATCGCTGGCGTATATGTTTCTACTGCCGCTGCTGGCAATTTTTGTCAATCCGCTTTTCCTGCTGGCCTATCTGATAGATGTGCCGGCGATGGTAGTGCCGGTTTTATACAAAGCCATACAGAGAAAAGAAGTGTGCCTTGCGATGACGAGTTTGCCCGGATTTCTTGTTTTACGGCTTGTCAACGGCGTATTTCTGCTGAAGGCCCTTTGGCTCGAAATAGTTATGAAAAGGCCGCTTATGGTTTACGAGAAGGGGCATTAAAATGACTGTCGGACTACCTGGCACTGGAATCGGCGGCATCTTTTACATGTTACTGGCCATTTGCATGCCGGCGAAGGAATTCGTTCGCACACTAAAAGGGCGGACAACTTTGAAACGCTGGGGCTTTATAACTCTCCAGATGCTTTTCGTAGTCGGTGTCGCGGTGGCGATATGGAGCGAGCTGTGGATATTGAACCAGTTACTTATCTGGACATGGGGAACCCTGAAAGTTAATGGTCCTCTGCTTATTATGGAACGCACCTTTCAGCAAACAAAATTTATGGCGATTGCCTCGGCACTGGCGAGCTTTGTCAGTTTGGCGTTTGTCATTACAGGAGTGCACGTTCTGCGGTTTTTTGTCCACCGAGCCCACCGGAAACAGCATTTATCGCCCGCAAAGGGGCCATCCCGTTTTCCAAAGGCCGAACCTGCCATTTTTTATCCCCAGCGTCCCGTAATCACTGCCTCGTCTATCAAATACAAGACCTCATCCGTAGCATATCAAACTTAAACCCGCCAACACAGCGAGAACGACCCACATTAAAATGTCGGGCAAAGTTTTTTTTGAAACAGCCCTTGACAAAAACGACGGGATGTGGTAGAATAGTAAGATAATGCAGATTAACTTAGGTAATTTGTTTGGTTGGTGGCGGCTCGTTGGATAAATCCGGCGGGCAGGCGAGAAATCTGTACTAAAAAAAGATAATAAAAATGTAATTTACGCGGCCTGTTGGATAAAAACAACGGGCCGCTTTTTTTTGTTGTAATTGGAACTTTATACAGATAAAGATAATGTTTTAAGGACACACTCTTATGGAAGATTACAGGCAGATAATAGAGAACGCGAAGCCGGGCGAGATAATCCCCATCGTCAAGCGAATCGAGATGGCCGACCCGATGGATTTTTTCGCTAAGATAAGCGATTACGGACGGGCGAAGAACTGCTGTCTGCTGGAATCCAAGGAATACCTGCGGGGGACAAGCGCGCTGAGTTTCGGCACGGCCAAGCCGGCATTGTATCTTACGGGGACGGGAAGGGAATTCGAGATAAAGTCACTTAGCAAAACCGGCAGGAGAATGATTTCGTATCTGACCGGCACCGCTGAACAATTCGAGTTTTGCGAGAGGGTAGATTTCAACTCTGAGCGAATAAAAGGCATCATCAAGACAGGAGGGCATCTGGTTGACGAGCAGACCCGGCTTCGAAGCACTAATCAAATGGACGTGCTGCGTGCGGTGGCGTTCGCGTTTCGGCTGGCAAGCAAACCGTTTCGAGTAACGTGCGGATTGCTGGGAGCGATAAGCTACGACTTCATCGACCAGTTCGAGAAACTGCCGGCCAACAAAGAAAACCTGCTTGGCAACCCCGATTATGAGCTGTACTTCGCGGACAATATATTTCTGATGGACCACGAGCACGGGCAGGGATACATCGTCGTCAACGTAATCATTACCAACGGCGACAGAGAGCAGGCGATAACGGAGGCGCAGGATTGTTTTGACTACTATGAAAACGTCGCTCGATTTGAGACGCCGAAGGCAAAAAAGCACAAGGCCCCCCTGCCGAAGTCATCAACCGATACGAACCAGCAGGAATATGAGGATATGGTGCGGTCGGCAAAGCAGCACATACTGGATGGGGACATCTTTCAGGTGGTTTTGAGCCGGACAAAGATTGAGCCGTGCGCCGATGAGCCATTAGACGTGTATAAACGCTTGCGAGAATTGAATCCGTCACCGTATATGTTTTACATAAATACGCCGAATACGGTGCTGCTGGGGTCAAGCCCGGAATTAAACCTGCGTGTAAGCGGGACCGATTTACGCAGCGTGGAAATCAGGCCGATAGCCGGGACAAAGCCGAGAGGCAGGGTCGATGGGAAACTCGACCAGGATATCGATTTCAGATATGAGGCGGAATTGAAGATTGACCGCAAGGAATTAGCCGAGCATATGATGCTGGTTGATTTGGCCAGAAACGATATTGCCCGTGTGGCCGAGCCGGGGAGTAGGGTCGTGACGGAGCTGTTGACCGTCGAAAAATACGAATCGGTGCAGCATCTGGTGAGCAACGTCAAGGGCCAGCTTGCGAGCAACCTCGACGCTTTAAGCGCGTATCTTGCGACGATGAATATGGGGACACTGACGGGAGCGCCCAAAATAGAGGCGATGAAGATTATCAGACAGCTTGAAAAAACAAAGCGAGGATACTACGGGGGAGCGGTAATGTATCTGACGGTGGACGGGCAATTCGACAGTTGTATCACAATAAGGAGCTTACAGATTAAAGACCACAAGGCGTATATCCGCGTCGGGGCTGGGATAGTGCACGACAGCGTGCCCAAGACGGAATTCGAGGAAACGGAGCACAAGGCCGGCTCGTGCATGCGCGCCCTGAAAGAAAAATAAGAGGCAGAACAATATGGAAGAAAAAACAAGGCGAGTCCTGTTCATAGATAACTTCGATTCGTTTACGTATAACCTCGTCGATGACTTCAGCAAGCGCGGCTGTGATACGAAAGTTTACCGGGCAGATACGTCAATCGAGGATTTGAAAAAAGTGGCGAAGGAGTTTAAGCCGGATTTGTTAGTGATTTCGCCTGGGCCTGGGACGCCGGCGACGTCGGGCGTGACGCTTGCCGCGATTGACTACTTCAAAGACAAGCTGCCCATATTCGGCGTATGTCTGGGGCATCAGGCGATAGTCGAGTATTTCGGAGGCAAGGTGGGACACGCACCTGAGCCGGTGCACGGCAAACCATCGAGGGTGACACACGACGGCAAAGGCGTATTCGCGGGGGTTGAAAATCCCCTTCAGGCGGGACGATACCACAGCTTGTGCGCATTGAGGATGCCGGAATGTTTGGAGCCGACGGCTGAGTTTGAGGGCGTCAATATGGGTATCAGGCACAAGAAACTGCCGATATTCGGAGTGCAGTTTCATCCTGAAAGCATCCTGACGCCGGCGGGCGGCAAGATAATCGAGAACATTTTGAAAATAGCCGAAGAGTACCGGGACAAACGCAAGGATTAATGATGGCGACGATAGCCGAATACATAGAGCCGGTGCTTCGGGGCGAGAACCTGACATTTGAACAGGCGGGAAAGGTCCTGGATATTATCTTCGAAGGTCAGGTCCCGGAGGCACAGATTGCCGCGTTCCTGACGGCGATGCGGGACAAGGCGGTGACTGCTGCGGAGCTTGCCGGGCTTGCCAAATCGCTGCGAGCGCACGCCGTCAAGGTGACGGTTGACGTTGATAACCTTGTCGATACCTGCGGGACGGGCGGCGCGGCGGTGAAAACATTTAATATCTCGACGGCGGCGGCGCTTGTCGCCGCGGGAGCCGGCGTTCACATAGCCAAGCATGGTAACCGAGGCATAACCAGCAAATGCGGCTCGGCGGACGTTTTGGCGGAATTAGGCGTCAATATCGAAGCGGGGGCGGATATTGTGGCACACTGTATCAAGGAGGCAGGAATCGGGTTCATGTTTGCGCCGAAGTATCATCCGGCGATGAAATATGTCCAGCCGGTGCGAAAGGCACTGGGGTTTCGCACGGTGTTCAATATACTGGGGCCACTGGCGAACCCGGCAGAGGCACAGGCCCAGGTTATGGGCGTGGCTGACGAAGAATTGATGCCGATTGTGGCGGAGGCGCTGAATCTGTTAGGCGTTCAGCGGGCGATGATTGTGCACAGCAGCGGCCTTGACGAAATCAGCACAATGGGGCCGACGAAGATTACGGAGCTTAAGGAAGGAAAACTAACCACCTGGACGCTGTATCCGGGCGACTGTGGAATGAGAACCACGGATTTGGACACGCTCGCAGGCGGCGACGCGAAGAACAACGCCGAGATTGTGAAGAACATTCTGGCCGGCAAAGACGACGGGCCCCGAAAAGATATAGTTGTTCTCAACGCCGCGGCGGCGATAATTGTGTGCGGACTGGCTAACGACTTCGCCTCGGCGGTGAACGTCGCCAGGCAGACAATCGACAACGGCGAGGCAATGCACCGACTGAAAAAATTAGTCCAGGCCTCTAAAAATTGAGAAAGGAACAGCGGTAAGGATGCTGGCGGTCAAGGTAAAAATCTGCGGGGTAACCAATTACAAGGACGCGTTTGCCGCAGCCGATATGGGCGCGGATATGCTGGGGTTCAATTTTTATCCGAGAAGCCCGCGATACATAACGCCGGCTGAAGCGGCGAAAATCATCGACCGGCTGTCCGCTTACGTGGATATCGTGGGCCTGTTCGTCAATGACCCGTTTGAACGCATTGAGCAGGTAATAGACGAATGCAATCTCGACTGGGTGCAGCTCCACGGCGACGAAAGCCCCCAGTTTGCCGAGCAGTTCCGGTCGCTTAACGTGCGGACAATGAAGGCAATTCGCGTCAAGGACAAAAAGGACATCAAACGCGCGGAAGCATATTTCACCGATGCGATTCTGCTGGACGCCTTTGACCCAAAGAAATACGGCGGGACAGGGCTATCCTTCGACTGGAACATCATAGGGAACATCAGCAAGCGGATTTTTCTGGCCGGCGGCATCAACGCCGACAACGTGACAAAGGCGGTCGACCTGGGCGTTTACGGCGTCGATATTTGCAGCGGCGTTGAATCATCGCCGGGCAAAAAAGACCACGCAAAAATGAGAAAACTATTCGACAAAATAAAGGACTTGCGAGGTTAATGGCAGTATGAAATACAAAGGCAGATTCGGTAATTATGGCGGGTTTTATGTTCCGGAGGTTTTAATACCGGCGCTGGAGGAACTGGAAAAGGCATTCTATCGTTTCTATAAAGATAAACGTTTCGTAAATGAGCTTTCGCAGCTTTTGGCGGACTACGCGGGAAGACCCACGCCTTTGTATTACGCGAAACGATTCAGCGAATACGTGGGGTTCAAGGTTTATCTCAAACGCGAGGACCTGCTTCACGGCGGAGCGCACAAGGTTAATAACACTTTGGGCCAGGGACTCTTAGCCAAATATATGGGTAAGACAAAGCTCATTGCCGAGACAGGAGCGGGCCAGCACGGGCTTGCCACCGCAATGATTGGCGCGCTATTCGGGATGGAGACAAAGATTTTTATGGGCGTCACCGACATCGAACGGCAAAGCGTCAACGTCCACAAAATGAAACTGTGTGGCGCACAGGTTGTGCCGGTCGAGGGCGGAACGGGGACATTGAAGGACGCGATAAACGACGCGCTTCGGTACTGGACGGCCAACGTCACAGACACGTTTTACCTGTTCGGCTCGGCTGCCGGGCCGCATCCGTATCCGACGATAGTAAGACATTTTCAAAGCTGCATCGGAAAAGAAGCGAGACGGCAGTGTATGAAGAAACTTGGCCGGCTGCCTGATATGGTCCTGGCGTGCGTGGGCGGAGGAAGCAACGCAATAGGTATGTTCGCGGGCTTTGTAAATGACAAGAAAGTCCAGCTCATCGGCGTCGAGGCGGGCGGCAGGAGTTTATCGAGCGGTAAACACGCAGCATCGCTTTCGGCGGGACAAGTCGGCATATTGCACGGCTCGAAGGCGTATCTGCTTCAGGATAACGACGGGCAGGTCAACGAAACGGAAAGCGTTAGCGCCGGCTTGGATTATCCCGCCGTCGGGCCTGAACATTGCTATCTGAAAGATACAGGCAGGGCTGAATACGTCGCCGCTGAGGATGAAGAGGTGTTAGACACGTTTGAACTCTTGTGCAAAACAGAGGGAATTTTGCCGGCGCTGGAAAGCACGCATGCTCTTGCCTATCTGGTAAGACAGAAAGGAAAACTGCCCGCCAAGACGATAGCGGTGGTGAACCTTTCAGGCCGGGGCGACAAGGACGTTGGAATCGTGGAAAAATACAGACCGTTAAAAGATTGATGATTTCGGATTGCGGATTTCGGATTGAGAAGACAAAGGGAAGGATTAATGAAGACGTATAAGCAGGTATTTTCAGAACTGAAACGCTCGGCGGTGATACCGTTTTTCGTAATCGGCGACCCGGACTTTAAGACAAGTCTAGCGATTGTTAAGGCCGCTATCGATGCGGGCGCCGATATCCTCGAATTGGGCATACCGTTCTCAGACCCGATTGCGGACGGCCCGACGATTCAAAAGGCCGATATTCGCTCGTTAAAGAACGGGATGACCGTCAGGAAGGCCCTCGAATTCATCGCGAAAGTAAAGCAATACAAAGACATCCCGATTGGACTGCTGATGTATTACAATCTCATCTACCGATACGGCACCGAGCGGTTTTTCAGGGATTTTCACCGCGCGGGCGTCAACAGCGTATTAGTGGCGGACCTGAGCATTGACGACGCGAATGAGGTTGTCGGGCCGGCAAAGAAGGCCGGGCTTGATACGGTGTTTATGGTGACTCCCAATACGAGTCAGCAGCGTTTAAAACTCATCGCTTCAAAAACAACCGGGTTTATTTACGCCGTTTCATTGTTAGGCGTAACAGGCAGCCGAAAAACATTATCGACTTCTGTTAAAGGCCTTATCAGCAGAATCAAAAAGGAAACTAACATCCCGGTATGTGTCGGCTTCGGCATTAGCACACCCGAACACGCCGCAAAGGTCGCTAAATCAGGCGCCGACGGCGTCATCATCGGCTCGAAAATCGTCGGCTTGATTGAAGACAACCTCAAAAATAAAAAGAAGTGCCTGAGCGAGACATCGAGGTTTATCAGAAAGGTAAAGTCGGCTATTCCAGAATCCTGACTACCCCCCTGTCGCCATCCACCTGGATGGTCTGGCCGGTTTTGATTATTTTTGTCGCATTGCCGACGTTTACCACAGCGGGGATGCCGTACTCGCGGGCAATGATGGCGCCGTGAGAGAGCAGTCCGCCCTGGTCCATAACAATCCCGGCGGCAGGAACGAAATACGGCGTCCAGCCGGGGTCGGTAAATGGAGCGACGAGGATTTCACCGGCTTGCACCTGCTCATTGTCGTCGGCTCTCAGTATCACCCGTGCCTTGCCGCTGACAACACCGGGACTTACCGCCAAACCCTTTAACTGTTGAGCATCGGCCTTTACTTCTTCAGGAACATATCTGTCAGGGTCGAATCTGCCGATGATTAAATCGGGCGGTGTTACGGCCTGCCATTTCTCATATTCGGCACGGCGGGATGCAATGACCTGTTTGATATCAATCGCTGATTGTCCCCTCGCCAACGGCCCAATCTCCTCGAACTTGAGGAAGAACACATCGTTACAATCCGCTATTAGAGAGCTGTCCGTCAGCTTCCTGCCGAGTTCGAGCAGTATCGAGCGCATAGATGTTATCAGTTTTATGGCTTCACTTTTAATGTTCTCGCGAAATGCCGAACCATACTGGGTCCGGGCAAGCAGATAGTTGAAAACAGCCCGTTTGACCGGGTTTCTTAGTTTTTGACGACACTTGTTAGCAAATTGCTCCCTCTGCCAGGCAATTTCCCTGTGATTTTCCAATGGGTTGGTTTTTTCTATTGAGTTGAGATATCCCCGCAAAATGCCCAAGACATAATCTGGCATCTCAAGCCACCGCCGGTTATAAAGTTCGATCTCGCCGCGACAGTGGTGCCCATGGGCCTTCATAAACCGGTTCCAATCAATTAGAAACTCCTCACCTGAGGTGCTTTTAACAAGCCCCTCGCGCACAACATCCCATTTGACATTCGACTGAATCAGCTCCTTCAGGATGGGGTTATCGTTAACCTTCACAGCCAGCCGCCAAAGGTCGAGACCGGCTTCTGCGTCCTCCATATTTCCCAGGCCTGCAAGCAATCTTCCTGCACATGGCTGCTCATCTGGAATCCATCTTTTACATACAACTTCGAGGATTGGTAAATAGGCAATCCAGTGAAACAGGCAAGAGAAATTGGAGACATTGAAGATTTTCTCATGGGTGTCGGCAAAAACCCCCATCAGACAGTCCGCCAGCCGTTCGGCAGACAAGCCGGAAACGTCGAGACAGGCCCATTTTTCGTTTATCTTCCAGACGCTGGCGAGAATGGACTGAGATTTGCGTCGTGTATTACAGAGCGCACTGGCTATTAGCAAAGGCAATTTCAAAATGTACTTCACGTGGTTGTGCCGGATTTTGGGCAGGTCTTCCGTTGCAGTATTGCTGAGTATTTCAATCATCCGCATCATCTCAGGTTCACTTCCGGCAAAATTGTTCCAATCCAGATTTCTTGTAGTCCTGAAGTGCCTCATGACAGCGGTCCATAGGCCGGCGTTAAAATAAACCCGGCCGGCAATAAGCTCATAGGTTGAGATGTTATCTGTATCAACGCACAGCATGCGAAAGATAGAATCGAAGTTGTTATCTGTTAGGGACTTAAGCGTCCAGAATGTGGCCGGGGTTACCACATCAGGTATCACCTCGCGTGCCCCGAAACTGCTCCAGATTTGCCTGTCTTCCCAGGATTTTGTCTTTGGGATGGTCGTAATGGGTCTCGATTGAAGAAGGAATATCTGATTTTGGCAGATTGCCCATTCGATGTCCTGCGGACAGCCGAATTCGCTCTCGGCTTTTATGGCAAGCTTCGCGAACTTTTGAGCCGTCTGGTTGTTGATGCAAGGGGCAGATGTCGTTTGTGAGAGGACGTTAAGCCCCTTCTTGTCTAAAACAATACGGTCAGGAGAAACCCTGCCTGAAACCAATGCGTCACCGAGACCGAGACAGGCCTCGATAACAATGCGATTATCATCGCCGGTAACGGGGTCAGCGGTGAAAATTACACCCGCGACATCGGCCGGAATAAGGGACTGGACGATTACAGCCATTTCGACCTTCGAATGGTCGAAGCCATTTTTTTGCCTGTAGTTGTATGCACGCTCGGTCCATAATGAGGCCCAGCATTTCTTTATGGCAATAAGGCAATCTTCGAGATTGGCAATCCCGAGGTATGTATCGTATAGGCCTGCAAAGGAATGGCCTGGCAGGTCCTCTGCGGTGGCCGATGAGCGAACGGCCAAACGGTTGGCTGCGAGAGTATGGTAATGCAATTCAATTTCAGCAGCGAGTGAGTCATCCATCGGTGATTCAATGATAGCCCTGCGCACATCGGCAAGGGTTTTGGCAATGTCAAAGCTTTCGGGCCTGCCGGGCAATAGAAGAGCGTCATTAATAATCGCCTTAAGGGATGCAGCGCCAATATGTAATCTGTATGCGTTGGCGGCAATGCAGAAGGCATCAGGGACAGGCAAACCCAGGCGTTTCAGGCGTGCAAGACCGACCGCCTTTGCTCCAACAATCGATTGGTCGGAGTCCGTAATGCCGTCCAGAGATAAAATTAACCTATTGCAATTCATCTGCTCTGTTTATAATTGTAGCGACAAAGACAGGGAACCGCAAAGGGACTAAGGAATTTTTGCACTTTTAGATAACGAGAACAGTAGATTTAGAATAGCACAGAAGTTGAACATGCAAGTAGAAAAATAGATTTGAAGGCAATATTTCACGGAGGGTAATATGAGCAAGGTTTTGTATATCAAGGCGTCGCCGATGGGCAAATTATCATACTCAACGGTTGTGGCGGATGCGTTTGTCGAAGCGTATAAAAAATCGCATCCCAAAGACCAAGTGAAGGTAATCGACCTCTTTTCAACAACAATCCCCGAATTCGATTTCACTGCGGCCTCGGGCAAATACAAAATTATGCGAGGTAAGCCCCACAGCCCCGAGGAAAAAACGGCGTGGGAAAAGGTGGTAGCGGTAATCGAGGAATTCAAGAGCGCGGACAAATACGTGCTGGCCGTGCCGATGTGGAATTTTTCAATACCGTATCGGCTCAAGCAGTATATCGACGTGATTGTCCAGCCGGGTCAGACGTTTGCGGTCGATTCGGCCGGCAATTACAAAGGCCTGGTGACGGGCAAACCCGCCCTCGTCGTTTATGCCCGCGGCGGCGAATATGTCAAAGGGACACCGGCGGAACAATACGACCAGCAAAGCAAATACGTCGAGTCGATACTTCGCTTTATGGGATTTACCGACATCAGGCCGCTGATGGTCGAGCCGACGCTTGCCGGCGGGCCTGCAACCGCGGAACAAAAACGAGCAGCGGCAATCGAGCAGGCCAAACGAATGGCCGGCGAGTTCTGAACATCCTGATGCCGGCCCCTGCGATATCGTAACGGCTATTTCCCGCCGCCGGAAGATGGACGTGCCACTCCCTGCAGTCGGAACCACAGGTTGTCGACTGCGATTTGCAGGTCCCGAATCTGCGCCTGCAAATTATTAATCTGCTGAACGAAATCCTTGTTCAATTGTGCCACTGCCTGCTCGGTCTTATCCCTGTCGGCTTTCATATCGGCAGCGTATTTATCAAGATATTTCATACTCTCCGTGAGTTTGACGCTGCTTTCGGCAACTTGCTTTTCGAGCTGTTTGAGGCGATTCTCGGCCTCCGCGTCATACTCAAGTTTCTTAAGTTTTGCGCGTGACTCGACCTGCGCCGTCCAGACCTCTCTGTCGTCCTTGATCTTTTTGATTATCTTGTCGATTTCCGCAATTCTTTCCGCGTCGGCGCCGCTCGCTTCCAGGGACTGCTTCGCCCTTTCGTAGCAGCGAATGGCCTGAATAAAATCGTCCGGGTCGTCTATGAAATCCCACGTCCTGGCGGAAAAATACTCCCCGAGCCGGCTGTAATACTGCGACTCAGGCATAATCCGCGTCTTAAGCGTGCGGTTATCTATTTCCCTTTTGCTGTAGGTCTTGGTAATGACGGTGCTGTCTAAAAGTTGTTCAATGACAATCTGAGTGCTGTCGTCACTGAGCAGTTTGCCGGAAACGGTATTACCGTCTCTCAGATAGAAATCGGCCATCGTGACAACATCGATTTTCTGCCTGGGTTTCCTGACGGCTGGCGCCGTTTCGGCGGTCGGCGTCTGTGGCGGTATACCGCCACCGTCGTTCGACTCTTCGACCGCCGCCGCAGAACAATTGGGCAGCCAGACGAATGTTATCGCAGTGACTGTGATTAGGATTATGCGTGTCATTTTTGTGTCCTCCAAATCAAATTCGGGTCGTTTACCCGCCTATAACCGCAAGTCGCGTCCTTCTTTTACCATCAGATATACACGTATAAGTTCCGCGACGCTCCAGGCCTGTGCAAAACACCCCTTGGGTTTGTGCGGAGGGTCGCCATCGAATATCTCGCTGACCTGACCTATGCAGCCGTCACCGGTCAAGTGCGTCAGCAGCGGCTCAATAAATCGCCCGGCCTGCTCTTTGCTTGCGTGGACTTTAAGATATGCCTCGACGAATGGGCCAATAAGATAAGGCCAGACGGTGCCCTGATGATATGCCCGGTCACGGTCGGATTGCCCGCCGCTGTATTTGCCGTGATACCTGCCGTCGTCAGCGGACAGCGTCCGCAAACCGAATGGGGTGAGCAGCTTTTTCTCGACGATATCCACAACCGCCTTTTGCTGGGCCGGCTCGAGAGGCGAAAAAGACAACGACACCGCGAATATCTGATTCGGGCGAAGCGTCGCGTCGGCTGTGCCGTCGGGCAAAATGCAGTCATTCAGCCAACCCAACGACTCGTTCCAGAATAATTTGCGAAAGCTCGTTTTAACCTTATCGATTTCGACTTTCAACTCTCGCTGTGACTGTTTATTGTCGTCATAGAATTGGTCAAGCAGCATCAACGCGTTATACCAAAGCGCATTGACCTCGACGGCCTTGCCATACCTCGGCGTAAAAGCGACGCCGTCATATTTGGCGTCCATCCAGGTAAGCTGCGTATTGCTGTCGCCCGCCGTAATAAGACCATCACCGTCAGCATGGATACTAAAACGCGTGCCGCGCCGGTAAGCGTCAATAATCGAAATTATGACAGGCAATAGTTTGTCTCGAAATGTCTCGCGGTCGCCCGACGCCGTCAGATACGCGAAGGCGGCATTTATAAACCACAGCGACGCATCCACGCTGTTAAACTGCGCGTCGCCGGTATAATCGTCAAAATAGTTGGGAATCATACCCTCGTCAGCCGCACCGGCAAAGCTGAGCAATACCGATTTGGCCTCATCGAATCTGCGGGGCGCAAGCAGCAACCCGGGCAACGATATAAACGCGTCACGCCCCCAGTCGGCAAACCACGGAAAACCAGCGAGTATCGTCGTTCTTCCTGATTCCTGGGTCTTGGGTCCTGGGTCCACCGTTTGGTGTCCCTCACGGGACTGGGTCTTGCGTCTTACAATAAACTGGTCAGCGGCAACATAAAGTGTGCCGAGCAACTTGTCGCGTTTTGCCGGGGCGATGACGGCGTTATGGTGTTTTGAGAGTTTCCGAATAACATCCTCGATATCAGGCAGCACAAACTTGCCCGCCGTGGCGGGCCGGCCCGGCTTATATTCACTCCTGAGATTGGCCCAGAGAACTATTCCCATCGGCGAATCAATACGGCATTTGAAAAAGCCGGGACTGAACAAATCCTCGGTAAAATCCTGGCCCCTTTCCTTATCGCAGCGATAAACAAAATTAAACCACCACTGGGAATCTTCTTCGAAGCTCGCGCCGGGGCAATTTAATCGCAACTGGCCGCAGTCCTCCAGGGCATTGCGGATAAGTATTCCGTCCTGACCCGATGCGAAAGTAAACGGGGCGGTGGATTTCTGGAGCGAATGAAAATCACGCAGGGCAACTAAGGGCCGCAGGACAAAATCAACAGGCCTGTGGACCTCCCTGAAATCGTAAACAACCGCGACCATGTCCTGTTCACGGGATAGATATACAGATTTTGTCAGGCGAAGGTCGCCAAGCTCGTAATGAAAGTGAACGCCGAAATCCTGGTCAAATCTTTTGAGACGAAGATAACCATCAGGCGAGATTTTATCCGGGAATTCAAATGTGGACAGCTCGAACGCGCCCGGTCCGAAGGACACCGTTTCGAGACAATTGGACAGCGCAAGAACCCTGCCCGCCGGCGGGTCCATTGAGCCGATAAGCAGGCCATGATAACGCCTCGTGTTGCACCCGATGACCGTCGAAGAGGCATAACCTCCCCTGCCGTTGGCCAGCAGCCACTCTTTTTCCAGCAAACTCTCGATGGGAACCTCGGCTGTGTCCACCCTGATGCCTGCTTTATCCTTTGATTTTTGCAGCGTCAACATTTCCGCCTGAATATACCGCTCGACGTGCCCACCTGCAAGATTCTTCCTCCCCATTTAACCCCGTCACTTCCGGCTTACCCGTCAGGGCAAAACGAATGACGGGGTTTCTTCAAAAATGCCGCGGTTCTTTTTTTTGATGACGATTAGAGGCCGGTCAACCAATAGCCAGCCAGCGCTGCCAGGTCCTTCAAATCGACCCTGCCGTCGCCATTGATGTCTGCGGAGCAGTGGGGTAATCCCACCTTGAGCCATTGCCTAGCAAAATCGAGCAAGGTGTTAATATCGTTTGTTGTGCCCCATTGGTCTGCAAATATTGCAAAGTCGGCAAAATCGACGGTTCCATCGCCGCCGAGTGGCGCCAAGTCCGCAGGTATCTCCTCAAATAGCCACTGCTTACACAGTTCGGCAAGGTCGGAAATATCTACGCCATCGGGGCAGACGATATCGCCCGGCAGATACTGCCACGCCAGCTTCGGATACTCCAGTCCTTCATTGCACAGCCGCCAGAAATCCTCATAACCATTGGTCGTCTCACCGACAAAGTCCCAGCCGACGAAACTGCTTTGCTGCTTCATTTGCGCATCTGTAAGCGGCGTCCCACTTCCGTTATTTGGCCCGCTGGTGATAAGAAAATAGCTGCTGCTGATACTGCCGCCATTGTTTTCTCCCACCAGACCGCCGACATCACTACTCCCGTTTACATCACTTGTCGAATAGCAATTGCTGATATTGCCATAGTTGTATCCCACCAGACCGCCGACAAATTGAGAACCGCTGACTGTACCCGTCGAATAGCAATTGCTGATACTACCGCCGTTTTCTCCCACCAGACCGCCGACATTGGAAGAACCGCTGACTGTACTGGTCGAATAGCAGCCGCTGATATTGCCATAGTCACCATATCCTACCAGCCCGCCGACAAATTGAGAACCGCTGACTGTACCTGTCGAATAGCAATTGCTGATGATACTACCATACTCGTTAAATCCCACCAGACCGCCGACATAACAAGAATAGGAAGAATAGGAAGAACCGCTGACTGTACCCATCGAATAGCAATTGCTGATACTGCCGCCATTGTTTTCTCCCACCAGACCGCCGACATAATCACCGCCGACATAACCAGAACTGCTGACCATGCCCGTCGAATAGCAATTGCTGATGGTACCGCTGTAATTTCGTCCCACCAGACCGCCGACATACCAAGAAGAACCGCTGACCGTACAGTTCTTAATGCCGAGGTTTTTTACCGAACCGCCTTCAATGCTACCAAACAGTCCAAGATATCCTGCTCCATTGATGGAAAGATTCTTAACGCAAAAACCTTTTCCATCCAATACTCCGTTAAACACAGGCACAACCGCCATAGACCAACTGATTCCAGCAAGATTAATATCATTGGCAAGTACATAATTTGCAGTGGGCCGATACCATATCGTCCCCAAATCATTAGCGTCAACTATGATATAAGGGTTTTGCGGCGTTCCGCTGCCATTAGGTTCCGGCGGAATATATCCATTAAAAATCGAAAGTACAGGATAGGCGTCTGCGGACATTTGCCAATAATTACAGGTTCCATTGACTGTTTCATTAACAAAATCCCAGCCAGCCGAGGTATAGGTGGTGAGCGTTTTCATTTTGGCTGTGGTTTTGCCTGTCCCGCCTGCACTGGTCGCCCGGCCGGAAGTCTGTGTATCCCAGAAACTGCTAACAACGCCCCCGGCGCTGCTTCCTGCCAGACCGCCGACATAAGAAGAATGCGAAGAACCGCTGACTGTACCGGTCGAATAGCAATCGCTGATACTGCCGACATTGTCTCCCACCAACCCGCCGACATAAGAATAGTAAGAAGAGGAAGAACCGCTGACTGTACCGGTCGAATAGCAATCGCTGATACTGCCGACATTGTCTCCCACCAACCCGCCAACATTGAAAGAACCGCTGACCGTACCGTTCGAATAGCAATTGCTGATACTGCCGCCGTTCCATCCCACCAGACCGCCGACATAATAAGAATAGGAAGAACCGCTGACCGTGCCCGTCGAATAGCAATTGCTGATACTGCCCCCGGCGTTACCTCCTACCAGACCACCGACATAATAATAGTAAGAATAGGAAGAACTGCTGACCGTGCCCGTCGAATAGCAATTGCTGATACTGCCACCATCGTTTTCTCCCACCAGACCGCCGACATTGAAAGAACCGCTGACCGTACCGGTCGAATAGCAATTGCTAATATTGCCGCCATCGTTTTCTCCCACCAGACCGCCGACATACCAGGAATTGGAATCACTGCTGACCGAACAGTTCTCAAGACCGAGATTTTTCACCGAGCCGCCAATCCAGCCAAATAGACCGAGCTTGTCTCCGCCGTTGATGGTAAAATTAGTGATTTTATGGCTGTTGCCGTCAAATGTCCCCGTAAAGGCCGGCCAATTCGGGGCAATAATTGCCGTCGTAAAGACCTGCCCGCCTGGCAGATTCGGGTCGAGGTCGATGTCGGCCGTAAGGACGAAATGGCTGCTGTAATCGCCCGTATTCGCCCCCAGGGCCAACAAGTCGGCGGCGGAGCTGATTTGATACGGGTCATTTGGGTCGCCTGAGCCGCCGGAGTATTTGCCAAAGCAGGGAGAAATTGTAGCAAGGATTAGAAACGCTAAAACGGCCTTCCTCATAATAAAACCCTTCGCCTCCCAACCATAATTCAGGTAACATTATATCGGATGAGGAGCCGAACCGCAAGGGGAAAAAATTGCCGTTTGAGGATTGATCCCCGCTGTCCGGTGCGCTTTTCAGTTCGCTGCGACGGCGTCTATAGGGCGGGTTTTGGAACCCTTGTCAATCGCAGTTACGGAAGCGGGTTTGGCACACCTTAGCTGCAGATTGCCTAAGATGTTCATAAAATTGATGTAAGAATCATAGGGGGAATCGTAGGGGTTGAAATACTTGTGGACGTCGCCGTCGGCGAAGTACTTTGTGCACATATAATAGAAATGGTCCGACGTCTGGAGCTTGCGCCAGTCGTTGATAAGGTTCTGGTCACCCATGCTTCTGATTTTCTTTTCGAGACGATACAATTCGTGAATAGCGTTGGATTGCATCGCGTTACCCAGCCACGCGGAGAGGTCCCTTTCGATATCCGCCCAGCTTATCACGTGAGGAACGTCAACAACCCCAATGGGCAGATACGCCTTCACAACCTCGCTGGGCGTCTTGAAATTGTTGTCGGGATGCTTAAGGATTTCGTCCGGCAGATGCCGCATAAAATCGAATATGCCCGTTTCCTTCCACTGATGTTCGCCAAAGGTCTCGTAGTCCATAAAGAGGTTTACGACAAATCCGTTGCCGTTGACCCTGTTGACCCAGTGGGCGAACTTGTCCGCCGTCAAAGGCCACTGCGACCAGTCACGGTTGGAAAATCGAAAGGCGATGTCGTCGCTGAGCGAATAATTCTTGAGCAGCAGCCGCAGACGATTGCACCCCTTGGGACTATAGACAAAATTGGGGCTTCGGTAGCCGAGGATGTGGTCTGCCCCCTCGCTGATAACGGCGTCGAAGCAGCCCATCGACTCTATGAGCGCCGCCAGGTCGTTATTGTAGATAAGCTCGGTATTACGAAAAACGCGAGGCGTCTGGCCAAAAAGCGATTTCATCGTCTCGATATGCTTGTTGACCTGCGTGACAAATTCGTTGCGGGAGTAAAGAAAACTCAAACTGTGATAGTAGGTCTCGGCGAGAAACTCCACACAGCCGGTCCGGGCAAGGGCATCGAAGGTGCTGAGGACCTCAGGGGCATAAGCGGAAAGCTGTTCTAACAAAACGCCTGTGATGCTGTATGCGACCTTGAATCTGCCGTCGTGCTTGTTTATAAGGTCGAGGATAAGGCGGTTGGCCGGAAGATAACACTTGTTGGCGACCTTCCTGCAAATCTCCGCGTTCTTCTTGTCGTCGAAATACTGCGCGTTGTTGTCAAAAACGGTGTAGTGCCTAAGCCGCGTGGGCTGATGAACCTGAAAGTAAAAGCAAACTGAAGCCATTCCCTGGTTCCCATTGAAAGTGTGTTCTGATTACGTAATTTACCTACACAACGCCCCAACGAGCGATTCCTCGTAGATTTTCGCGCATCTTGAGGCAGAGTCCTTCCATCGCAGTTTGCGGACCTCGTAATTTCCGTGACTTCGCAGCGTGATGCCGAGGGGCGGATATTTGAGCACGGCTATAATTTTATTCGCAATCTCATCGACGTCCCAGAAATCAACTTTGAGAGCGTGCGTAATAACTTCGGAGACGCCGCTTTGCTTGCTTATGATTACAGGCACATCATTGTCGAGCGCTTCAAGCGGGGCAATCCCGAAGGGCTCCGATACTGAGGGCATAACGTAGAGGTCCGCCATTTTGTAGATTTTCTGGACGTCCTCCCCACGCAAAAAACCCGTGAACAGAACCTTGCTGCCGATGCCCAGCTCCGCGGCCATTTCGACGGCCCGGTGCATAAGGTCCCCCGAACCCGCCATTACGAATTTGACGTTGTCCATTTTTTCGAGGACCTTTTTGGCGGCCCTGAGGAAGTAATCGGGGCCTTTCTGCATCGTGATTCGACCGAGGAACAGCACCACCTTCTCGTCCCCCTTTATGACGGTATCGCCGGTGTGCCAGTTGTTGGAATTGCCGTTTCTCTCGACGCCGTTATAGACGACCTCGACCTTGTCGCCGCTGACGCCATACCGGCTGATAATGATGCTGCGGGTCAGGTAGCTTACAGCGATAACCTTGTCCGCCGCATGCATACCCATCCGTTCGATGTCATATATCGTCTGGTTGACGTGTTCGCCGCTGCGGTCAAACTCAGTTGAGTGGACGTGAACTATCAGGGGTTTTCCGCTCATCCTCGCAACGGCGACGCCCGCCGGATAGGTCATCCAGTCGTGGGCGTGGATAACGTCGAACTCCTCATCGGCGGCCAGCCGAACCGCAAGGTCTGCGTATCGCTGCACCTCACCGTACATATCGCCGCTATAATCGAGCGTCCCAACAAATTGCCCCGTCCGGCCGTGGGCCGCACGTATCTGCGAAATGGATTGCTCTATTTTTTTCTGATAGGCATCGGCCGTCAAATACGGCTGCAAAGAGGAACTGATAGTTCGAAAAGCCACGTTCTTCAGCGAGTCCACCTTGAAGGGTGTGCGAGCGGGTTGCATACCGGGACTTACGAGCTTGACGTGCGTGGCATATTTGGTCTGGACCATTGTAGGCAGAACGAACGTGATTTGCACACCCAGTTGGTCAAGAGCTTTGGTAAGTCCATAGCACGCCGTTCCCAGTCCTCCACTGATGAACGGCGGAAACTCCCAACCAAGCATAAAAACTTTCATTGCACGCCTCGTTGCTTAACCGTCGTAACCATGAATTATATTTAGTCAGCCACCCAACTCAGCGGCACCGTGAACTCCAGGAGGCAGCCAAGCGAAAGCATCTCCCGTAAACAAGTTTATTATCGGCAGCAAGTTAGACCGCCTTAACCGCATCCAGAGACAAAAACTACGTATAAAATTCCTGCTACCAGTATAATTAATCGGGAATTTGCCGGTCGGCAGTTGAACAATTCTTGTGTAATGTGGCGATTCGAGCGGCAGGAGGGGGAATTTTACCGGTCGCCTGGGCAGGAATGTCTCAAACAAGTATCTTTCCGCAATCAGCAGCATTTTCCGAGGAGATTGCGCCCTGGTTGCAGACAAGGACTGATAATGTAATCAGCGGAGCCAATCGCGGTTGTGAGCCAGACGATTTGCGTTTGGAGGCCATCCCAAAAAAAGGCCGTTCCGCCAAGCGACGGAACGGCTTGTTTCAATAGTATTCCCCCCCCCGGCACAACTTGCCAGATTCAAGGGGATTACGCCCGGCTCTCGTCGGGGCAAAGCGCCCCGCTGTAGCCCGGATAGCTCCCCCGCTGCTCCTTAGGGGCAAAACGACGGGGGGCGAGACGGGATTACAGGTCCTGCGGCTTAAGAGTGCTGCGACGGTTGGCCTTTGTCCTTTCGGCAGCTTTGTCGAGCATGCAATAGACCCTATCGCTAATGGCGCCAATTGCCTCTGATGAGGTCATCATCTTTTTGCTCTTTATGTACGCTCTTACTTTACTGGCCACAATCAAAACTTCTCTTTGCTTTGCCATGTCTAAACAACCTCCATATTCTAATTTTAGAACCTAAAAGTCAGCCGACTCATACGATTGAATCAGCGGGTTAGCACACAGTTATGGCGAAAAGCCAAAGTGTTTGCAACAGAAAAATGCGTATAAATGCAAATTTTTTAACCACTGATTTCTCTTACCACAAAGGCACGAAAGCACCCCCACACTTGTCTTCGACAAGTAGCCGTGGGGGCAGGCAAAACACGAAGGTTCTCTATTTGGGATTCCGCTATGGAGACCTCGTTTTTTTAGCCACCCCGCTTCGCCTATGGGCTACGCAGGGCAGGCAGAGAGCACAGAGCACACGGAGATTTTTTTCAGACACGGATTCCTTCGACTCCTTCGACTGCGCTCAGGACAAGTAATGCTGATTTACACTGTTTTAGTCAGCCGGTGGATTTTAAACAATGAGCGATGAACTAACTTCAGCTTGAAAAGGTATAGCCATATTTCCACCCTTTGCCTCTGAAATCCTGTTCATATCCCTGGGCGAGCATTCTCCTTTCCCATTGCCGGGCTGCCGCCTCGGAAGTGAATTGCTGCATAACTCTGAAGTCGCGGGGGTTACTATGTTCCCGTTTTCTTCTTTCCGGCTCATCCGTAAGTCCTGCATGCCTCATAAACACTCAACCTTTCGTAGGATTCTTTCCTGTCATATCATATATTCTCGCCCGCCGTGCAATTATCTTGGCGTATTGATAATAAATCAGGTCCTGGATTGCCTGCCCTCGAGGTGTGCTTCCTCGATTTCGCAAACGGAGGGTTTTGACTTCGCTGTCGGGCATATTAAACAACCTCTCCCAAGTAATTTATGGGCAGCCGGTTACTAATTCTTAACCACAGATTTCGCAAAGATAATCAAAGGACTTATCTAATAAATAATACAATATTCCCAAATCAAGCGTTAGGCGTGATAGATGATAGTGCTTTTTACTTTCTTCATAAGAATGCAAAAAACAACCGGAAAAAACATTTATGTATGATTCCGCTTTTTGCCTCTCTTCACGCAGCTTATTTATTCTATCGTTTTCGTCATTTGTGAACGCCTTCATATTTTTAAATATAGCATTGAAGTTTTTAGAATATTCCTCTCTGATCTCTTTTATCTTATGAGCATCTTCTGCTTTATATATTTCAGGGAAATACGAAGGAATTCTGTGGGCTATTGGATGCCTTAATTTAACAATTTCATCGTACCAAGGTTTTACTTTTGTTAGGTTTAATTTCTCGCTCAACCCTTTTATCTTTGAGCAAAACGTTTCATTGAAAAGCACCACGTCTTTATAGCTATCAATTTTATAACCAGGGTATTCAAATGCGAAGACAAAAGCTATGCAATCCAGGATAGCATATATATTGGCATAGAAGAAATTGATGTTCTGCGACAAAATTGCGTTTTCATTGTCGGTCAAAAAGTTGATACGATGCTCATTGTATATCCTAGAAATACTATCGACAGATGTCTTTAGCATGAATAAACGTCGGCTAACTCCTTCATTTAGAAATTTCTTTGAATCTTCGGATTTCAGCTTCATAAGCAAACTTTGCAATTCACCGAGCAAGTCGTAACTCATCAAATATAATCCTGATTCATAAACGCAACTACTATTGATCATATTAGCTGGTTGCAAAAAGAATATTTCTATTTCTTCTTTAGTAAATTCGGTTTTCTCCCCTTTACTCCATCCTTCCAATAACTTATTGAATAGTAACAACTCAATAGGCTTGTATATGAGAAGCATTGGATAACAGGAACGGATTCTGTCTATAACGCTATTTAATAATCTGTGGTATTTCCTATCCCTATTTTTTATCCCCCATCTGTTTATTACTTTAACAATATCGCAATATCTGTTATTGCTCGTTCCAGTGAACCCTTTGTTGGGATCAGCTAAATCAACTTCTCGGCGAGACAATGGAATCAATGAGATGTGCTTAAGAAATTCATTTAACAACTCACGCACGTTAGCAATATCCGTTGTTGAAAATGTATAATACTCTATCTTCATATCATGCCAAAGGAGGAACATTCGCTGTTTTTCATTCTGCCAAAATACCTCGATTTTCTTTATTTTAGTATTGTACAAGAAACTGAGGGCATCGTCAATGCGCCCCGCGCTGCGAGAGAGAGGTGAGCAGGAGGGTGACTGAATTAAATGTCCAATATCGAATATCCAATAACCAATGTTGAAGTAAATCCCGCCTCCCGTAAGGGACGCCTAACGGCGTGCGGCGGGGAAACCCCGCGCTGCGCGAGATATTAGAACAGTCGATAGTGGAAAGTTGACGAAATACAATAAGTGCTGCCAATACAAGGGTTTATGAGAGACATATCGAATCCAGTGAAGGTATAAGCCCGCCAAACGGAAGGCGGGTAAAGTTTTTGATAAATAGGTGGTGAAGTTTTGACGAATATAGCTGCGTGAACGCGCCAGCCGGAAGCGGCGGGATTTATGAAAACGACGTGTAAGGAGAGGTAACAAATGGGTAAAAGAACACGAAAAACCCAGAAGACACGGACACGGACGCCGAAGCGTGCTTCGGTGCTGAACCAGGAGCTTGTGGTCGTCGCCACCACGGACACGATGGACGAGGCGAAGGAATATGAGATAGTGCTCAAGAACAACGAGATTCCAGCTATGGTCAAACGGCAGCAGGACGAATTCGCGGACGACAGCCACTATGCGGTGATGGTGCCGGAGGAGATGGCGGACGAAGCCCACGTGATAATCGAATCCCAAGACACATACGACGACACGTATAATTTAGGACTGGGCGACGAAGACGAGGAATATTTCGATGACGACGTTTTTGAGGAAGGGTCTTAAACAGAAATTTCTACCACGAAGACACAAAGACACAAAATAAAAAGAAATACTTAGTGTTTTGGTGACCTGGTGGTAAATAAACGGAGAATATAATGGAAATAAATGGTGAACAGTTCGATGACAAAAAAGTCGGCGAAGACCGCAGGAGCAGCGTGGTAGACAGGCGTATGGGACTTGACCGGCGTCGCGGGCCTGGCCGGCGCAGGAGCGAGGACCGAAGGAGCGCTGAAGAAGGACAGATGTCCGATGAGCAATTCGAGTTCCTGATGGCAATTGATGAGTACAAAAAACAAAACGCAAGGCCTTTCCCCACCTGGACGGAGGTACTGGAGGTCATAAAGGCGCTGGGCTACCGGAAGGTAGCGGAGCCGGAGTCGCTGGCGGAATGCGCCAAAAACGCCGAACACGACTGACCACCGGCGGGTCATAGGTCAAATACCTCTTACGACAAGCCCCCCCGATACTCCTGTGTTACCCGGCAACGCTAAAATCCGCCTCTATTAAGAATATGGCAGTTCTTCTATGGTGCGGCTGAGAAATCAGCTGTCCCCCTTTTATAATATCTCCAACCAATCCCGGCAATATAACACAGGCAGAAAAAGCTTGCCAGATGACGATTTAGCTGTAAACTCTCACAGGTTTGTTGTGCAGGGGTTTTCGGTGCAAACAGAATATAAACGATAATACAACCCGACAGAAAGGAACAACGGATGTCTGAATACTCGGTGAGTCCTGAAGGCGAAAAATTCCCATTACCCAAGCAGGAAGATTACCTTGCGGAGTTGCGGCGTGTCGAGTCGTTAGCGGCAGCGGCCCGCAAGGAAGGCAAGGAAATCGTGGTTGTTATGGGGGTGGGGTTTGTCGGGGCGGTGATGGCGGCGATTATAGCCGACACGGTCGACAAGAAAACGGGCAAGCCCGGCAAGTTCGTCATCGGCTGCCAAAGACCAAGCCCGCGAAGCTACTGGAAGATACCGATGCTGAACGAGGGCCGCTCGCCGGTCAAGGCGGAGGACCCCGAAGTTGACCCGATGATAAAGCGATGCGTGCTGGAAAAAAAGACCCTCATAGCAACATACGATAGCGACTGCCTGAAGCTGGCCGACTGCGTAGTGGTGGACGTTCAGTGCGACTATACGAAACAGCAGTTAGGCAATATGCGGACGGGCAAGGTGGAAATGGCAGCTCTTGAGGCAACGATGAAGACAATCGCCGAGAAGGTGCCGGCGAATTGCCTGACGCTGATAGAGACAACGGTTGCGCCCGGAACAACGGAATTCATTGCATGGCCTATTATGAAAAAGGCGTTTGCGGCCCGCGGGATAAATACGGAGCCGCTTTTGGCACACAGTTTCGAGCGTGTGATGCCGGGCAGGAATTACGTTTCGTCGATTCGCGATTTCTGGCGTGTATGCTCCGGCTGCAACGAGGAGGCGAAGAAACGGGTTGAGAAATTCCTGCACGAGGTTTTGAATACGAAAGATTTCCCGCTGACGGTAATGGACAGGCCGATTGAATCGGAGACAACAAAGATAGTCGAGAATTCGTTCAGGGCGACGATGCTGGCGTTTTTAGACGAGTGGAGTATATTCGCAGAGCGCAACGGGGTTGACCTGACCAAGGTCATCAAGGCGATAAAGATGAGGCCAACGCACAACAATATGATATTCCCGGGACCGGGCATCGGCGGGTACTGCCTGCCCAAAGACGGCGGACTGGGGTTCTGGGCGTACAAACATATCCTCGGATTCGATGATGATATATTCAAGATGACGACCACGGCGATTGACATCAATGATACCCGCGGGCTGCACGTCGCGGAATTAACACGAGATGCGCTTCGGAACATGGGCAAAACAGTGGCTGGAGTAAAAGTGCTTTTGTGCGGGGCGAGTTATCGTCAGGACGTGGGCGACACGCGCTACAGCGGCTCTGAGATAGTCGTGCGAAAACTGACGGAGATGGGGGCGGAGATGCAAGTGCACGACCCTTACGTGGAGCACTGGTATGAGCTTGAGACGCAGGACTCTTATCCCGCACCGGGACACTCGTGGGCAAGGTTCTTCCACAACCAGGATGGTATGGTAAACATCCGAGTCCAGCGCGATTTGCCGGCGGTGATGAAGGGTGTCGCGGGGGTAATTCTGGCTGTGCCTCATAAACAGTATTTGAACCTCGACCCGAAACAAATAGTCGCGTGGGCGGGCGGGCCGATTGCGGTAATCGACTGCTTCGGCATATTAGACGATGACAAAATCCGAACATACTTCGAGCTTGGCTGCGAGGTGAAAGGGCTGGGCAGAGGACATATCCAGCGTATAAAAGAACAGGTTCGTAAGTCGGCGCCGCGTGGCAAGTGACGTCCGATTAGCGGTACGCCGAGCAAAAAACGTGTGCTTGTGCTATTGTGGTCTTTAGACAGCGTGAAAAACTCATAAGGACGCTCATTTGCATCGGCATCGTCGTCGCGACGTTCGTCGCCTATGAGCCGATACGGCACAACGGTTCCGTCAGAAATAACCGTCGTTTCAGATTCTGTCCATCAGCAGGATAATTCTGTCGTACCTGTCTGCAGGTATCGCGTCCTTCAGTATCCTTCGGATCTGACTCATAGGCGTCCGCTGCGTGGTGTGGGTGACAACGACGTGCTGATTGTTGAGCTTGCTGATGAGCTGGACAAACTCGTCGATGTGCATATGCCGTCCCGCCTGCGCCCTGTCGGCATGCTCGTCGATATAAAAAGTGCACTCGGCGATTAGTATTTTGCTTTCAGTGATGTAATTTAGCTGCGAGAAATCGACATACTGGGTATCGCCGAGGTAGGTAACAATCGGTATCTCGAGCGGCGAATCGACTTCAACGCCCTGCTTTTTCAATTCGACAATCTGCGGGCCGGTCAATCCGGCATACTGAGCTTTGAGCTTTTTGCGTTTCTCGATGACGGTGTAGCCGACGGAGCCCCTGCTGTGTTTTGTGGGAAAGACCCTTGTGAAAAGATTGGGTTTTATCTGAAATTCATCGCCCGGTTTGACGCCCACGAGATTGGCGGGCAGTTTATTGCCATCCAAGCGGGCCCAGGCCTCGATAATATCTCTTATTGGGGGGAGCAAAATCTCGGGCGCCAAAATCGTGCCGGCGGACTGCCCGCAAAAATTACGGTGAGACAGGTAATAAGCGATTCCGGCGGCGTGGTCCATGTGACCATGGGTGAGCAGGATATGATTTATTGGTATGATTTGGTCCGGGGCCTTGCCGATATCGAAGCAGACGTCGAGCTGCGGCATCGCGACGACGGTTTCCTCGCCGGCCACCGAATAACCGATTATTTCCAGCTCATCTATCTTAACACAAGCTAAGTTATGGCTCGACATCAGGCCCTTTCTCAATACGTCCTCAATTCTACGTTCTAAATTCATAATTCACAATTGAGAATTTGGAATGAAGGATTTAGAATTCAGGATTATGCCTGACAAGCGAACCCACAGAGGGCAGCACCCGACGGACGAAAAACTGTTTGCAGCGGCGGAAATTCCCGACCTGCGACGGGCGGTTGCCGACTATTCGCTTTTACTAACGAAGGGCTACGCGGATAAAAGCTCACTAAAGCTGGTCGGCGACCGATTTGCACTGACCGAAAGACAGAGATTAGCGGTGATGCGAAGCTCCTGCTCGGATGAACAACTTGCCCGCCGCAAAAGCCGACAGTTAGACATCGGCGACATCGCGGGGAAAGGCATTGCGATTGACGGGTATAACGTTTTGATAACCATCGAAGCGGCGATGAGCGGCGGGATTATATTCAAAGGCCGCGACGGGTGCTATCGCGATTTGGCGAGCATTCACGGGACGTATCGCAAAGTGACGGAGACAATACCCGCCGTGGAACTTATCGGCGGATTCTTACAGCAAATCGGTGTGGTTCAGACACTGTGGCTTTTGGACAGTCCCGTTTCAAACAGCGGCAGGTTGAAAACCCTGATTGGGCAAATCGCACGGACGAATAACTGGGACTGGCAAATCGAGCTTGTATTAAGCCCTGATGCCGTGCTGATAAAAAGCGGGAAAATAATCGCCAGCAGTGACAGTGTTGTTTTGGACGGTTGTTCCAAATGGGGCAACCTTGCTGCCGAAATTATTAAAGCCAAACTGCCGAATACGCAAATAATCGACCTTTCGACTTAATCGTAACCATAGCATCCATCTACACTTATGGACACCTCATGATATTTTAAAGCAAATTTAAGCGTTTTTACTGCCGCGTTTTGGGGTGTGGCGCATTTATAATTGCGATGATAGCTGAACCTTTACAAATCGATTTAGAGAGTAAACTGATGAGCGTGAGCGAACTCAGTGGTTTCAACTTTGAGCCGGACCCGATGACGCAGGCCAAAAGTGACCCCGGGGCTTTCACAAGGTTATATCTAAGTCACTACGATGCGATATTCAGGTATTGTGCACACCGGCTCTTTGAGAGAACCACGGCGGAAGACATCACATCGGAAGTTTTCCTGAAAATGGTGGAGAACTTCCAGACATTCGACGGCAACGAGAGGCAATTCCGTAGCTGGCTATACAGGATTGCCACGAACGCCATCAACGAACACTTGAGAAAGACCACCCGCCGAAGCGCGATATTGACCTGGGTATGGTGGGGGTCGAGTAAAGCCGGTGTCGATGAGGGCGTTGCGGCTGACGAGTCGCAGGAAAAGCAGGCCGTCATCAAAAAGGCGTTACTCGCGCTCAAGCCGGAGTATCAAGCTATCGTCACAATGCGTTTTTTTGAAAACCTGAAATTAGAGGAAATTGCCGAGGTGGTCGGCACAAGCGCCGGAACGGTCCGCAGTCAATTATCGCGGGCAATGGAAAAACTGCGAAAGCATATCTCTTCAGCCCAGATTGACGGGCAGGAGGTGACACTATGAATCCAAACGAAAAAAAATTAGAAGAACTTATGAGCAAGATGACATTCGACGACAAACCGGATTACCGTCACCGCGATAAGCTGGAACAGGAACTGCTGGCTGCTTTTGCACGACGCCAATGGCAACAGGAAAGACAATCCCGTCAAACCGGGGTTTGGAGAGCGATTATGCAAAACAGACCAATGAGATTAGTAGCGGCGGCAGCAGTAATAGCCGTAGTGGGACTTTCAAGCTGGGCGATTTTTCATCACGATGTAACGGCACCA
The DNA here is from genome assembly GCA_049510335.1 of Sedimentisphaerales bacterium. Lineage (GTDB taxonomy): Bacteria > Planctomycetota > Phycisphaerae > Sedimentisphaerales > Anaerobacaceae > Fen-1362. The sequence continues at coordinate 24,586 of JBEKZA010000013.1, read as the reverse complement.
ATAACATCTATGGAACTGCTGGCAAAAGCACAGGCGGCTGAAAAGACGCTGTTTGCCAAAACCGGGATTGTGCATTTAGTCAGCGAGATTACGGTTTATCCAACTACCAACAAAGGGGCGGAACTTATCGAGAAACTGGGCGATACAAAGAAATCCGCTGAAGAAGTCAACAAAATAAATCACGAAATTTTTAGTCAGTGGCTGGTAACCTGGCTTCCGATATCTTCGCTAAAGGCCAACGGGTGGCCCGAGATGAGCCGGATTAAACTCTCTGAAGGTGCGCAGCAGGCCTATATAATCCAGGACGAGTCGTGGTATGACGCTGCAACGGGACGTTTCGCGCGTGTTATGGAAACAGACGGCAACATTATCTTCGCCAACTCCTACGACGGCAGCTTCGTATATCAGTCCGAGTCGATGAATAACGGAACGATAAAAATGAAGAGCGAAGCCATTGCGGCAAATTTCAAGGCGCCGGACAATCCGGCTGAATTCCTTGGTTTGACGGCAGGGGTACAGCAGTGCCTCGATGAAAAATGTCTTCGGCAGCCGGTGCAGGCGGTTACAAACGACGTACTGACAGACGGGACAAAGGTGACCGTATATAAGGCGGGCTTTACCGGTGTAATGGGCGAGCAGTCGAACACGTATTACCTGTTCAAGGTCCGGCAGAGCGACGAGATTGTCGCCGAAATCGAATATATCACCAACGGAAAGCCGCAAATTATCATACGAAGGGCGCTGAGCGAGTCGGTTGAGAAGCCGGAGTTTTCGTGGAACCTTGCTGAAATTAGCAGTAAGGAACTTGCAGCCCAGTCGCCCAGCCCTGTCACCGTAGCTTCTGACATTGCGATCCCGAATATTTCCGTTCGGGATATGGCAGAGCGAGCCTCGTTCGATACGTATATATTTGCGACTGACCCGAATTGGACACAGCAGCGGATGCTTGTGGACGTGCTTGACACAATGAGCGCACCGAAACGGATGTTCGTGGCTATATACAAGGCACAGGACAAACGAGATGTAATAGTTGCCCAGTCCGAAACGCACAACAAGTATTTTGCCTCGATAACCAAACAGATAGAAGCGGCCGGAAAAATGATACCGAAAACTATTTACCCGAATGGTTGCAAGTTATGGGAAAATCCGGGCCCGGTGGCCTGGTGGACGGACCTGACGCTTCGCAGCAGCGGTATCGAGCCGGCAGCAAACCGCAGCGGTTATATCATTGAGACACCTTCGGAGACGAGATTGATAGTCGCGATAAATGGGCAATTAACTAAAGAAGAATTGGACGGTCTTATCAACTCGCTGATACCGGCCAAGGATTACCAGGTTAAATAATTCAGGCAACTGATTAAACTCATACGCCGGCGGGTTTGAATCCGACGGCGTTTTTTTTGTTCGTTCTCAAACTTTTTCCACAGCCCCGCGAAGCTCGTCGCAGACAATACCAACTTCGTCCCTGCTGAGATTATTGTAGAAAGGTAGCGCAATAGTCCTTTCGGCGATTTTCTCGGTAACGGGGAAGTCGCCCGGCTTGAAGCCGAAGCGTTCGACCATAAATGCCTGAAGGTGAACGGGCGTGAAATAGTTGCTGACCTGTATGCCGGCGTCACGCATCGTCTGCAAAACCTTTTCGCGATTCTGGCGAGTAAACCTGTCGGCAAGACGAACCACGAAAACAAACCAGTTGGTATCACAGCCGACGGGTTCGGTCGGCACAATCAGACGGTCGTCGCCGGCAAAGTCCTCCTGATACCATTTGGCAACCTGTTTGCGTTTGCGTTTTATTTCCTCGATTCTCGAAAGTTGGACGATACCGAGTGCGCAGTTGATGTCGCTTAGGCGGTAATTGAAACCCAGCCGTTCGTGACTTAACCAACTGCCGCCCACCCCCCTGCCCTGATTGCGAAGCGAGTTGCACATATCGGCTAATTTGTCGTCGTCGGTCAGAATCATACCGCCTTCGCCGGTGGTTATCTGTTTATTTGGATAAAAGGCAAAAACGCAAATATCGCCGAAAGTGCCGGCCTTTTTGCCGTTTAACGCGGAACCAAGGGCCTCGCAACTGTCTTCGACAAAGGCGAGTTTGTGCTTGTCGGCAATCCGGCGAAGCTTATCGAAGCCGGCGGGACTGCCAAAGGCCTCTATGGGAATAATCGCCTTCGTTCTTTTTGTAATCTTTTGTTCAATTTTATCCGGGGCGATGTTCAAAGTTACGGGGTCGATATCGACAAAGACGGGTTTAGCGCCTGCCATAAGCACAACATTCGAAGTGGAGATAAAAGTAAAGGGGGTTGTAATTACCTCGTCCCCCGGCCCGATACCGAGGGCGAGCATACAAAGATACAGGCCGCTTGTGCCACTGTTGACGGCAACTGCTCGCTTCCTGCCAATGTAATTTGCGAAGGCCTGTTCGAATTCCGACAGCTTGGGACCAAGTGAAAGATCAGGCCCCTTAAGCACGTCAGTGACGGCTTGAATCTCTTTTTCAGTAATGTCCGGACGGGACAAGTGTATTCGCATACATATCTCCTTATCGAGCTAAATGCAGATTATACGAACGCAGCGATTCTACTGTTCAATCGCAGGCAAGCCAAACACTTTCCCGCTCTGCCACTAATATGGCATCTTTTTAAACAGGAACCATCTTGGCTTATGGGACGTAATTATAATAGCAAAAGCCCATATCAGGGGCAAGGTTTGAGAATAGGACAGCTACCCTAAACGGCCCCCATTTTCGAGCCGATAAACCATCGGCAGAGAGTGGATTTGCGCCCAAAGAGGGATATGAAAATGGCAAAAGGCAAGAATGTATTAACGACGGGCGACGTAGCCAAGATTTGCAACGTTGCGCCCCGGACGGTCTCAAAGTGGTTCGACAGCGGCCAACTGAAGGGCTACCGGATACCTGGCAGCAAGGACAGGCGGATACCGGTCCACGAACTAATTCGCTTTATGAAGCAGAACAACATGCCGCTGCCGTCGCTGCCGGTGGGCAGGATGCGCGTTGTGATAGTTGACAGCAACAGCAAAACGGCGTCGGCCCTGGCGGAAACGTTGAGGACCAGGTCGGACTACGAGGTCCAGGTGGTCAAAAGCAATTTCGAGACCGGCACTGTTATTCAGAGGTTCGAGCCACACGTTTTGCTCGTGAACCTGCTGGCCACAGATATAGATGCCGGAGAAATCTGCAGAAATATCCGTGCGGACGAAGAACTGCAGACCATAAAGATTATTGCTCTTGCGAACCATCTGGCGGCCGGCGAGACAACAGCGCTGCTGCAAAAAGGTTTTGACGGCTATGTATCTATGCCCAATGACGCCTCGGAGGTCATCAGGAAAATAGAGGAGGCAACTGCAATCATTTATTAGCGGCAACCGCCGGATTAGAGCAGCCAGTTAAATAAGGAAGCCGGCCTTATGACCGGCTTCTTTTGTTTTATCACAACATTACCGCACAGAGCCAAGTCGCTAATTTTTCTTTTTCAAAAAGTTGCCGGTTTGCCTATAATCGAAAGCGGTTTGCGCCCGTAGCTCAGTAGGATAGAGCACCGGTTTCCTAAACCGGGGGTCACAGGTTCGAATCCTGTCGGGCGTAGTTTCGTCCGGGAAGCGGGCATCGGTCAGTCAAGTACGGTCTTTTCGAGTTCGACATCCTTTGCTTTAACATTGCTTCCGGGCAACTCATTGAGTGTCCAGTAAAGGTTAAGAATTCTCATTGCATCCACGAAGGCCTGGTAGCCGACCGGTTTGACTATGTAGCCGGCAACACCCCTGTCAAAGCATTCGAATTTATCCTGGTCGGCTCTGGATGTGGTGAGAACAACCACAGGAATGCCTTTTAATTGAATATCGGCTTTTATGATTCTGAGGAATTCGACACCGTTCATCCTGGGCATATTCAGGTCGAGAAGAATTACACACGGTTTGGCGTTGGCGCTATCCCGCAGGTATTTGAGGCCTTCTTCGCCGTTGACGGCGCGGACAAGAGAGTTGGCAACATTAAGGTCTTTCATCGCCCTTTTAACCGTCATAGCATCAACGGTGTCGTCTTCCAGCAAGAGAATCGGTTTTATGCTGCGCATACCTTTTAGTATCCCTTCGCTCTATGGGCATACCAAAAACAAAATTATGGTCTAAATACAGCTGCCCATTGGCTAATCGTTGTACCCAAATAAAAGCCCTTATGAAATTATCGGCACAAACGGCAGGGATTCTAAGGGCGAAAACGCCTGATTTTAGGGGTAGCATAGCACCCATTCTTCGCAGGCATTTGGTAAATTAGCTGACAAAAACTGTCACAGATGAGCCAACTGCCGCCAAAATCGTGTCCTTAAAGGTCACGCGGCAGTTTATAGGACCTGCCTTTGGTGACAGGTTCATCTCGACCCCCCTGTTGCCCCCTTATCTCGGGGAGGTTATAGGGCTACCGGCTTACAAAGATTCTTCTCGCTGACAGCGACTCGTCCGCAAATCTTGCAGATAAACCGAGCGTTCTTCACAAGAGCTTTGTACTCTTTGGGATTACTTATCTGAAAGCCCAGATTGTTCAAATAACAGAGGTGCTTGTTGTGGCCGGTATGCGGCATACATGCATTTGCCATAATATGTGCCTCCATTACAAAAAGTGACACGATTAACTCCTATTCATCCACTTGACGCCGTTGCATTATAGCAAAACCCAGCACGATAAAAAGTATAACTGCTGAAACATATTCAACCGAACGCGGCAGCATCCAGCCATGATGTGTCATAGCCATTGGGGGCTGTCCGCCACCGAGGAAATCGAGCAGAAACCCGCCCGATAGCGCACAACCGGCTACGGTAAGAAGATAAATTATAGCCGTCCTGCGTCCCAGCATTTTCCATATTGTGACGATTGCAGCGGCGTTTGTTGCGGGGCCGGTCACCAGAAACACAAACGCGGCGCCGGCACCCAGTCCCTTCATCATCAGTGCAGCAGCAATCGGGACAGACGCGGTCGCGCACACGTAAACCGGAATTCCCAAAACCATCATTACGAGCATCGAGGGCAAGCCAGGCGGCAGTTTATCGGCAAAAAAGTCCTTCGGAACAAGCGCTGAAATAAAGGCGGCAATCACAAGTCCAATCACCAGCGGCCTGGCAATATCTCGTGGAAGCACGATAAAGCCATATCGCAAAGCCCTGAACATTTTGCCGCTGCGCGGCGTTGGATGACAACATTCCTCCGTGCATTCCTGTGAGCCGCTATCAGCAGCCGGCGGGGTATGGTCAAAAACATTGACCAATGCGCCGCCCACAATACCGGTTATGAACGCAGCTACCGGTCTGAAGACGGCGAAGAGCAAACCAAGCAAACTATAAGTAACCAGAATACTGTCGATGCCTGTCTGTGGCGTCGAGAGTAAAAAAGACACGGCCGCGGCCCTGGTGGCACCGTGCCTGAAAAGCGACATAGTGACCGGAATCACGCTGCAGGAGCAGAGGGGCAGGGGAACGCCGAAAAGGGAGGCCTTAATGACCGGCCAGACCCCCCTGCCGCCAAGATGTCGCTCGACCTGCCGTTGCGGAAGCAGCACCGACAACAACCCCGCGACAAAAAAACCAAACAGCAGATATGGGGACATCGTGAGGGTGGTGGTCCAGAAGTCAATCGCTATGGATTTTACAAATTCCGCCATAACAAAACCCTTATGTTTTAGCCCTGTTTAACATTGCGGTCATATCTTCATCAACGCTGCCGACGGGGCCGATATTGAATTTTTCAACCAGCACATTGAGGGCATTGCTGCTGACAAACGCGGGCAGCGTCGGTCCAAGTTTGATGTTCCTGATACCGAGATGAAGCAGCGTCAGCAGGATGGCCACCGCTTTCTGCTCATACCAGGACAAAACAAATGACAGCGGCAGAGCGTTCACGTCGCAGCCAAACGCCTTCGATAACGCGACGGCTATCTGAATCGCGGAGTAGGCGTCGTTGCACTGGCCGCAGTCCAGAAGGCGCGGGATACCGTCAATCGAACCGAATTCGAGCCTGTTGAAACGGTATTTGCCGCAGGCCAATGTCAGTATGATGCAGTCAGACGGCACCTTTTGGGCAAAGTCGGTGTAGTAGTTTCTGCCCGGTTTAGCGCCGTCGCAGCCGCCTATCAGGAAGAAGTGTTTGATTTTGCCCTGTTTTACAAGCTCAACGACTTTGCCGGCCGCGGCGAGAACGGCGTTGCGGGCAAAACCGATAGTGATAAATTTCTCAGGGGCGTCTTTGGCAAAACCCGGCGCAGCAAGAGCGGCTTTGATTACAGGGGCGAAGTCACGATTCGAGATATGAACGACGTCGGGCCAGCCCACGGGACCGGAGGTGAAGATTCGGGCCTTGTAGCTGTCTTTCGGTTTTTGCAGGCAGTTAGTAGTCATAAGTATCGCGCCGGGGAAGGCATCAAATTCATTTCGCTGGTCCTGCCAGGCGCCGCCGTAATTACCTACGAGATGTTTATATTTTTTCAGACCCGGATAAGCATTACAGGGCAGCATCTCGCCGTGAGTGTAAACACTGATGCCTTTGCCCTGCGTCTGTTTGAGCAGCTCCTCAAGGTCTTTCAAATCGTGACCCGAGACGACAATGCACTTACCCTTGACGGGGGTGATGCGAACCTGTGTCGGCTCCGGATGGCCGTATGTTTCCGTATTGGCGGCATCGAGCAGTTCCATTGCCCTGAGATTGGTTTCGCCGACGGCAAGAGCGACCTGCAGAAGCATACCGACGTCAGTCGGTTTCTGGGTGAGCCAGTCGAGCACTTTGTGAGTAAAGGCATAAATCGTATCATCCTCCCTGCCCAGAATCCGGGCGTGGTCGGTATAAGCAGCGGCACCTTTAAGCCCGTAAACAATCAATTCCTGCAGGCCGGCGACGTCCGGGCCGAGCTTATTGATTTTATCCTGAATGCCAACGAGCAGGCCTTTTTCAATCAGGTCGTTCAAATTATCAAGCCCCGTCCACCACTGGACGTCACAATCAAACTGTTCCGGCTTCTTTGCCGCCCTTTTGCAGGCCGTTTCATAGAGCGATTTGGCCCTTTCCTTTATTGAGGCCGCTTCTACCATAAAATTCTGGAAACGAACGGGGTCAAAATCCACATTGGTCAGGGTGCTGAAAAGCGCCTCGACGGTAAAAATATTTATCGATTTATCAGTAACGCCCAGTTGCCTTGCACGGTGAGCGTAGCGAGAGATATCTTTGAGTGCATAAACTAAGAGGTCCTGAAGCACCGCTGTCGTCGGCTCTTTGCCGCAAACTCCCAAAACGGTGCATCCTGCGCCTTTCGCGGTCTGTTCACACTGATAGCAAAACATAGTCATAATCCTTTCAAATCACCAATCCTGTCATGCTCGAATCATCGTTAGCAGCATTTTGAACCTTTCCTGCGCAGCGACGGCGTGCGGGACATTGGCCGGCATAATGATAATCTCTCCCGCCTCAACGGTTGTTTGTTTGCCAGCTATCGACAGTTGCGCCCTGCCGTTAAGCACCTGCACGACCGCATCGAAAGGGGCGGTATGCTCACTGAGTTTTTGTCCCCTGTCGAACGCAAACAGGGTAATTGTGCCGACGGGTTTGTCGATTATGGTTTTACTCACTATCGAGTCGTCGGCGTAATCTATCAATTCTGTCAGCATTACAGGTTTTGCCAGACAAGCGGACAAAACAGCCGCTTGTTGTTTCTGTTCGTTCATTTTTTACTTCCTTTATGCTTCTTTTTAACCGCCCGTCCCGTCGCGGCTGACAATCGCTGCAGCGTAAGCCCATCCAAAAACGCATTGATTCGCTCCTGAAGGCGGGCCAATTCGGGGCTGATGGCGCAGCGCGGCAAAAACCGGCAGAAGTTTTTGGCAAACAGGCAGCGATTCAGCCGGACCGGCCCCTGGATGGCTTCGACCACCTGCCGGACGGTCGTCTTCGACGGATGCCTGCGAAGCGCAAACCCGCCCGCAGGCCCCATCTCGCTTCGGACCACGCCCGCCTTATGCAGCCGCTGCAGGAGCTTGCAGGCAAGCTGATAGGGTATATCCCGGCGGTCCGCAATTTCTTTGGTCGAAACCAGCTCACGGCGGAACTGACCGGCCAGCTCCGCAACCGCCCGCAACGCGTAATCCGTGTTTCGCCTGATAATATCCATATTTTCCTTAAGACCCAAACTGTAGGACTAATATAGTCCTATTTAATACCGGTGTCAACACAAAAAAGTTCGTTTTTGCAATAATTTTTTTCGCCTTAAATATGACCGCCTTAGTCCGATACAATAATATCTCCGGCAGCCGAAACACGAATCCGCTTTTTGAGTCCTTTGGAGGAGCCGAAACGATACTCGCCGGCGGCTTTCAAAATGACCTGGCTGTCACCGACGGTAATTTCAATATCTTCCTGCGGGGATTGCTGCCGGATAACGTTGGCCAGAAGCAGCGTTTTTTCGAGGCCGTCGCCGGAACGGTAATTTGTGACTTCATCGGGCTGGGCGAGACGTTTATCGGGATATATCGAGGCGTTGTCCAGGGTATTCAGCCACGCAAAAATATCACGGACCGATTTGCCCCTGAGGGCAACCAGCGAGACGGGGTTTCGCTCGACGGCGGCCTTGACAAATGGCACCCAGTCGCAGGTTTCCATATCGCGGTAAGCATAAAAAGCAAGGTCGGCGGTGGCGCTGCGGGCGCGCAAATTACGCAGATACTCTATAATTTCCTCCCTGTTCCAGTCAGCGCCAATCTGAATCGCCGGGACCGACACATAATCCTTCTCGCTGGCCGGCAATTTCGGCTCGGTATAGACAAAATCGGCAAGTCCATCGACAAATCGCTGCGAGTCAGGCATCGTTGGCCGGAGAAATTCTATTAGCGCCGCCCTGCCGTCGGCGTTTCTGACATCTATTTTGTTTTTGGCGAGAAACTCACAAATCAGGTCGCAGCGGATTCTGCTGGGAATCTCATAAGAAACGAAATCTTCATCGGAGACTTCCGCGAGGAGTTTATCGTGCGTCCCATTAGCGATGCGGTAATTGCTGCCATGCTCATAGTGAAAGAGCAGCTCGGCTTTGAGGAACTGGGGATGACCGCGGCAATCCCGGCAAAGCTGGAAAAACTTCTGATAGGCCGGATTGCAGCGCAGGAAACTGGCGAAGACAACCAGCGAAAGGTCGCTGGACAGATACGAGTGAAGCTGTTCGACGAAATGGGCGTAGGTTTCCGGCGCTATGGTCGCCTGTTTATACAGGCAATGAATATAGCCGGATGGATGAGCGACAATTGTGACGTTTTCATTGCGCAGCGCACGCTGGGCCTTGTTGGAAATCTCAGTGCCGTTGAACCACATCGCCTTAGTGATGAGGCGTCTGTTGTTGGTGAGGACGCCGTCGCGGATATCGATGAAATTTTGTGAGTGCAGGGGCGTTAGTATGGCGTAGATATCCTGAAGGGGGACGCCGCAAACAATGAAGGCGGCGGCGGCGTAAAGAGCGGACAGTGAAACACATTCGCCCGCTCTTTTGGTGTAGCCGGGTCTGCGGACGAAGGCCTCCATCGCCTCGGCTGTTTCGGTCTTCCAGTAAGGGATAATGTCGCTGTCGTATTTGTCCAGGCCAAAGTGCTTGCGAATATCAACATCGAAGTAATATTTGTCACCCTCATAGCCGAAAAGGCCGTTGCTTTTGGCGACTTCGTCGGGCGAAATGAATCCGGAGAAACGTTTTAACTCTTTTGCCTTGCTGGTAAGTCCCCATGTTTCGAGGTCGAGATTGAAATCGTATTCGTCCATTATGAACTGGCGAAGGCGGAGCAGTTTTTTGTAGCTGTCCTTGCCCTGGAGTTTTTTGAAGCAATCGACGTCGCGCCATTTCCAGATGAGAGGACTCATTATATTGGCAAGAATCAGGGCGTAGAACAATTCCGGGAATACAAAAACCTCCATATCCGAAAGCGTGATGGCGGAGCTGTATTTTTCGAGGTCTTCGGGCCTTATTTTAATCATTACCAGTCCCTTCTCTCGCGGCACCACGGCAGCAATTCGCAGACGTCGCACTCATCGCGGCGTTTGCCTGTGCAGTTCTCCAAGATGCCGATTCGCGAAAGCGCGAAATCATATTTTACAGGGTCATCCGGCACAATCTCGGCGAACCTGCGGGTTATTTCAACGGCGGTCTTCAAAGAGACGTTTTTGTGATTGTGAAAGCCCAGAATCCTGCAAAGCCGAGCCATATGAACATCGACTGGCACAATCAATTTCGATTTGTCGATGGAGCGCCAAAGGCCGGCGTCCACGTCGTCACTGCGAACCATCCAGCGAAGAAACAGGTTTAATCGTTTGGCTGCGCCGCCCCGGCCCGGACCCGCCAGGAGAAAAGCAAGACCTTTCGACATCCGGCCATTATGAGTCGAACGGTGCATATCCAGCAGTGAGTCACAAAAACGCATCAGGGCAGAAACGGTGTTTTCATCGCCGCGGTTGTAGCCAAGCAGAAAGAATTTTTCGATGCCGCCGTGTTTCGCGAGCACGCTGCGAAGCAGGACAAGCAAGTCGGATATATCATCACCCGTGTTGAAGCGGTGTTTGAAACTTTTAAGCCGGTCCCGGTCTTTATGCGTGAAGTTTATAACGAAATCAAAAGGGCTTCGGCCCATCAGGCCAAACAGATTAGTCAGGTCGTTTTCGATCTGCTGGACCCTTCCGTATGCAAGGCAGGCGGACAGAAAGCCGGCTATTTCCATATCAGCGGGGTTGGTGTATTTGTAAACGAATTGCAGCGGGTCGGGCTTAATCAGCTCGCGACGGTTGTACTTGTCGTGCAATTTATCAAAAACAGCTTTTAACTTGTCCGGCTGCGCCGAGGCGGCAAGACGAGACGGGATTACAATCACAGTGTCCATAGTTTCACAAATTCTCCGGTCAGCCGGTAGTCCGAAATTTATCGACCAGCGAGCGCAGACGAGCAAAATCCGGCTCTCTTTCAAACAAAGGACGCTTATCATCACGATATACGCCGACGTTATCCTCGAAGGCGCTTTTATCCGGGCTGATATAGAATATACCGAGCGGAAACTTGTCGGTCTCGGTGGCTTTTTTGAAAGCGGCCACTCTGTCGTTTGGGTTGTGAGAGTCATCGAGATAATACGTGTGCTCTTTGAACCACTGCCAGGTATTCAATTTATTGAAAGTTACGCAGGGCTGAAATACGTCCACCAGTGCGTATCCTTTATGTGTGATTGCCTTTTTGAAAATCTCTTTGGTCTGGTCGGCGTCGCCTATAAATGCCCTGGCGACGAAACCGGCATCGAGGGCGATTGCAACGGCGATGGGGTTGAACTGTTCGAGGAAGACGCCGGCGACCTGAACCGGGGTTTTGAAACCGAGCTGGCTTGTGGGTGATGCCTGACCTTTTGTGAGGCCGTAAACCATATTGTTGTGGACGATATTGGTTATACCGGGATTTCGCCTGATGGTATGAATGAAGTGATTGCCGCCCTCGCCATACATATCGCCGTCGCCGCTTTCGGCGATAACGGTCATAGCAGGATTGGCGGCCTTGATTGCGGTGGCGGGCGGCAGGGCGCGGCCGTGAAGGCCGTTAAAGAAATGTGCCCTGAAATAATGCGGTATTTTGGCCGCCTGGCCTATGCCGGAAACCATCACAAGATTCTCCGGCGTGATATTCAGCTCGGTCAGCGCACGTTTAAGCACGGTAAGAATACCGTAATTGCCACAGCCCGGACACCAAGCGACATCGATATTACCCATATCAAAGGCCGACACGCTCATAAGAACCTCAACGTAAAATTTCCCGCAACGCCTGCAGGACCTCTTCGACGGCGAAACTTAAGCCGCTGTATTTCGAAATCCGGTCTTTTATATCGAAGCCGGTGTATAGCTTTATCAACCTGGCGAACTGGGCGGTCGCGTTGCTTTCGACAACGACGACTTTCTTGGCTTTGGCCAAGTAATCCGCGGTTTGCGGATGCAAAGGATAAATCTGGCTGTAATGCAGAAGAGAAGTGTCTTTTCTGCCCAAAAGGTCAATCGCTTCTTTTACGATATGATAGGTCGAACCCCAGCAGACGACGAGATTATCATATTTGCAATTGGGATAAAGCTCCGGCACAGCTATCTCGGTTTTGGCGGAGTCGAGTTTTCGCAGGCGTTTGTCAACCATTCTGGTTCTGAGCTGCAAATCCTCGGTGATGTGCCCTTCGGCATCATGCTCATCGCTGTCAACGCATACTAACCCCACGCCGAAGCCGGGAACGCCTCGCGGCGAAACGCCGTTTTCGGTCATTTCATACCTTTTGTAATCAGCGGCGGTCTTGACAAAGTATTTCTCGACCTTTACCCGCGATAAATCGAAGGCGGGAACGTTGTAATAGGAATCGATAAGAAACTGGTCGGTAAGAATAAATACGGGCATCTGGTATTTATCAGCAAGATTAAAGGCACGGGCGGTGAGAAGAAAGGCCTGCTCAAGCGTGCCGGGGGCAAACAGGATTCTGGGAAATTCGCCGTGGCCTGCGTAGAGGGCAAGCTCCAGGTCGGCCTGCTCGGTTCGGGTGGGTAAGCCGGTGGCAGGGGCAGGCCTTTGCGCCAAGTGAACGACCATAGGCGACTCAAGCATACCCGCCAAGCTCAGCCCTTCGACCATCAGGGCAAAACCACCGCCTGATGTAGTCACCATCGCCCGTGCGCCGGCGTACCAGGCGCCAATGGCCATATTCATCGCTGCGATTTCATCTTCGGCCTGCTCGGCAATGACGCCGAAATCCCTGCCGTATTTGGCGAGGAACACCAGCACGGGCGTCGATGGGGACATCGGATAGGACGCAATAAAATTGCACCCCCCTGCTATTGCCCCCAGCCCCACCGCGTCACCGCCGCTCAAAAGAATCTGGTCTTTCACGCCGGCATCAGGGCTGATATCGAAAGTGACATTGGCCCGATGAGACACATCCTCGGCAAGCCGGAAGCCAGCTTCGGCGGCCCGCACATTTTGCTCCGCTACATCAGCGGCTTTGGTCGAAAAGAATTGCTTTACATAACCACAAATATCAGGCAGTTTCATCCCGAGCAACCCCGCCAGCATCCCAACCGCCACAACATTGGCATAAACCCTGTTGCCGAGGTCGGTCGCTATTCTGGTAAAGGGCGCGTCTATAAACGTGAAAGGGCCGCTGCGGGCCTCGTCTCCCAGCAATTCACTTTCGCCGACGACAACGGAGTCGGCGGAAATCCTGTCCCAGACGTGGTCTATAGCACCTTTGTTGAGCGGTATGAGGTAGTCCATTCTGTTGACAAAGGCAGAGATGGGGCGAGAACCGACGCGTATCTGCGTGGAGTTGTTGCCCCCGCGGACACGGGACATATATTCCTTGGTGGCGAAGACGTTGTAGCCAACCTGTTTGAGCATTCGCGTCAGAATGCCTTCGACGGTCTGAATGCCCATACCGGCCTGGCCGCACAAAACTATAGAAACGCCACTATTGTCCATGAACTCGCCTTTTACCATTCACACCCGCACAGTCGCCGTAATACAAGGCCTAATGGCTGTCGCCCAGATACGCAGTACGAAACTCCCCCAGAAGCGAGCGAAGTTTTTCTACGTTGGCCAGGTCGGTTGTCTGCTTGGCTTTAGTCGAGTAAATAATCATCTCGTGCAGCAGCGTAAGCTGCTTTACGTATTTTTCATAACCGGCCGCATCGCTTTTATCAACCGGCTTTATACGCTGGGCCATAAAATAGTAGCTGGCGATATGTGCGATATCCTCGGCGTGCTCATCCTTGTCGTTGACCCACCGAACAATCTGGTTCATATTCGGCTTCGGCTGGGCCGACAATTCTTCAATCGATTTCATTGCCTTTTCAACCGTATTGATATCTTCGGCAATCACTGCCAGCCGCGCCGGGTCATCATAGATGCCGCAGGGTAACTGACAGTGCGAATACACAAGCGGCGTCACGGCCGCCGCTGTAACCACACAAATACCAAACACTATATCTCGCTTCGCCTTACTTGTCATTTTCAGGTCTCCTTAAAAAAACGTTCCCGTTAACACCAGTTAATACTGTTCAAGATGATGAAATTCTGCGTTCTCCAGCCAGGTTTGCGGTCTGGACACAAACTCAATAATGTTTTCGAGCAGAAAATAATGTTTATTTTCCTCCTCCGCCAGCCTGTCGAAGATTGCCTTATGGGATGGGTCTGTCGCCTCTTTTGCCTTTTGCAGGTAGAAAGAACGGCTGTCCTTTTCTATGTCCTGCGCTTTTTTGTAAAGGTCAATTTGGGTGTCGCCAAATTTGAATTTTTCGCGGCTTTGCCTCATTTTCGCAAAGATGGTTTTGGCGTTTGTCAGCAATATCGTATCGTCAACGCCGGCGGGAACAGCCTCTCTCATCTTCGACACAACTTCAAAATGGCCGTGCTCTTCGTCAGCCAGCATAGTGAGAATACTTACAAGACCCTTGTGGGGCGCTTTCTGCGCCAGTTCGCGATAATACTGTTCCGAGAATTGCTCTTTTTCCATAGCGAACTGAAATATGTCCATAGTTTGTCCCTTCAAACAGATTAGTTTATGTTTCCCACAGGGTTCGCCATTTTCTGCCGTCCGATTCTATAAGCCGGTCAGCTTCCGGAAAACTCTCGCAGCCCGCCGGGTATTTACAGGGCATCTGGGAACGGGTTTCCCACGCCTGCAGAATCGGCCCCAGCAGTTGCCAGGAAACTTCGACGTCGTCCTGCCTGGTGAAAAGCGTCTGGTCGCCCAGCATACAATCCAGAAGCAGGCGCTGATACGCCTCGGGAGGTTCACCGCCAAAAACCTCACTGTAATTGAATTGCATCCTGAGCGTACCGATGCAGGCCTTTGAACCGGGTCTTTTGGCCTGGAAACTAAGCGAGATACCTTCCTGCGGCTGGATTTGTATTACGAGCGCATTCGGCGGCAAATCAGGCAGACCCACCGATACAAACATCGAGTGAGGGACTTTCTTGAACGTAATAGCGATTTCGCTGTCTTTTGTGGCGAGGCGTTTACCTGACCTGAGGTAGAAGGGCACGTCCTGCCATCGCCAGTTGTCGATAAATAATCTCGCTGCCACAAATGTCTCGGTTGAGCTGTTCGGGTCAACCTGCGGCTCCTGCCTGTAAGCGGGGACGGTTTTGCCTTCCACCATACCGGAGATATACTGCCCCCTGACAAAATCGGTAATTGCGCTTTGCGAAGTCAACGACCGGATACAGCGCAGCAGCTTGACTCTCTCGTCACGGACACGGTCGGCCTCAAAGGAAACGGGCGGCTCCATCGCCACCAGCGCAAGCATCGCGAGCATATGGTTCTGAAAAACATCCCGCAGGGCACCCGCCTTGTCGTAATAGCCGCCACGATGCTCAACACCGACCGACTCAGCGACTTTAATCTGTACATTATCTACGAAATTACGATTCCAGACCGGCTCAAAAATTGCGTTGGCAAAACGTAGCATAATTATATTCTGGACGGTTTCCTTGCCGAGATAATGGTCGATGCGGTATATCTGGTCTTCGGCAAAATGCCTTTGAACGGTTCGATTAAGCTCGACGGCACTTTTGAGGTCCCTGCCAAAAGGTTTTTCAACGACGAGGCGAACATTTTGGCAGCCGGGTCCGGGGCAGGAAAGCCCCGCCAGACCCAGCCCTTCCACTATCGTGCCATACAGCAACGGCGGCACGGCAAGATAGAAAACACGATTGCCTGCGACATTGTGTCTTGCCTCTATATCAGGCAGACGAGTTGAGATAGCCCTGTAAAAGGAAGGGTCATTGTAGTCGCCGGTGACGTAATAAAGTGAACCGAGAAACCGGTCGAGCACGTCCCTGGAGACATCGCCGGAACCTTGTCTGATTGCAGATTCGACATCCACCCTGTATTGCTCATCCGAAAGCGGAGTTCTGCCGCATCCCAAAAAGTAGAAGTTTTCATTGAGCAAATCGCGCCTGCGGAGCCCAAAAATGCTCGGAAGCAGTTTGTGGTGGACCAGGTCGCCGGATGCGCCGAAGACAATCATACCGCAGGGAGGGGCTTTGGCTTCCGCACAGACAATTTCCTGCGTCAAAACTATCCGATTAGTATCGCTCATAACAGGCGTCCTAAAAAATAAAATGATAACCGCTCCGCAGCAACGCGAGTAAAGGAATTATCCTTCGACCGGCTCAAACTCACCTTTGCCTGCACCGCAGTCCGGGCAGACCCATTCAGCAGGCACATCCTCGAAGGCGGTCCCCGGAGCAACCCCGTTATCAGGGTCGCCGAGTGCCGGGTCATAAATATAACCGCACAGAATACATTTGTATTTCTTCATTATTTTTACCCCTTTAGCTTGTGCTGGTTTTGCCTCGATATACGTCGCCGCCGATTTAGGCGTTCTGCCGTGCTTTACGTCGCGATAGTAAGCATAAGTCATAGGATAAGCACCGTCATCGAGCGTCTCGCAGGCGATTACCCTGCCGATAAACAACGTGTGGCTTTCAATGTCGATACTTTGCGTCAACTCAGCTTCCAGAAACGCGACGGCGTTATCGAGGACTATCGGCGAACCCGTCGTGCCCAGCCGGTATTTCACCCGCTCGAACTTGTTTATATCCCTGCCCGTCCTGAAGCCGAATCTGCCGATAAAAGATATCGGCGCCGCCTCCGACAGGATTGAAACAGCGAACACCCTGCTGTCACCGATGAACTGATGCGTCAGACACTGTCTGTTGACACTGACAGCGACCATCGGCGGCTCGGGCGTCAACTGAAACACGGTGTTGACAATGCATCCATTTATTTTGTCGCCTGCCTTGGAGCTGAGGATGCACATACCGTAGCTCAGCTTGAACAGCGATTCCAAATAGAGCATTGTTAAACGTCCAACAACATCGACACAAATTATCGCATCAGGACAGTTTTGCCAACTCAATCTTCAAAACGGCCAAATGACCAAACTCTTCCGTGATAATATCGTCGAGCTTACCCCTTCCGGAGGCAGAAACCATTTGCTTTAAGCCGGTATAGAAAACAATCGAGTTCCGTTCCGCTTTTATCGCTGTCTCAAAAATCTCTTTCATTGTTTCCCTGCCGGTCAATTTGGTCTCGATGTCCTTCTTTCCCTCGATTCCATGTTCATCGGCCATTGTCTGGAGATAAAGAGCGGCTTCATTGTCGGGGTCGAAGGTTGTCTGCTCCTGTTCGTCTTTGCCAAGCTGTTTTCTCATCTCACGGAATATCTGGAGATGGCCTTCTTCCATCGCGGCCAAATCGACGAACATCTTCTGTACGGCCTTGTCGGAGGCCTTTTGGGCGGCTTCACGATAAAACTTTGCGCCGCTTCGCTCGATTTGCTCGGCTATTTCGAATATTTCATCTAAATTGAAGCTGACAGCCATGCTATCTGCCCTCCCACAGTCCGTGTATGTTGCAATTCTCACGCGCCGATACGGTTGTCGCCTTTACGTTGAAGACCGCCTCAGGAGCAACGCCCGGCTTGAGGAATTTGCGATATGCTATGCCGTCAGCCAATAGCTCAATCCATTCGATGTAGTGTTTTTCCTCCATCGGGTGAGGAATACTGCCGATTTTGACCTTGAAGCCGTCGGCGAGTTTTTCTATGACCGGCACGTGCTTTTCCTTGCCTGCGTCCGCTGTCTTTGCAACCAGTTTTTCCATCGGCTGGCCACAGCAGACCAACTCACCGGCTCCATCATGCAACACCTCAACTATAATGCCGCACTTCTGGCATTTGTAAATCTCAAGTTTCGCAGCCATTGTAATCCCCTTTCAAATCTAAGTGTTATCCGCTATTTCAGTATCCCGATTCCACGATGCTTTTCCGCTATTTTGTCAGCCAGTTTGTCTAACGCCTCGAAATCTTCATCCTTTGGCAACCCTTTTGCGACCACCGGCTCAATGACCTCGACTTTCAGGTTGCCAAGCAAACCCGATAGTTGCTCGACCATTTTGCCTGCCCAGCCGAAGGAGCCGATAATCGAAACGAACCTCGTCTTGGGCCTGAGTGTATTGGCCAGCATAGCCGCATACGCCGCCGCAGGATGAGGCCCCACAAGAAAGGTCGGCGAACCGATAACCACCGTAGCCGCATCCACAAGCGCAATCGCCAGCTCTCCGATATCAACGCCTATGAGGTTAAACTGCCTTACCTTTATACCCCGTTCAACCAGCGCGTCAACAAAATGCTCGACCATTTTCCGCGTGCTGTCGTGCATCGAAACATAAGCGACAACCACTTCGTTTTTAACGTCGTCACCGACCCAGTCCTTATAGGCGTCGATAATAAACTGCGGCCTTTGATAAACCGGGCCGTGGCTCGGCGCAATCATTTCAATAGCCAGCGGCTCCAGCTTCTTGAGATTATTTTTGATGGGACTTCTGAACGGCATCATAATCTCGGCATAATATCGCTTCGCGCACTCATAAACCATCGGCTCGTCTTCCACAAACAGGCCGCTTGCCGCCAGATGAGACCCGAAGAAATCACAGGGGAACAGAATCTTGTCCTCCGGAAGATATGTGCCGAATGTTTCGGGCCAGTGCACCCACGGGATGAAAACAAACTTCAACGTCTTGTCGCCGAGCGATATCGTCTGTCCGTCTTCAATCGTAATGAATTTGTCCTCATCGATATGCAGGAAGGCCATCAGCATCGCCTTGCACTTGGCGTTGGTGATAACTTTGGCATCAGGATAAAGCAACAGCACATCCGGTATCGAGCCGGAATGGTCCTGCTCGGCGTGATGGGCAACCACGTAGTCGATTCGCTCGACTCCAGCCCTGACGAGATTATCCAGAAGGACACTTGTCTTATTTGGGTCAACGGTATCCAGCAAAGCCGTCTTCTCACTGCCCTTTATCAGATACGCGTTATAGCTTGTGCCGTCGGGCAGCGGAATCAATTCGTCGAACAGGCGCCTGTCCCAATCAACCGCTCCTACTGAATATATGTTTGGCTTGATTTTGTTTACCATAAGTTCAAATCCCTTTCCCTGTTTTCACAGCCCTTTAACGGCCTTCAGGACGGCATCGTAATCCGGCTCAGTCGCAATCTCGGGCACTATCTGTACATAGCGCACGATACCTTTTTTATCCACGATGAATACCGCCCTGGCTAATAGGCGCAGGTCCTTAATCAACACTCCATATGCCTTGCCGAACGACGCGTCGCGATGGTCCGACAACGTCTGAACGTTCTTCACTCCCGCCGCACCGCACCATCGTTTCTGCGCGAAGGGCAAATCCATACTTATTGTCAGCACAGTGACATCACCCCCGAGCTTGCCCGCCTCCTCGTTGAACCGGCGGGTCTCGATGTCGCAGACGGACGTATCAAGCGACGGCACCGATGAGATAACACAAACCCTGCCGGCGAAAGACGAGAACTTAACCACCGATAAATCATTTGCAACGACCTCAAAATCCGGCGCCTTTTGCCCAACCTCAATCGTT
The DNA here is from genome assembly GCA_049510335.1 of Sedimentisphaerales bacterium. Classification (GTDB taxonomy): domain Bacteria; phylum Planctomycetota; class Phycisphaerae; order Sedimentisphaerales; family Anaerobacaceae; genus Fen-1362. The sequence goes on along the minus strand of JBEKZA010000013.1, from coordinate 5,092 downwards.
TCGCCCAACAGGGTGATTGGCTTGCCCTTCATTGTCACTATACCCGTTCGCTCTTTCATAATACTCTCCTTGCATCCTACAAACAGTAATGCCGTCAGCAATACCAGACCAAACACTACGGAGGCAATATAACTTTTAGTCATCGCCAATCGTTTCCAACATACAACCGGGACACCGGCCGGTTCATCCAAAAATACGGACGAAACGCAGCCCTACTCTTTACCTATCTCTCCGCCTTAACCGTTATGTATATAGCGATGGGAAAAAGCTCACAATAAGTAAAATGCTTATTTTGCGGCAGGGACTTGCCTATAAGCAGTTAATAATTCACCGCCTCAAGCTCGAAGTAACTCTTCGCATGCGCACAAGCAGGACAGGAATCAGGCGGTTCTGTTCCCTCATGCACGTAGCCACAGTTCCGGCAGACCCACCTGACCGCCTTTGGCCGTTTGAAAACACGCCCCTCGGTAATATTCCTGGCCAACGTAAGATAACGCTGCTCGTGTCTCTTTTCCGCAACCGCGATGTTTATGAAGACATTCGCTATTGCCTGGAACCCCTCTTTTTCGGCGGTCTTCGCAAATTCAGGATACATAATCGTATTCTCGTAATGTTCGCCCGCCGCCGCCTCTTTTAGATTTTCGAGCGTATTGCCTATCACGCCGGCAGGATACGCCGCGGTAATTTCAACTTCGCCGCCCTCCAGAAACTTGAATTCCCTTTTTGCGTGCTCTTTTTCCTGATTGGCGGTCTCTTCGAATATGGCCGCTATCTGCTCGTAACCCTCTTTTTTGGCTTGACTGGCAAAATAGGTGTAGCGGTTCCTGGCCTGCGATTCACCCGCAAACGCCACCAGAAGATTCTTCTCGGTCTGTGTCCCTTTCAGCTTCTTTGCCATAACACACTCCTCATACAAAACTTCATTCTGCAACCTTCAATACAATCTTGCCGAACTGTGCTCCCCGTTCCATTTTTCCCATCGCGTCCCGTACTTTGCCGAGCGGGAAAACCGAATCTATGACCGGCTTCAGCTTACCCGCCGACGCTGCCGCAAGCATTGAACGAAAATCATCATCCGAACCCATCGTCGAACCCATAATCGTCAACTGGTTCCAGTATAGCGCCTGCAAATTCGTATCCGCCTTCGGTCCGCTCGTCACGCCGCACAGCACAATCTTTCCGCCTCGCCTGACGACCGCAAAATCGACCGGCCAGGTTGCCGCCCCAACGGTGTCAATCGCCACATCCACGCCCCGACCCAAAGTCACCTCTTTTACAGAACCGGCTACATCCCTGCGATTATAATTAATAATGAAATCTGCGCCGATTTGTTCGGCACGCTTCAGTTTTTCGTCCGACGAGGACGTTACAATTACTACTGCACCGGCGAGTTTGGCCCACTGCAGCGCCGCCAAAGCCGCCCCTCCTCCTATACCGTGAATCAGGACGGTATCTCCAGGTCTTAGCCCTGCCCTGGTCATAAGCATCCGCCAGGCAGTGACATAAGAGAGCGGCAGCGCAGCCGCCTCATCGAAACTCAGATGAGCAGGTTTGCGGTAAACATTGGCGACGGGCACCGACACATACTCAGCGAACGTCCCGGGCCTGCTCATACCAACGATACCAAAAGACACACACTCGCTCTGCTCGCCCTTCCTGCAGAGCTCACATTTGCCGCAGCCCAAACCCGGATTGATAATCACCTCATCGCCTACAGCAAAACCATCCGCCCCAGCACCCATCTCACTAACGACGCCGGCGGCATCCGAGCCGAGTATATGCGGCCCAGACAGTGTCACACCGGGCCTGCCCTTCCTGACCCATATATCAAGATGATTGAGGGCGGCGGATTTTACCTGTATTAACACTTCGCCCCGACTGGGCTTAGGTTGGGCAATATCAGCCAGATTTACCTTATCCAGCTCACCGTGCTCCGTTATGACTGCGGCTTTCATTCGTGATTCCCCCAATCTCTTGGTTACCTACAGGCATATCTATACCACCAAATAGCCGATAATGAAAGCCAAAAAATTTGTGCCCGACCGCTGCTTGATAACGCACGGATAATCCATTAGAGTTTAAGACCGCTTATACGGAACAAAAACCGGTTTAAGAAAGGAAGGAGTTTATGAGGATCGCAACATTCACAACTCTGAGCGGTATTTTAACAGTCACAATCGCAATCGTCGGCTGTGCTATGGCCGACCAGCAGAAAATATATTCACCAGCCGAACTGAAGCTGGAGCCAAATGAGCGGTATATTCTTACTCCAAAGGCGGCGCCTTCGCCAAAAATAAACGGTGCGTCGGTTTTCGGCATCCGGCCGGGCAGCCCCTTCCTGTTCACCATAGCGGTAACGGGCAATCGCCCTCTTGAATTCGAGGCACAAGGACTGCCTGAAGGGCTGACGCTCGACAAGCAAACGGGACTTATCACTGGAAAGATGGACAAGCCGGGCACATACACGGTGAAACTCAAGGCGACAAATTCACTGGGAACAGCCGAACGCTCCCTGAAAATCGTTGTTGGCGACCAAATCGCACTAACTCCTCCTATGGGCTGGAACAGCTGGAACTGTTGGGCACACAACGTTTCCGACAAGAATGTTCGGGCATCCGCAAAGGCAATGGTCGATTCGGGACTTATCAATCACGGCTGGACTTACATCAATATCGACGACACCTGGCAGGGTAAACGCGGCGGGCCTTTCAACGCTCTCCAGGGCAATCAAAGATTCCCGGATATGAAGGGGCTTTGTGATTACGTTCACTCACTGGGCTTGAAAGTCGGCATATATTCGTCCCCCTGGATAACCACATACGCGGGCTATCCCGGCGGCTCAAGCGATGAACCGAACGGTTCGTGGGTCAAATTGGCCGACTATGAGAGCAACAAACGCTTAGGTAAATACGCCTTCGATACAAACGACGCTATGCAATATGGGCAGTGGGGTATCGATTACCTCAAATACGACTGGCATACCCATCAGGAACAGCAAATCACCGCGATGGCAAATGCGCTCAAAGCATCGGGGCGTGACATCGTCTATTCTCTGTCGGCCTGTATGTCATTCGACAAAGCGGCTGTATGCGCAAGGTTAGCCAACTGCTGGAGAACCACGGGCGATATTCGCGACGGCTGGACCAAAAAGCAGGTACGCGAAACATGGGCTGTTGGAGTCACGGAAATATGGAAGGAACATCTGAAATGGGCGACTTTCACAGGCCCCGGTCACTGGTCAGACGCTGATATGTTAGTTGTCGGCAAGGTCGGCTGGGGAACGCCGCACCCTACCAAGTTAACGCCCGACGAGCAATACACGCATATTTCGCTGTGGTGCCTGTGGTCTGCTCCGCTTCTAATCGGCTGCCCATTAGACCAGCTCGACGACTTCACACAAAATCTGCTGACCAACGATGAGGTGCTTGCGCTCGACCAGGACCCGCTCGGCAAACAGGCGACACAGGTCTGTGCGGCGGGCACTACCCAAGTATTGGCCAAGGACCTTGAAGACGGCTCAAAGGGAGTCGGACTTTTCAATACCGGCGAAGAACCGAACGCCGTTAAGGTCACCTGGCAGCAGCTTGGCATTACCGGCAACCAGACCGTCCGAGACCTCTGGCGGCAAAAAGACATCGGCACATACGAAAACCAGTTTGAGGCAATGGTTCGCCCCCACGGTGTTGTTCTTATAAAGGTTTCACCAGCGGCAAAATAGCAGATGTAATTCAGCCGAGCAGGTTGTCGTATAATCGGACGCCATCGACAACTTTACAGATATGAACAGCATATTTGTCGGCAAACTCGGGTCGGCTGCGCGGGTAGTCAATATCAACCGCCTGTTTTAGGGCATTGACACTCGCGGCTTTGACCAATGCGCCTGCTGCGCCCTTGTCACCGCCGCCCAACATTCGTTCGCCTAATACACCGGGAACCGTTCTGGCGATATCACACATCGTCTCAAGCTCAGGGCCGGAGATTTTGTAGTCATCACGCAGACCGATGCCATCCTCGCGGAATATCCGCCCTACCATTTCGACGTCGCCACGTTTCCAGGCATCCATCATTTCATAGAAGCGTTTTTGAGCGGCAAAGATATATCTGAACCGGTCGCAGAGGTTAGGGTAACGACCTGCAAATTCGGCCATAATCTTCTCATAGAGGGCATCGGTTTTAACATCCGCAAGGCAGGAGATTTTGTAGCCGGCTTTCTGGAGGATTGAGACAAGCTGCTCGCATTCGGCCCTTCTTATTTTATAGGTTGATTTTTCGAGGCCCGGTCTGACCGTGCCGGTGTCCATAACGACAATTGAGAAATCGGCGGCGCCTTTACCAAGCGGGACGTATTCGACCTTGCGGTCTTTTGGGTTGTAGTAGGTTCCGAAGCCCTCGCGGGCGAAAAGTATCATAATCTGGTCCAACTTGCCGCAGGGTGAGCCGATGTAATCGTTTTCTACGGCCTGCGCCAAATCGACTATCTTAAACTTGTCCGGTTCCTCAATATCGTTTGCATCAAGCAGAGATAATATTAGATTGAGTGTCAGCGACGCTGAGCGGGACATACCGCCGCCGGGGATATTGCCATAAATGACCGCGTTGATTCCGCGATTCAGTTTGTAGCCCGCCCGGCGAAGCACAAAATCGACACCGTAGGCGAAGCGTGCCCAGGTCTCGGCGACCTGCGCGGATTTTGGCTCAGGAACATCACCCAGTTCAAACTCGATGACGCCATCGTCAGGAAAGTTACCACTATAGAGCCGCATTCGTGAATCATCGGCGGGTTTGTATGCCATCCAGATAAAGCGGTCAGTGCCCACGCCGAAAAGTTCGGTGCCGTTGTAATCGCCGTGCTCGACACCAAGACAAAAACGAGACGACGTTCTTCTTACTTTACCGCCTGTGACATCTACGTGTGCTTGCTTAGCCAATTCGAGGATTTTACCGACGGCTTTTTTGTCTTCTGATGCTGGACGAGCTACGGAACTTTCAGTCATTTGCGCACTTTCCCTGATTTGGTTTGAGGAAATGATAACTTATCGCGGCCGCGAAGACAATCTTACTTCAATTTGATGGGCAAACCCTTTTCTTTGGA
>JBEKZA010000012.1:0-58885 GCA_049510335.1 Sedimentisphaerales bacterium | reverse complement strand
AATCTGCGGCGGGGGTGGTATACTAAGAAACCTAAATTTAAACCTTAAAACGCAAAACTAAGGAGAACGGTATGCCATTGGTGACGACCAAAAAGATGTTTCAGATGGCCTATAAGAACGGCTACGCAGTCGGGGCGTTCAACGTCAACAATATGGAGATAACACAAGGCATTATAGAGGCGGTAGCCGAGGAGAAGGCGCCGCTGATACTGCAGGTGTCGAAGGGCGCAAGGGAATACGCCAGCAACAGCTATCTTACAGCGATAATGAACGTGGCGGTGAAGGAAAACCCCGACATACCGATTGCGACACACCTCGACCACGGCGACAATTTCGAGACGTGCAAGCAGTTCGTCGATGACGGCTTTACGTCGGTGATGATAGACGCCTCAAAATATCCCTTTGAGGAAAATATCAGGATGACAAAGGAAGTGGTTGAATACGCGCACAAACACGGGGTAGTGGTGGAGGCGGAACTTGGGCAATTAGGCGGTATCGAAGAGCACGTTGTCGGCGTTGAGGACGTTGATAAGCACCTGACTGACCCCAGGCAGGCGGTCGAGTTTGTCAAGAAGACCGGCGTTGACTCATTAGCGGTGGCGGTGGGAACGAGCCATGGGGCGTATAAATTCAAGGCCGAGCCAAAGCTCGCGATTGACCGTATAAAGGAGATTCAGAGGTTGCTGCCTGGTTTCCCGCTGGTAATGCACGGGTCGAGCAGCGTTTTGAAGGAATTCGTTGACCTGATTAACAAATATGGCGGCAAGATGCCAAACGCGATGGGCGTGCCCGAATCAGCGATAACCGAGGCCTCCAAACTCGCTGTCTGTAAAGTTAATATTGATACGGATTTGCGGCTGGCGATGACGGCGAAAATCAGGCAGGTGTTCGCGGAAAAGCCCAGCGAGTTTGACCCGCGGAAGTATTTGGGGCCGGCCAGGGACGCGATAAAGGCAATGGTCAAGCACAAGCTGCACGTTCTTGGGTGCGCGGGCAAGGCGGCTGAGTGCCTGTAAATAATTGATGGCTGGTTATTGATAGTCGATAACTTCGACACGATGCGTAATCGGCATCGCGGTTTGTAAGCAACCGGTAATCGGAAAGATAATAACTCCGCATTTGTTCAGGTGGTATGAGACATAATCGGACGCAGCGAAGGTATTGGTGGTGGATTGCGTTAGTGTTTTGTCAGGTGTTGCCCGCGGTGGTGTGCGGCGGCATCGGGCCGGTTCCTATGGCGCTGGTTGACATCGGGGGCCACCATGATGATTTAACACAACCTGAAGAGGCCGGCAAGACGCGAGACCTCGGCTCTTTGGCTTCGCCTGGGACAATGCTGGGGGCAGGCGAGCGGGGAGTTATCGAGGCGGCTTGCGATATGATTGAGCAGGGCAGGTTTGAGGAGGCAGGCAAGCTCATAGAGGAGGCATCCGAAGGAAAAGGGCAGGGAGACGGGCTGGTTGCGCAACTAAGAGACATAGTGGAGCAGTGGCGGCAATTGCAGAAGAGCCGGCAGTCGCAACGTAAGGTGGCATACAAGGAACAGGCGACGAAATTGGAGCGGCTAAAAGCCGGCTTGCCCTTCGACGATGCTCAGGGCAAGCCGATAGATGAAAATGAGGTTAATTCTCCGCGGCGGGATTCTTTGGAAGGGATGCGGATTTTTGCCCAGCAATGGCTTGAAGATGCCGGTTTGCCGACCACAGATGATAACGATGTAGATGAGCAGAAAGAGCCGGATGGTGCCGCGGCGGTGCTGGCGGTGGTGACGCGGACAATCGAATTTGCCGACGAGGAGCAAAAAAAGGAGCTGTTGTCGGACCCGTGTGTGCTCGATGCGATTGACAGGAGCAAAGCGGAAGCGGCGGAGCTCGAGGCGAAGGGCAAGTGGCTTGACGCTTACGTAGTATGTTACAGCTGGCTTGCCGCGATTGACCCGAACAACAAGGATTATGCGAACCATGCGGAGCAACTGATTGACAAGGCGGAGATAGCGGCTTCGTTTCAGGACAGTCCCTGCGAGACGGGCAGGCAGCGATTTGACGGTGTAAAGAAGCGGATATTCGAGCGAGCGGTGGACGCGCTGAATTTCAATTACATAAACAAGATAGATTACCGGCAAATGTCGGCGAAGGGAGTGAGGCGGTGCAGATTGCTGGCGGAGGTGGTGGGGACGCTGGCGCAAAAAGGCACAAGCGAGCCGAATGCTTCGGTGCTGGGGGAGAGCTTCAAGGATTTTAAGCCGGACGCGAATTCGATAGCGTTGCTGTGTTCGGCGTTAGAGACGCTTGAGCAGGAGGTAAACGACTGGCCTGAAGGAGCCGGCAGGGACAGCTTCGTAGATGTGTTTAATAAAGTGCTGGAGCTTAATTCGACAACCGCCCGGCTGCCGGGGGGGTTGGTAATCGCGCAGTTCGCGGAGGCGTCTTTTTTGGCGTTAGACCCGTACACGGTAATCGTCTGGCCTAAGCAGGTGCAGGATTTTGAGAAGGCGATGATGAATGAGTTTTCGGGCATAGGTGTGGAGATAACCAGGCAGAAGGGGCTGTTGACGATAGGGAGTTTGTTGCCGGATACGCCGGCGTATAATTCCGGGCTTGACGCCGGTGATGTGATAGAGAGCGTTGACGGGACACAGACAAAGGACATGCCGCTGTTGTGCGCGGTAAAACAGATAACGGGGCCCGCGGGGACAAAGGTGACGCTCAGGGTAAGGAGCGAAAGTCAGCGGGAGGGGCGCGAGGTGACGATAACGCGTGCGAAGATAACCGTGCCGACCGTTCGCGGGTGGAAGAGGGACGAAGAAGGCAAATGGCTGTATATGATTGACGAGCCGAACAAGATTGGATACGTTCAACTGACGAGCTTTTCAGAGAAGACGGCGTCGGATATGGAGGAGGCGCTCAAGTCGCTTGAAGCGGCCGGGATGCGAGGTTTGATACTGGATTTGCGGTTTAACCCGGGCGGCATTTTTGACAGCGCCGTTGACGTGGCGGACGCGTTTTTGGATGAGGGGCTGATAGTGATGACCCGGCCGCGGTTCGGGATACCGACATACGTGTCGGCCCACAGCAAGGGGACGCATCCGAACTATCCGGTTGTTGTGCTGATTAACACCGGCTCGGCAAGCGCATCGGAGATTGTCGCCGGCGCGCTGGCTGACCCTTCGCATAATCGTGCGACGCTGGTAGGGGAGCGGACGCACGGCAAGGGGGTGGTGCAGGGGATAACGCATTATCCCGGGGACGGCGCGCAGTTGAAATACACGATGGCTTATTATCATTTGCCTTCGGGGCAGCGGGTGAAGAGCAAAGAGGAGACGGAAAAGGAAGGAACAAAGGACTGGGGCATCGGGCCCGCCGTTACGGTTGGGCTGCGAAGTGATGAGCTTCGCAAGATGTTCGATATCCAGCGTGATAATGACGTGCTCGTCAAGGTGGGGCACGATAATGCAGTTTCGCCTGTTAAGAAGTATACGCCCGAGCAGACCGTCGAGTCGGACCCGCAGTTGTCGACGGGGATATTAGTTATGAAAAGCAAGCTGATTCGTGAGCGGGCGCGAGCGGTTGCGAGAAAAGCGGCATAATTCACGTAAGGGGAACGAGTTTTGACGGAACAGAATAAAGATAATAAGGGCGCGACGTCGGGGCCGGAAAAAGAAAGCAGATTGGAGCAAGTCCGACAGGAGAAACTTTGCGCTATAAAGCAGATGGGCATAGACCCGTATGGGGGCAGATACGAAGGGGCGGAGCCGGCGGCGGAGATAAAGGCGAGGTTCAAAGACGGCGACGAGAGCCAGCAAGCCAGGTGCGCGGGCAGAATAGTTCTTCTGCGCGATATTGGTAAATTGATTTTCCTGACGGTGCGGGACAGCTCCGGCACGATTCAGGCGGGTTTGAGCAAGAGCTTGTTGGACGCGCAGTGGAGTTTTATGAAGCTGCTTGACGTCGGCGACATAATCGGCGCATCCGGGAAATTAGGCAAAACAAAGACGGGTGAAATAACGATATGGGCGGAAGAGGTAACGCTTCTGAGCAAGTCGCTGCTGCCTCCGCCTGAGAAGTGGCACGGGCTGGCGGACATAGATTTGCGATACAGGCAGCGATACGTGGACCTGTGGGCGAACCCGGAGGTGATGGAGCGATTCAAGAAACGCATCGCAATTATCCGAACAGTCAGGGAGTTTCTAAGTGGGCGTGGCTTCGACGAGGTTGAGACGCCGATGATGCAGACGATAGCAGGGGGTGCGGCGGCGAAGCCATTTATAACGCATCACAACACCCTGGATATGGATTTATTTTTGAGGATTGCGCCGGAGTTGTTTCTCAAGCGGCTGTTAGTGGGCGGGATGGAAAAGATATTTGAGATAAACCGCAACTTCCGCAACGAGGGGCTGAGCACGCGGCACAATCCGGAGTTCACAATGCTTGAGTTGTACCAGGCATACGCGGACTATAACGTGATGATGGACCTGACTGAGGAACTTATCTGTCTTTTGGCGGAGAAATACTGCAAAGATGGAAAGTCGCAGTTTGGCGAGATGGCGGTTGATTTTGGCAGGCCGTGGCGGCGTGCGAAGTACGCGGAGTTATTAAAGGAATACGCCAGCTGTGATATTGAGGACATCGGCAGCGTGCGTGCTAAGGCGGGCGAGCTTAAGATTGAGCACAAGAATATGGATGACGCGGTGGTAATCAACGAGGTGTTCGAAAAGACGGTCGAAGAGCGTTTGGTTAACCCGACGTTTGTGATGGATTATCCCGCGGCGCTTTGTCCGCTGACGAAGCGGAAGAAGGACAGGCCCGACATCGCCGAGCGGTTTGAATTGTATATTGCGGGGATGGAATTAGCCAACGCCTATACGGAGCTGAATGACCCGGCGGTTCAGGAGGATAATTTCAGGCAGCAGCTTCGGGGACAAAAAGAGACGATGGCGACAATGGACCAGGATTTTGTGACGGCGTTGAAATACGGGATGCCGCCCGCGGGCGGTTTAGGGATAGGGATAGACCGGCTGGTAATGATATTGACGGGTGCTACGAGCATCCGCGACGTTGTGTTGTTTCCACTTTTGAAACCCACGAAAACATAAATCGACCGGGTTTGTAATGCTTAAATTATTTTTGTGGCTGCGATATCTTGGCAAGAGGAGGATGGTGCTGCTGAGTATCGCTGCGGTAGCGCTATCGTGTGCCCTTCTGATAGTTGTCGCCAGTTTATTTAATGGTTTCATCAACGCGTTTGAGCAAAGCGCGTCGGATGCGATTGGGGACGTTGTTTTGGCGCCGCCGGAGAAGATTGGCGATTATGAGGAACTAATCAGCCGGCTGGAAGGGCTTAGGGAAGTTCAGGCGGCGACGGCAGCACTGTCGGCGCAGGGACTTTTGCACCTTGGCAAGGGTAATGTGCGGGCGGTGGAGATATGGGGTATTGAGGTGCAAAAGCGCGGGCAAGTGACAGCGTTTGAACGGTCACTGCTTAAAACAAAAAACAGCGTTCAGCGTTCAGCGTTCAGCGGACAGCAGACGGAGGGGTACGTTGGCATAGGGGTATTGGCTGAGCCGAATGAAAATACCGATGAGTATGATTTTAACGCTGTTGAACAAATGGTGGGGCGGCAGGTTGTTCTTACGACTGGTTCGACTACGCTCACCACAGGTGGTTCGACGGGCGGTTCGGCAGCGGGGGAACAGAAGTTCAGGAGAAGGACCATACAGTTTTCGATTGCGGACGTTGTATTCAGCGGGGTTTATTACCTCGACAGCCGAATTGTGTATCTGCCAATAGAGCAGTTGCGTGCGGCGGTATGTCCGGAAGCCGGACCTGTCGCAGGGCAGATACAGATTAAGCTCAAGAGCGGCAGCGACGAGGAGGCGTCGCTGGCCCGGATTCGCGAGGTGTGGGAGACGTTCGCGTCGCAAAAGCTCGAATGGTCGCCATATCTGATACAGAGGACGAAGATAGAGACCGCCAGACAGATGCAAAGCCGATACGTGGCGGAGTTTCATAAACAGATGGAGGTGTTACTGCTGATATTCGGGGTGGTGAGCTTTAGCGTGGTGCTGCTGATATTCTGCATTTTTTATATGATTGTCGAGACAAGGCGCAAGGACGTTGCGATTATGAAAAGCTGCGGGGCGGGCAGCGGTATGGTTGCTTCCGTATTCGTGGGATTCGGCGCATTTATTGGGGTGCTCGGAACCCTGTTAGGGACTGCGCTGGGCTATATGGTGACGAAGAACATCAACGTTATCGAGGGCTGGATTAGAATTGCGTTCGGGCTGAAGCTGTGGAAGGCGAGCGTTTATATGTTCAGCCGGATACCGAACGAAGTTGACTGGCACGCCGTTATATGGATAGTTCTGTCGGCAATTGTCGGTGCGGCGCTGGGCGCACTGATACCGGCGATGTCGGCTGCGATAACCAGGCCCGTGAATGTTTTGAGATATGAGTAGGCGGATTAGGCGGTGTATAAGCTGATTTTGGCATTTCGTTATCTTTATCGCAGGCGGATAAGCTATCTGGCGACGGCGGCGGTTGCGCTGTGCGTATTCATCGTGATAGTCGTGATGACGGTGATGACGGGATTAGCGCAGGATTTCAAGCAGAAGAACCACAATTTCACCGGCGACTGCGTGGTGGGGACGGAATCGCTTGTTGGGTTTCCTTATTATGAGGATTTTGTTCGTGCGCTCGAATCAGCGGATTTTGTGGAAAGCGTGTCGGCGACGATAAACAGCTACGCCCTGGTCGGGGCGGAAGGTTCAGAACATAATATCGGGCTGGAGATAATCGGGATTGACGCTGGGCGGCACAGCAGGACGACCGGGTTTGGAAAGACGCTGCATTATCATAAAGACGACGTTTCGCGTGCGTTTAAGCCAGGGGTAGATTCAAATCTGCCTGGTTGTGTGGTCGGGATAGACCTGTGGCTGCAGCGCAACTCGAAGGGTGAATATTATTACGAGTCGAATCCTGATGCTGCGCCGATGGTAGTGACGTGTTTTCCTCTGACGACAAAAGGCGCGTTGGCCAAGGCGGGGACGGAGTTGGTGAACAGCAAGACGTTTTATTTCAGTGATTTTTCCGAAAGCGGGCTGGCGAGGGTCGATTCATCAGTAATATATCTGTCTTTTGAAGATGCGCAGTCGCTTTGTGGGATGAAAGAACCAGTCGCCAGGGCGTCGTGGCTTCATATAAAATTCAGGCCTGACATCGGACTCGAAGAGGGATGCGGGAAGGTTCGGCTGTTGTGGGCGAAGTTTTGCGAGCAGATGAAGGGCAAACAGGACGCAGAGCTGCTGGCAGGGGTGAGCGTGAGGAGCTGGAAGGAGCACAGGCGGGAATTTATCGCGGCGATGGAGAAGGAACAGGTGATAACGGCGGTGATGTTCGGACTGGTGGGTATTACGACCGTCTTTATTGTTTTCGTTGTTTTCTATATGATTGTCAGCCATAAGAGCAAAGACATTGGGGTACTTAAAAGCGTAGGCGCATCGGGCCGCGAGGTAGTTGTGTTGTTTTTGATTTTCGCGGGAATGCTCGGTATCGCAGGTTCGGCTGTCGGGTTGGCGGCGGGCCTGTGGTTCTTGCGGGACATAAACGCGATAGAGGATTGGCTGTTCGAGCGATTCGGTTTTCAGTTGTGGGACCGGACGATTTACGCGATAGGCCAGATACCAAGCCGGCTGGATATAACGATGGCGGCGGTGGTAGTGGGATGCGCGATTTTAGCGTGCGTGGCCGGCGCGGTATTGCCGAGTATACGTGCGGCCCGAACCAGGCCCGTTGATGCTTTACAGGTGAGCCAGTTATGAGCAAAGATAATTTCATAATAGAAGCGCGGGGTGTTCACAAGTCATACTGGATGGGAGCGGCCGAGGTCAGCGTTCTGAAGGGGGCCGACATCGCGGTAAAAAGCGGAGAGTTTGTGGCGATAGTGGGGGCGTCGGGCAGCGGCAAGAGCACTTTGCTGCATATACTGGGCGCTCTGGACAGGCCCGACAAAGGGGCGGTGCGGTTTGAAGGGCGGGAGCTTGGCGAGATGAGCGGGGGTGAATTGAACAGGTATCGCAACAAAATGGTGGGGTTTGTTTTTCAGTTTTATCATTTATTGGACGAATTAAGCGTATTGGAGAACGTGATTTTGCCCGCGATGGTGCCCGTCGGGATGATGCGATGGCTGTCGGTGCGCGGGGGCGTGAAACGGCGCGGGCGTGAGCTTCTGGATGCGGTCGGGCTGGGTGAAAGGGCGGCACACAAGCCGTATCAGTTGTCGGGCGGAGAGCGGCAGCGGGCGGCCATAGCGAGGGCGCTGGTCAACGAGCCGAGGTTGCTTTTGGCCGACGAGCCGACGGGTAATCTTGACTCCGTGACGGGAAATGGTATTCTGGAGCTGCTTGAAAGGTTGAATCGTGCGGGGCAAACAATAGTTATGGTGACGCACGATGAGCGGATAGCCCGGCGGGCCGGGCGAATAGTAACATTGGCCGACGGCAGAGTGAAATAGTTGACAGGTGCAAAAAGGCATCAGTCATAAGGAAAAGCAGAAAAAATAGAAAATAGTGCCAGGGGATAAGTTATGGCGTTGAAGATTTGGCTCGGAAATAAACTTGTTGACGAGCAGGACGCGAGGATATCCGTATTTGACCATGGATTGCTTTACGGGGACGGTGTGTTTGAGGGAATACGGGTTTACAACAAGCGGGTGTTTGAGCTGGATGCGCATATAGACCGACTTTACAACTCAGCCAAAGGCATTCGTCTGGAGATTCCGATGAGCAAGGAGGCGCTTGTCGCTGCGCTGCACAAGACCGTCGAGGCCAACGGGGTGGTGGACGGCTATATCCGGCTGGTTGTGACCCGCGGAGTGGGGACGCTGGGGCTGAACCCGTTTACCTGCGAAGGCCCAACGGTGTTCATAATCGCGGACAGCATCCGGCTATATCCCGAGGAACTGTATGAGAAGGGGATGAAGATAATCAGCGCAACGACGGTGCGGAACCATCCGCTCGCGATACCGCCTCAGGTCAAGAGTATGAACTACCTGAATAACATCCTTGCCAAGATTGAGGCGCTGGATAACGATGTTCCCGAGGCGGTTATGTATAACCACGAAGGGTACGTTGCGGAAGCGACCGGGGACAACGTGTTCACGGTCAGGAAGGGAATAATCTACACGCCGCCCGCCGAGGCGGGTGCGCTGGAGGGGATAACGCGGGACGTGGTTATCCGGCTGGCGAAAAAAGACGGTATTGAGGTCATCGAGAAAAACCTGACGAGATTCGATTTGTATGTCAGCGACGAGCTGTTTTTGACGGGGACGGCGGCGGAGGTCATCGGTATCGTGGAGATAGACGGTCGCGTAATCGGCGACGGCAGGCCCGGACCTGTCACAAAACAGCTAAGGGACAAATTTTTCCGATACGCACACGGAAAGGAGAAGCAGCCGTAACGTGCGGCGTTCGTTGTCGGCTGCGGCTTGGGTATAATGCAATCATCAGCACGAATGGGCGGAGCTGCGGTGTCCGTTTCCGGCGCCGCCAATCGTTTGCTTCCCACGTTTTCCATCATAGCCAATGAGCTTGAGGGGGTAAGGGCGCTGATTGAACGGGAGACGTCGGATTGCAGCGAGCCGGTCAGGGGACTGGTCGCCCAATCAATCGCCGGCGGGGGCAAGATGGTAAGGCCCGGTCTGGTTTTGCTTTCAGGTCTGGTGTGCGGCAGGGTGACGGAAAAACACATTCGTGCGGCTGCGATAATGGAAATGATACACAACGCGACGCTGCTGCACGACGACGTTGTGGACGAGGGCAAAAGCCGGCGAGGGGTGCCGACGCTTAACAGTTTGCGGGGTAACGAGTCGGCGGTTTTGTTGGGTGATTTTCTGCTGAGCAGGGTCTTTCGGCTGTGCGTGGGTCTGGACAGGCGTACGGTGGAGATAATTGCGTCGGCTGTTGTGCGAACGTGCGAGGGGGAACTGCGGCAGGTGGCCCAAAGGGGCGACAGGGAAATCAGCGAG
The DNA here is from genome assembly GCA_049510335.1 of Sedimentisphaerales bacterium. Taxonomy (GTDB): domain Bacteria; phylum Planctomycetota; class Phycisphaerae; order Sedimentisphaerales; family Anaerobacaceae; genus Fen-1362. Next base: position 48,864 of record JBEKZA010000012.1, on the reverse strand, counting down.
TCGGAATATATTGAGATAATAGATGAAAAGAGCGCCGCGTTATTTAGCGGGGCGTGTGCAGCCGGGGCGATACTGGCGGGAGCGGGCGAGCCGGAGGTGAGGATGTTGGCGGATTACGGGCGCAATGCCGGCATCGCATTTCAGATTGCCGATGACGTGCTTGATTTGGTGGGAGACCAGGACAAGACGGGTAAAGCGGTCGGCAACGATGTTGATAACAGCAAGCTGACATTACCAATTATACATCTGCTTAAGACCGCGGGCGAGGCAGACAGGGAGGTTGTCAGGCGGATTCTGGCTGCGCAAGGGGAAAATAAACGAGAGCGGAGACACAGGGAGCTTACGGAGAAGCTGGGGTCCTGCGGCAGTATCGGTTATGCGCAGAGGCGGGCACATGAGTTTTCGGAGCAGGCGATAGCGGCGATAAAAGGGTTTAATGAGAGCGAGGGGAAAAACGCATTAATCGGACTATCGCGGTTTGCCTCACAGCGGGCGGTATAGCCGGGTAGTTGTAAAAGAAAAGAGCCGACCCATTCGGGTCGGCTCCTTTGTTTTTTAGTGAAGCAATTTTACCGGCTTAGAACTTATACTTCAGCGTCATAGTTGCCCAGAATATGTTGTGGTCCGGGCCGACGCCCTTGACGGAGTGATCTTCCATCGTGGTCTGATAGTGGATACCTGGGGTAAACGTCATAGCGCCGCCGAGCTCAAAGTCCGTAGATATGCCCCCCCCGAAGTCAGTCCAGTCGCTGTCGGTATATCCGCCGTTGGGTCTGGGGTCGACGCCGTCATTGTAGACCGTCTCGACGTGGAAATTCAAGTTTTGCTCGAGTGCCTCGGCGGTCAGGCCCGCAAGTGGCAGGGCGTAATCGAGCATAAAGACATGGATAAAGCCGGAGGCGGTTCCGCCGTTCGGGTTGGCGGCTCCGACTACTGTGCCGCTGTTACTCGGCCAGAGCTTAATGAGGCAATACCCCGGCACCAGCCCCTTGATGCCGAGCAGGTTTGGCCAGGATAGCAGTGCATTGAGTTCCTGGAGGTCCCAACTGGCTCTGGTGTGGCTGCTTATATCCGGATAGTTGTAATAGACGTAGCTTAATTTGTAATCGGTGGCAAGGGCATCTTCAGCGGCGCCGAGCTTGTTCTGATAGTATAGAGTGTAGTCCCAGCGTTCGTTTTTCTCATAGCCGCTTGCGTTGGCTCGATTGGCGGTAACGTCAATTCCGAAACCGGTGCCCATCAGGTCAAGGTCGACAAAGGGGTGAATGCCGCTTTTGTCGCCGAAGAGCGTGAAGCCGCGCCACACATATCTGGTATCGTAGGTTACGCCGGCGGTGCCATGGATGTCGCCTTCCGCGGCGAGAACCGGAGCAATTGCGCCAAACAAAATCACAGCTACAGCTACTAACAAACTTACTTTTCTCATCTGATGCGCACCTTCTTAGGAGCATATCCTCACATAATAAAATCGACTTTATTTGCTCCTCCCGGCACTGAGAGCTGAAATAACTAAACAATATAAAACATAGTATCTATTCGGGCGGCGAGCAAATTTTTGTTCTTTTCAGTGTTCGCTGCCAAAAGCCACACATTTGGCCCAGCCAGCATCGTAAACGCTTTTTATAGGTCCATGTTCCGCAAAAAGTTCTATTGTCGAGCATTACTCTGTTAAGAAAATTACCATTTTCCGGTTTTTCGAGTTTCTGCCTTTGGTTCGATAATTCCAATGAGAGCGAGGGGAAAAACGCATTAATCGGACTATCGCGGTTTGCCTCACAGCGGGCGGTATAGCCGAATGGTTGTAAAAGAAAAGAGCCGACCCATTCGGGTCGGCTCCTTTGTTTTTTAGTGAAGCGATTTTACGGGCTTAGAATTTGTACTTAACAGTCAGTTCTGCCCAGGTCATGCTATGGTTAGGACTTACGCCTTTAGTCGCGCCATCATCTTCCATCGTTATCTGATGATAAACACCGGGGGTGAAGACAAAATTGTTACCGAGGTCGAAATCCGTCGAGACGCCCATAAGGAAATCAGTCCAGTCGTGGCTTGTATAACCGCCGTATGGTCTGGGGTCAACGCCGTCGTTATAGACCAGTTCTGTATGGAAATTTAAGACCTGCTCAGGTGTTTCTGAGGTCAGGCCCGCGACCGGCAGGGCATAGTTGAGCATAAAGATGTGTGCGAAACCTGAAGCGGAGCCGCCCATAGGATTGGCCTCTCCAACAACTGTATTGTGCATTGAGGGCCACAGCTTTACGATGCAATAAGCAGGGACGAGACCCTTAACGCCGAGGATGTTTGGCCAGGCAAGCAGGGCGTTGATTTCCTGTAGGTCGAAGCATTGATTGGAGTGACGTGCGCTCATTCCCGGATAGTTGTAATACATGTAGCTTACTTTGTAATCAGTTTCGAGAGGGTCCCCGGCTGCGAGCTTGTTCTGATAGAATAGAGAGTAATCCCATCTTTCTTCGTTCCAATAGCCGGCGGGGCCGTTGTTGCCGGTTGAATTGGGCATATGATCCACGACACTCATACCAAAGCCGGAACCCATAAAATCAAGGTCGACAAAGACATTGCTGCCACCATGGTGCCCCCAGACCAGGAATCCGCGCCAGACATACATAGAGTCGTATGTGTAGCCGACATCGCCGTGCAGTCCGCCTTCCGCTTCCGCGGCCAGGACGACGGGACATATAGCACCAAGAAGAACCACAGTTACCAACAGAAATTCCTTTCTCAACATGCTAATCTCCTTAAAAACATACCCTGCGAATAATAAAATTTCTACGGCTATTTCGCGTTTTTTTGCGCCGCCCGGCACCCAAAGCCGGGCAGATTTTACCAAGTATAACAGTACTGATACGGCTAACAACAAAAATTTTCTTTTTTTGAGCACTTACCGCAAAAGACCAGAATATATGGTCTAAGCAGCAGTGTAAACAGCATTTTTATCGGTCTTTATCAGCCAATGTTTTGTAATATCTCTATTGTCGGATGTTACCCTGTTCGGATATTACCATTTTCCCGATTTTTTCATTTCGGCCTTCGGGAGGCTCTTCAAAGGCGCGGTGAATTTTTTGAGGTCTTCGTCTGGCAACTCGTAATCGGTGAGTTTCCCCGCGAGGAACGCGTCATAGCCCGAGAGGTCCATAAGCCCGTGGCCGCTGTAGTTGAACAGGATTACCTTTTCTTTGCCTTCTTCTTTGGCCTTTATTGCCTCGTCAATTGTGGCTGCGATTGCGTGGCTGGTTTCAGGCGCGCATATAAAGCCCTCGGTCTTGGCCCAGGTAAGGGCGGCCTGATAACATTTGGTCTGAGGATAGGCCTTCGGTTCGAGAAGTCCTTCGACGATGGCTTGACAGACGAGCGGCGCCATACCGTGATAACGCAATCCGCCCGCGTGAATCGGGGCGGGAATAAATGAATGTCCAAGCGTGAACATTGCCAGCAGGGGTGTCGTGCAGGCGGTGTCGCCGAAGTCGTAGGCGAAGGGGCCGCGTGTCATCGATGGACAGGAAGTCGGCTCGATGGGCATAATCTTGATGTTTGCGCCGTTGATTTTGTCGGCGACGAACGGGAAGGACAGGCCCGCGAAGTTGGAGCCGCCGCCCGCGCAGCCGATGACGACATCGACTTTCTTTTCGCCGGCAAGTTTCAACTGCTTTTTGGCCTCCAGACCGATTATGGTCTGGTGCAGCATAACGTGATTTAAGACGCTTCCGAGGGCATAGCGTGTTTGTCCTGTTTTGTCGGTGACGGCTGCTTCGACTGCCTCGCTGATGGCTATACCGAGTGAGCCGGGGGTGTTGGGCATTTCGGCGAGGATTTTTCTGCCGGCGTTAGTTTCGTTGCTTGGGCTTGCGACGCAGTTGGCGCCCCAGACCTGCATCATAGTTTTTCTGAAGGGCTTCTGGTCGAAACTGATTCTGACCATATAGACCTTACAATCGAGGCCAATTATTTTACAGGCAAAGGCAAGTGCGCTACCCCACTGGCCTGCGCCGGTTTCGGTGATGAGGTGTTTTATGCCGAATTGCTTGTTATACCAGGCCTGCGGGACGGCGGTGTTGGGCTTGTGGCTGCCGGGGGGGCTGGTGCTTTCGTCTTTGCAGTAGATATGTGCCGGGGTGCCGAGGTATTTTTCGAGGTTGACGGCCCGTCTAAGCGGGGCCGGCCGCCAGCGATAAAGGATTTGGAGAATTTCGTCAGGTATGTCTATCCATTTCTTTGTGCTGACTTCCTGCTCGATTAGGTTCATCGGGAAGACCGGCGCGAGCATTTCCGGGCCGATGGGCTTGCCATCGGGGCCCAACGGCGGAAGCAGCGGCGAGGGCAGGTCCGGCGCCAGATTATACCATTGTTTGGGAATGTCCTTTTCTTGCAGTTGAATTTTGATTTCCATAATAGCTCTCCAATCGAGTTGAAGTTGTGTTTAACAACACTGATAAGGTCTTTATTGCTAAAATATCAGGGCGTGTCTGTCAAGTGAAAAAAACGACTTTTTTTGATTGCCGACGGGCGTATAATGGGGCTTTGATGATTGCTGGCAGGGATGAAAAGACGTTGTTTGGAAAGGCCGAACAGGCCAAATTGGCGGCTGCTGCGCCGTTGGCGGTGCGGATGAGGCCGAGGACGCTGGATGAGTTCGCGGGGCAGCAGCATTTTGTCGGCGAGGGGAAACTACTTCGGCGGATGCTGGAGGCGGACGCGCTCACCAGTTTGATTTTCTATGGGCCGCCGGGGGTGGGCAAGACGTCGCTGGCAAACGTCATCGCGAATAAAACCAGGGCGGAATTTCGGTATTTAAGCGCGCCTGCGGCAACGGTAAAAGACATTCGGGACATAATAGCAGAGGCGAAAGACCGTCTGTCGGCCACAGGCAAACGAACGGTTTTATTTATCGACGAGATTCACCGGTTCAATCGGGCACAGCAGGACGTGCTTTTGGATGACGTGGAATCGGGGGTTTTGCTGTTCATAGGAGCGACGACAGAGAACCCGTTTTTTTCTGTCAACTCGCCGCTAATCAGCAGGAGCACGGTGTTTTATTTTGAGCCGTTGAACGAAGAGGACATTGTGCAATTATTAAGGCGGGCGATTGCTGACAAAGAGCGAGGTCTTGGCAAATATGATATTGAGGTTGATAACAAGGCGTTAAAGTATCTTGCTGCCGTGTGCGACGGCGACGCGAGAAAGGCGTTGATGGCTCTTGAGGTGGGGGTTTTGTCGCAGAAGAAAGACGGCGGGGAAAAGATAGTAATTGATTTGCAGACGGCCAAGGATTCGATTCAGGGAAAGACAATTGATTATGATGGCACAGGCGATACGCACTATGATTTGGCAAGCGCGTTTCAGAAGAGTATGCGAGGCAGCGACCCGGACGCGACGGTTTACTGGCTTGCGAGAATGATAGCGGGCGGAGAGGACGTGCGGTTTATCTCCAGGCGTATCGCGGTTTGTGCGGCGGAAGACGTAGGCAACGCGGACCCGATGGCGACGGTGCTGGCGGCAGCGGCGGTGCAGATAAGCGAGTTTGTGGGTTTGCCTGAGGCGCAACTTGTGCTGGCGCAGGCGGCGATATACGTGGCGTGTGCGCCGAAGTCGAACGCGTCATCGTCGGCTATTTGGAAGGCGGTCAGCGACGTGCAAAATGAGCCGACGGTCGCGGTGCCGAAGCATTTGAAGGACAGTCATTATGCGGCGGCGAAAAAAATGGGTTTTGGCGCCGATTACAAATATCCGCACAGTTTCGGGGAAGGTTTTGTGGTGCAGGATTATCTGCCCGCGGGCGTCAGGAAAAAATACTACAGGCCTACGGAGCGTGGATACGAAAAAAATATAGGGTATTATTTACAAAAGCTCGAAAGCGTGATAAAAGAGAGCAAAGCAAACATGTCAGGCGTTGCCCGTCAGGGCCGACTGAAGCAGGATGCTGAGTGAACGGAGTTCGATATGGACAAGGCGCAATTACGGCAGGAGTTGCAGAAGCGACTGATAGGTATGTCGGACGATGAGCGGAAAGAGAAAAGCCGCAGGGCGTGTCGCAACCTGATTGCGACGCCCGAATTTCAGAACGCTTCCGCGGTTATGATGTATCTGTCGCTGCCGCACGAGCTTGATACTTCGGAGGCGATACTTTGCGCCTGGCAATTAGGCAAGACGGTTGTTGTGCCTAAAGTATCGTGGCAGCAGCGGCATATGATACCGGTGCAGATAAACTCGCTGGAGACGGGTTTTTCGGAGGAGGTCGGGGGATTGCGTAATCCGGTGACAGGGGCGCCGGTGCCGTTCGAGGACATTGATTTGGTGGTTGCGCCCGGTCTTGGTTTTGACCGCAGGGGCAATCGGTTGGGCAGAGGGGGGTCATATTACGACAGATTTTTTGCCAACAAGGAGCTGAAGGCGCCGAAGTGCGGTTTTGCCTTTGCTGAGCAGGTGCTGGAGTCGGTGCCTGTGACGGACAATGATGTGCCGGTTGATTTTTTAGTGACCGACGAGGAAGTTCTGTATTTCGGGCGAAGCGACTCTTGTGGTAAAGGTACGAAAAAGGCAGGACTGAACAGGCAAGACAAATAAGGAGACGGAAATGGCTGTTTATTCAGGCGGTTCTGGCGGAGCAGGTGCGGGTCGGTCTCGCACTACTCTCTACATTGTGATTGTGGCAGTTACTATAGTCGTTGTGGCGGTGGCGGGATATTTGTTGCTGGGGCGAGGCGGGCCAGCGGAGCCGCCGGCGAATGTTGAGGGGATTGCGCCCGCGGAGCCGAATACGACTGGCGCAATGCAGGTCGCGGCGGAGACCAACGACACGACCTCGGGACTGATTGCTCAGGCGATGGCGTTATTGAATCAGCAGCCGCCAAAAGTTATCGAGGCCAGAGACCGGCTTAACGAAGTATTGCCGATGGTCGGGGGTCAGCAGCGGGCGTTTGTGAAAGAGCAGCTTGCGGCGCTGGCGGACAAGTGGTTGTTCAGCAAGGAGGTTGTCCCGGGTGACAAACTTTGCGGCAGCTATAAGGTTGGCGCTGGCGATTTGCTGGCAACAATCGGCAAGCGGCACAATGTGCCGTATGAGATTCTGATGCAGATAAACGGCATTGCCAAGCCGGAGGCGCTTCAGGCGGGCGTTGCGATAAAAGTGATTAACGGGCCTTTCAACGCGAGGGTGTATCGCTCGACGTTTACGATGGACCTGTATCTGCAAAATACTTACATAAAGAGTTTCCCGGTGGGTCTGGGCAAGCCGGGGAAGGAGACGCCGACGGGACGATGGCGGGTCAAGGCGGACGGCAAGCTGGTAAAACCAATATGGACGGACCCTACGACAGGCAGGACATATCATCCGGAAGATGCCGACTATCCGCTTGGTTCGAGGTGGATAGCCCTTGATGGAATTGAAGGTGCGGCGGTGGGCAAGACGGGCTTTGCAATTCACGGCACGAATAACCCCGAGCAAATCGGGGCGCCCGGTTCGCAGGGCTGTATTCGGCTGCACAACGGCGACGTGGTAACGGTGTATAATCTTATGATGCCCGGCGTTTCGCTGATAGACGTGGCTGAGTGATAATTAGAGCGGCGAGGCACCGAAAGCGTCAGATTACAGGGTTTTTTACGCGGATTCTTTTTTGGGGAGGGGCTGTCTGGCGGCGGCGAGAGGCGATTTGCCTTCGACGATGTCCTTGGTGATTACATACCTTGCGGGCTTGGGCTCCTCGGGCAGCTGATACATCAGGTCAATCATCAATTCCTCGGCCTGCGAGCGAAGCGCGCGGGCGCCGGTGTCGTGCTTAAGGGCCTGTTGGGCCAGCGCACGCAGGGCGCCGTCGGTGAACTCCAGCTCAGCGTTTTCCATCTCGAAGAATTTCTGATACTGCCTGACGAGTGAGTTTTTGGGTTTTGTGAGGATATCAATCAGTGCGTGCTCGTCGAGGGGCGACAGGACCGTGATTACGGGAAGCCGGCCGACAAATTCGGGTATCATCCCAAACTCGATGACGTCTTCGGGGATTATTTGTTCGAGGACGTGCGTCAGCTCCGCTTTTTCATTCGGCTGGGCCGATAATTCCGAACCGAAGCCAATCATCTTTTTGCCTAAGCGTTTTTTGATGATATTGTCGAGACCGACGAACGTGCCGCCGCAGATGAACAGGATGTGAGAGGTGTCGATTTGGATATAGGATTGTTCCGGGTGTTTTCTGCCGCCCTGGGGCGGGATATTGGCAATGGTTCCTTCGAGCATTTTCAGCAGCGCCTGCTGGACGCCTTCGCCGGAGACGTCGCGGGTGATGGATATGTTTTGACTGGTTTTTCCTATTTTGTCGATTTCATCGACGTAAACGATTCCGCGTTGCGCGGCCTGGAGATCGAAGTCGGCGTTTTGGAGCAGGCGAAGCAGGAAGTTTTCGACGTCTTCGCCGACGTAGCCCGCCTCGGTGACGGTAGTCGCGTCGCAGATTGCGAAGGGCACGTCGAGGAACCGGGCGAGCGTCCGCGCGAGCAGGGTCTTGCCTGAGCCAGTTGGGCCTACGAGCAGGACGTTGGATTTGTCTATCTCGACGTCGCTGTCTTTGGTGTCGGTGTGGAGGAGGCGCTTGTAATGATTGTGGACCGCGACGGAGAGGCGTTTTTTGGCGTGCTCCTGACCGATTACGTATTGGTCGAGATATTCCTTGATTTCCCTGGGGGCGGGCAGTTTTCTGCTGATACTCGCGGCCCGGGTCGCCTGTTTTCGGTTTTGCAGAATTATATTGTGGCACAGGTCAACGCATTCGGGGCAGATATAAACTTTGTTCGGGCCTTCGATGAAGGTGTCCTGCTGAGTGCTCGCCCTGCCGCAGAAGCTGCATACGGCCCTGGTTTTGTGGATGTCATTCTGTTTTGTCATTAGTTATCCTGCGTTAGATTCGGTTTCGATGCTGCTATATTGTAAATCGGCTGATTGACTTTTGCAACTTGATTGGTGTGGGCCGCAAGGGCGTCAAGTACCGGTTTATTTCCCGTGTCTGGTCGCTGTTTCGCAATGGTCGCATATAAATTGAGCGCCTTGTTGAAGGGCCTTTTTGTTGAGCGGTATTGTGATGTGATAACGTTCCGCCAAAACGTCGGACAGGCAGTCGGCGGCCACATCGGGGCTGAAAACGCCGCTTTTTTGCAGATACGCGCCGAGGGCGACCATATTGGCGACCTTGGGGTTGCCTAATCCGACCGCGATTTCGTCGATGGGTATTTTTACAACCTCGACGGACTTGTCTGTTTTCGGCTGGACGTCTATCTGCGAGGTATTTATTATCAGCAGTCCCCCTTTTTCTATGGAGGTCTCGAACTTGTTGAGGGCCGCCTTGCTCATCGCGATTACGCAGCGTGGTTTGCTGACAACCGGCGAAGGAATCGGCTCATCGGCGATGGTAATCATACAGTTGGAGGCACCGCCGCGGACCTCGGCGCCGTATGAGGGCATAAAGGTGACTTCCTTGCCTGCTTTCATCGCGGCCTGCGCGAGCAGCTTGCCGACGAGGATAATCCCCTGTCCGCCGAACCCGGCGATAATAACCTGTTCACAGAGGCCGTTGGTCTGCATCTGTCAGCCCTTAAATTTGCCGAGTGGGAAGACCTTGGTCATTTCGTTTTGAATCCAGAGCATCGCGTCGGGCGGCGACAATCGCCAGTAGGTCGGGCAGGGCGAAAGCAGCTCGACGAGGGAAAGACCTTTGGCGTTATTCATTTGCAGTTCGAAGGCGTGCCTGAGGGCCGCTTTGGCTTTGCGGATGTGGGCGGGACTGGCAAGGGCACATCGCTCGATGTAGGTTGCGCCGGGCAATATCGATAACAATTCGCAGACCTGCAGCGGGTAGCCCTGACCGTCAGCTTGTCTTCCCTGTGGGGTAGTGGCGGTGATTTGTCCGAGCATAGTGGTAGGGGCCATCTGGCCGCCGGTCATACCGAATACGGCGTTATTTATGAAGACGACCGTGAATTGTTCGGCCCGGTGCGCCGCGTGGATGATTTCGGCGGTTCCGATGGCAGCGAGGTCGCCGTCGCCCTGATAGGAGAAGATGATTTTGTCGGGGTTGGTTCTTTTCATACCCGTTGCGACAGCCGGTGCCCTGCCGTGGGCGACCTCTATCATATCGACGTCCAAGTAGTCGTAAGCGAGGACCGCGCAGCCGACGGGCGCGATGCCGATGGTTTTGCCGTGTATGCCGAGTTCGTCGATTACCTCGGTAATGAGCCGATGCGCGATACCGTGTCCGCAACCCGGACAATAATGTGTCGGGCAATCTTTAAGCGTCTGCGGTTTTGTGAATACCTTTTGCATCATCATATTCTTTTTTACCGCGGTGAACTCATTTTTTCTTTGGCCGAATCGTTAGTTCTCGTATTTGTTCAAAGACCTGTTCGACGGTAGGGACGCCACCGCCGGGCCTTCCCCAGAAGACGACGGGTGCTTTGCCCGCGACGGCGAGGCGGACATCCTCGACCATTTGGCCACAGCTCATCTCGACCACGAGGAAGATACGCAATTCCTCCGCGACCTTGCTTATCTGCTCAGACGGGAAGGGCCAGAGCGTAATGGGCCTAATCAGGCCGGCTTTAATGCCGAGCTGTCGGGCCTTTTCCACTGCGCCGCGGGCGATGCGGGCCGAGATTCCGTAGGCGACAAGGACTATATCGGCATCATCAACTTTGTATTGTTCGCAGCGGATTTCGTTTTTTTCGATTTGGCGATACTTGGCCTGGAGGTCATAATTGTGCTGTTCGACGGCGCCATCCGCCAGCCAGAGCGAGCGGACGATATTTTGTTTTCTGCCGTCTGCGCCGGTAAGCGCCCAGTCCTTTTTGGGGAGTTTTGAGTTTTGAGTTTTTAGTTTTGAATTAGCTGGGATGACGACGGGCTCCATCATTTGGCCCAGGATGCCGTCGGCAAGAATTATAACGGGTATTCGATAGAGGTCTGCCAGGTCAAAAGCGAGTGGCATAGTGTCGGCGAATTCCTGGACGCCGGCAGGCCCGAAGACGATACAGTGGTAATCGCCGTGCCCGCCGCCCTTGACGGACTGGAAGTAATCGCCCTGAGATGGAGCGATATTGCCCAGGCCGGGGCCTCCCCGCATAACATTGACGATGACGCAGGGCAATTCCGCGGCGGCGAGATAGCTTATGCCTTCCTGCATCAGGCTGATGCCGGGGCTTGAGGAGCTGGTCATAGTGCGTTTGCCCGTGGCGGAGGCGCCGAAGACCATATTTATGGCGGCAAGCTCGCTTTCGGACTGAATGAAGACCCTGCCTTCTTCAGCCATTCTTTTTGACATATAGGCGGATACTTCGTTTTGTGGAGTGATGGGGTAGCCGAAGTAAGCGTCGAGACCGGCCTGTATGGCTGCTTCAGACATCGCCTCATTACCGCACATCAGTGTTTTTTCGGTCATATTTTGCCCCTCGCGAGGTCCGGCTGGTGTTTTTTGCCGGATGGTTTAACCTTGTGAGAATCGTCGTCGCGATAAACCTCAATTGCGCAGTCGGGGCAGATGATGGCGCAATTTGCGCAGCCGGTGCAGCCGGGATTAGTCGCCTGAGCAGGGAAATAACCCTTGCTGTTGGATTTCTCGGAGAGCGTGATTACGCCGTGAGGGCATACCGTCACACAAAGAGTGCAACCCTTGCAACGTTCCACATCGATTATGATTTTACCAGCCATTTGCGTATCGTTTGTCGCGGAGAGCACCGAGAAAAGCAGAATAATAATATGCGAACTCCGCGGCAATCGGGTGTGTATTATACCGGTATAAAGGCCGGCTGTAAAGAGCAACCCTCATTGTGTTTGATATGACGGGGCAGGCGGGGGGTTGGGCGCAGGGCGGGGAGTTTTTTCCGCAGGGCTTGTCTGGGCCGGCTGATTTGTTTATCATAGTTTTTATTTAGAGCGCCGGCTGATAAACGATAAAATAAAGCAGGTCAACGGTCAGAATTTCGGTGTCAAAAAACAACAGCGATGTAACGAAAGGAGTTGTCAAATGAGAACGATACAGAACTTGGTTTTAACGATGTTAATAATTTTGCCGGTCTGGGCAATGGGTGGTTTTTGTCTTGCCGCCGAGGAGAAAAACGCCGGTCGACCTCTGAGTGATTGCGACTGTTATCGAGACCTACAAAAAGCTGACGCCAAGGTGAAAGACGCCAATAAATTCCAGGAGCAGGTGCTGGGCAGTATACCCCAGTCTCCCGACGATATTACTCCGTCGGCGACAGCAAACGGATGCCGTTTGGCCTGGGTCAAACGGCAGGGCTCAAGTGCAGCCGTGGTTGTGGATGGCCAGGCGGGACCGGAGTATAACGATATCAGCAAGGGGAGCATCGTTTTCAGCCGGGACGGCAAACGGGTGGCGTATATAGCCGGGAAAGACAAGAAGTGGTTTGTTGTCATAGACGGCCGGCCGGGACCGATGTATGACGACATTGTGAAAGATACTCTGGTTTTCAGTCCGGACGGCACACGAGTGGCGTATGCCGTGCGGGAAGGCAACTGGCAATATGTGATTGTGGACGGCAAAGCGGGAATGTTGTATGGCGGGATTGGCAAAGGAAGTGTTGTCTTCAGTCCCGACGGCGGACGGGTAGCGTATATAGCCGGGAAGGACAGGATGCGGTTTGTAGTGGTGGACGGCAGGACGGGACCTGAGTACGACAATATCGGCGGGAGTATCATTTTTAGTTCTGATGGCAAGCGGTTGGCATACGCGGCCGGAAAAGATAAGAAATGGTTTGTGGTCATGGACGGTCAGACGGGGCCGGAGTACGATAGAATCGGGGAGCCCGTTTTCAGTCCTGACGGTAAGCGAGTGGCATATTCTGCCGAGAAGGACGGCAAACGGTTTGTGGTGGTGGACGGCAAGGCGGGGCCGGAATACGACGGAATTGGGAAGGGAGCGATTGCCTTCAGTTCAGACAGCAAACAGGTGGCGTATGCTGCCGAGAAGGACGGCAAACGGTTTGTGGTGGTGGACGGCAAGGTGGGGCCGGAATATGACGGCATCGTGGGGCCTGTTTGGGGTTCCGACGGCAAACGGATGGCATACGGGGCAAAGAAGGGGAGCAAATGGATGGTAGTCGTGGACGGTAAAGCGGGGCCGGAGTATGACGTGCTTTTGGATAGAACCCTTGCTTTCAGTCCCGACGGCAGGCACGTGGCGTATGGCGCCGGGAGAGGCGAAAAACGATTTGTTGTCGTGGATGACCTGCGGGGGCCTGATTATGACGGGATTTTGAGCGGTCTTGCTTTCAGTCCCGACGATGAACATGTGGCATACGGGGCTGTCACGGGCGATACTTACTTTGTGGTTGTGGATGGTAAGATAAGTCCGGAGTATTACGGGATTTCATGCGGCCCGCTATTTTTGCATGATGGGAAGGTGGAATACATTATCTCCGGGGCCAGCGGGCTTTCCCGCGTGAATTATAAGCCATAGGAACTTTGTGCGCTAATCGCAACCCCGGCGTGCCGGGGCATATTACCGTTTGAGGAAGAGGTAGTACAACCGGCCTTCCTGATAAACCTGGCCCGCGAGTTTGCCTGCCTCGTCCCCTATACCGAGATAGATATCGCATCGGCCTGCTGCGCGGATTGCGCCGCCTGTGTCCTGGTCAAGAGCGAAGCCGGCATAAGGGTCGATGTAGGTTTGGCCCGCTATGTTTCGGGGCAGTTTGGTGGAAAAAAACGTCAGGGAGGCGCGAGGGAATACAGATTTGTCGGTGGCGACGCTTCTGTAGGCGGTGACCGGTTCGTTTAAGCTGCCGTGTGGCCCGTTGCTGGCGGACTGGGTGAAGAAGACAAATCTGGGATTGAGCTGGGTGTATTGCCGGACAAGGGCGGGATCGCCCTTGAAGTAATCAATCAAGGAGGCGAGATTGACCCTGTCGGGCGGAATTTTTCCTTCGTTGATGAGCTGCTTTATGATGCTTCGGTATTCGTAGCCATTATTGGCAGCGTAACCATAAGTGACAAGTTGGCCATCGGGCATACGGATAACGGCGGAACCCTGGACCTGGGCGACGTAGCATTTGAAGGGGTCGTCGAGCCAGACGATTTCGTTGCCCGCCAGCATATTTGAGTTTTCGATTTCAGCGCGTGCCGGGTAGGGTGAGAGTTGGCCGTCGGGGCCGCGTCTGCCGAGTATTTGGCCATTGTCGCCTTTGACTAAATCCTTGGGCTGATGGTAAAGGGGGTATTGGAATCTTGCGGTTTTGACGGTTGAGCCGTCGAAGATGGGGGTATAGTAGCCGGTAAACAGGACGGTGCCGGCGTCGTCGCAGCCGACGGATTCGTAAACGTCGAATTTCTGTATGATGGCGTCGTTAAGCTGTCGTCCGGTGAGGCCTGATTTGAGCAGGTCTTTGAAGGCGGTCAGTGAGTCAACGGCCCGCTGGTGGGTGATATCGGCGTAGGGGAAGAATTGCTGGGTGGAGGGTTTTTTGAGGTAGTCAAGCGAGTTGTCGATGGCGATGGAGACGTTGGCCAGGTCGTGGCAGCCATCGGTGAAATCGGGGATTTCAGCGGGGTTGGTGATTTTTCGCAGTGCGAGCTGTCCCGGTGCAAGGGGTCTGTCGTACTGTGGGGCACTTATGCGTGCCTGTGGTTTTTGGCAGCCAACGGCCACGAGGACCAGCAGGACAAGAGTTGCCGAAAGCAGTATTCTGTTTCTCATAGGTTTCCTTACTTTTCATCAAAAAAGGGAGGTTTTATAAATACCGACTTCGTCCCAAAAAAATTGGGGCGATTAAGGATAAATCGGCGAAATTGGGAATGATTCTTTAATCTGCTGGCGGTGGATAGAGATTATAATGGGCTATATGCGCAGAAATAAGGAGCGCCACTGGGGTCTCATGAGCACCCACACCCAAAATGCCCTACGAGAGCCGCGCAAATGACGCTCCTGTATCGTGAAGGCCACAACCCACATAAACCAAAAGGGGGACGGGTTGTGGTCACATTGCTCGACGCAATAGTTATACTTAATTATATTTAACCAAAACCCGCGATCTATAGCAATCAGAGCATTCCTGATTTTGAGGGGGAAAATGCCTGATTCTTCTCGATGCGCTATTTGTCGACCTGGGTAATTCCTTTGCGGATGGCGTATTTAGTCAGTTCGGCGACGGTATGAATGTTCAGTTTGCTCATTATCTGTCGGCGGTGGGTCTCGACGGTTTTGACGCTGATGTGCAATTTGAGGGCGACTTGTTTTGTTGAATTGCCTTCGGCCAGAAGCTGCAGGACCTCGCGTTCTCTGTCGCTGAGGATATCGGAATTAGAGGAATCGGTTTTTGAAAGCCGCTGGATGTAGTCCTCAACGACCACGCCGGAAATCGAGGGGCTAAGATAGGTTTTGCTGCCCATAACGGTTCGTATGGCTCTTGTAAGCTCCTCAAAGGCGCATTCCTTGAGCAGGTAACCGGCGGCGCCGCTTTTGAGCATTTCGGTGACGAAAAGCGAATCGGAGTGCATTGAAAGGGCGATGATTTTGATGTCGGGGGATTTGTTGAGAATTTGCTTTGTTGCCTCGACGCCGTTCAAGTCCGGCATAGTCAAATCCATAATGACCACGTCGGGGGCCAGCTCAGCCGCAAGGCGGACGGCGGTTCTGCCGTTCTCGGCCTCGGCGACAACCTCCATATCCTGCTGTTTCTCGAGCAGTGAGTGAAGACCCTGGCGGGTAATTTTGTGGTCGTCTGCCAACAAGATTCTTATGCTCATTTCTTTTCTCCTGCCTTGTGTTTTGTTTTGTGTATGGGTGCGACGAGTGTGATTCGCGTGCCGTGGCCTGGTTTGGAGCGGATTTCAACGCTTCCGCCTATGTGGTCGAGTCGTTCACGGATATTGAACAGACCGAAACCGCCCTTGGTGTAATCGCGGGTGCTGGCGCGAGACACATCAAAGCCGACTCCGTCGTCCTCGACGATTATCCGTACGCGGTCTCGGACTCCAGCGCGTCGTTCGCTGATTCGAGCCATGGAGACCGTTACCTTGTGGGCGCTGGCGTGCTTAACGACGTTGACCAAAAGTTCGCGGAGCGTCTGGAACAGCAGCACACGAATATCGGTATCGAGGGGTTTTGGCTTGCCGTCATCAGTGAATTCCACCTCCAGGCCGAATCGCTGTCTGGTTTGTTTGGCCAGCCAGCCGGCCGCGGCCTCGAAGCCAAGCTCGTAGAGAACCGGCGGACTTACTTCAAATGTCAGCGACCTGGTCACATCGATTGTCTGGGCAATCAGGTCGATTATCTCGTTGAGTGACCTGGCCAGGTCGGGTTTGGCGGGGTCGGCGAGGGACTCAAGCTTGATTTTGGAGATAGCAAGGTTCTGGCTGATGTGGTCGTGCAGTTCGGTGGCGATTCTGCGTCTGAGCTGTTCCTCGGCCAGCGAAAGCTGGGAAGCCAGCGAACGCAATTGCTCCTGATAATGCAGCAGTTTTTCTTCCGCCTCTTTGCGTTTGGTGATATCCTGTGCCGTTCCCTCGTAATAAAGGACATTGCCATGTTTGTCTCTGACGATGAATGCGCTTTCTGAGACAAACAATTTGGTGCCATCGCGTCTTATCCAGATTGATTCAAGTCCGACGACGCTACCCTCTTTTTCAATACGCTGCTTGAATATCGAGCGTGGCGTTGACGGGTCGAGGCCTTGTTTTTCGAGGTTGAGTTGTGCCAGTTCTTCGAAGGACGTATATCCCATCATTTTTACCAGGGCCGGGTTTGCCAGCAGGATTCGGCCGTTGGGCGTGGTCCTATACAGTCCGACGGCGGTGTTTTCAAAGATAGTTCTGAATCGCTCCTCCGCCCTGCGAAAGGACTCTTCGGCGTGTTTACGCTCGGCTATCTCTTTTTGCAGCTTTTCGACTGCTCCGGCAAGGTCGGCGGTCCTTTGTTTGACCCGAGCGTCCAATTCGTCGCGAGCCTTTTGAAGTTCCTCCTCTGATTTTTTGCGTTCGGTGATGTCTCTTACGACGCCCTGCGCTCCGACGACTTTCCCGTTTTGCATGATGGGAGACATATTTGCTTCGATAAAGACAGGCGTGTTGTCTTTTCTTTTCACCTCAGATATAAATGATTTTAAATCGCGACCTTTGATGATGCCTGTAAAATACTCGATGGTTGGCTGTAAATAAGCTTTGCTTACGAAATCCTTAAAGCTTTTGCCGACCATTTCTTCCGGTTTGAAAGCGAGTATTTTCTCGCAGGCGGGCGAGACATATGTTATTTTGCCATCGTTGTCGGTTGCGAAAATCATATCGAAGCTTCTCTCGGCCAGCCCCCTGAATTTTTCTTCGGATTGCCGCAGGGCCTCTTCGGCGTTTTTGCGTTCGGTTATGTCGGTAAAAAATCCTACGGCGCTCAACCTGTTGTCTATTACGACGTTGGTTGAGTGGATGTCAGCATAGAATATGGTCCCATCCTTGCGCAGACAGAGCACATTGCGAGACAGTAACCTTTCGCCACGCGCCAGAGCCTCAAAATGCAAGAGCACCTGTGGTAAAAATTCTTTCGGGTGTATATCGTGCACATTCATTTGCTGCATTTCTTCGACGGTGTATCCGAGCATCCTGCAGACAGCCGGATTGGCGTATTTGAATCGCTTGGTTTCAATATCGGCGACGAGGATTCCTTCCTTGGCCGACTCGAATATCGCTTTGTATCTGGCCTCGGATTCCCGAAGCGCCTGCTCTGCCTTTTTTTGCTCGGTGATGTCCCGGTTTGCCCCTATGATGCCGATTATCCTGCCGGTTTTGTCCCGCCAGGGCAATTTTGTGGTCAAACTACAGGATGGTTGTCCAGTCGACCATCGCACCGCGTATGTTTCCTTATTAACCACGGGCTGGCCGGTCCTGATTATTTCCTGCTCCTCGGCATAAAATACGCTGGCCTTCTCGGCCGGGTATAAGTCAAAATCGCTCTTGCCGATATTGCCCTTCGGCGGGCGGATTTCCGCATGTTCAGCGACCGCTTTATTACAGACGACGAATCGTCCTTTTGTGTCCTTGGCGAATATGTCGTCAGGCAGGTTGTCTATGATGGTTCGCAGGAGGTTCAACTCCTCGATAAGCTGTTCTTGTGTTTTTTCAAAGTCACCCATACTGATTCAGACGAGATTCTGCAAATCGGACTTCGGCGGCATTCTATTGCTCCAGCCCGAAGGCCTTGAGCCAAAGCTCGGTTTCACTTTCAGTCAATCCGCGACGTTTGCCAGTCGGTTCTTTGCTTTTTCTTTGCCTGCTGAGCTGTTTTTCGACGTCTTTCCAGAAGTCCTCGGATTTTACGGCGGTTGCCTTTCGTGCGGCTGCGGCCTTTCGCAGCCGGCGGTCGCTGCTGACGACGGTCAATTGTTTCGGCGCGGTGCTGGCGAGTATTCTTTGTTCGATAACGGAGTCGCAGTCGTTTGACCGGCCCGAGAATGTGACCTCCAGATTCCGGATATTATTAAATTCGGTTTTGTTTGGCGGGCCTATTCCATCAAATATTATTTCTCCTCTTTCGCCGACCAGGCCGAAGTAGCCGTCGAGGATTCTGCACAACGCCGCGTCAGTTTTGGATGCATCGTCTTCTGCACCACGAATGGCCCACAGCAGATTGTGTCCGTCGATAATAACCGGCATCGTTCAATTCCGCCTTACCTACGGCTTACAAGTTTCTGCGGAGAACCTTATTTCGCCGCCGACGATTGTCTTTTCGACTTTGCCCTTAACTTTCCATCCGTGGTAGGGGCAATTCCTGCTTTTTGAGCGGAATTTGTTCACGTCGATTTTATATTCGGCGTTGGGGTCGATAATGGTGACGTCGGCCTGTTTACCTTTGGACATTGTGCCCTTGTCAACGCCGATTATTTTGGCTGGCTTTTCGGTCATAAGGCGGATGAGTCCGGGCCAGTCGAGGATACCGGGGGCAATCAGCGCCTTGACGTAAAGCGCCAGTGCGCATTCGAGACCAGCGATGCCGAATGGAGCCGCCAAAAACTCAAGCTCCTTTTCGCTTTGCAGATGCGGCGCGTGGTCGGTGACCAGGGCGTCAACCAGGCCGTCGGCAATCGCCTCCTTGAGGGCCTCGATATCCTTTTCGGTTCGCAGCGGCGGATTGACTTTATAGTTGGTGTCGTACTCGGCGCAGCATTTTTCGGTCAACAGCAAGTGATGCGGCGTCACCTCGCAGGTGACGGGCAGTACTTGCTTTTTGGCGGCCCGGATAAGCTCGACCGAGCCGGCGGTTGAGATGTGCTGTGCGTGGTAGCGGACGGTCCCTGCTTTGATTTTTTTGATAAGCTGTATGTCTCGCCACAACATCGCCTCCTCGGCCAGGGGGTCAAGTCCCGGCAGACCAAGTATCGTCGAGTAATAGCCGGAGTTCATCACGCCTTTACCGGCGATTTTGTCGTCCTGACAGTGCTGAGCGATTACAACGTTGAACATCTGTGCGTATTTCAGCGCCCGCAGCATCACCGAGGGGTCCTGAACGCCATTGCCGTCATCGGTAAAACCGACTGCGCCGGCCTGTGCCATAAAGCCCATTTCGGCAAGCTCGACGCCCTCGCGGCCTTTTGTGATTGCGCCCATAGTATAGACGTGAGTTTTTCTGGCCTTTCTTGCCTTGCGATGGACGTATTCAACGTCGGTTTCGTCCTCGATGGGTGGTGTCGTGTTGGGCATACAGACAACGGAGGTGAAACCCGCTGCGACGGCGGCCGCCGAGCCGCTTGTGATGGTTTCTTCTTCCTCATCGCCCGGCTCGCGGAAATGAACGTGAATGTCAATCAGGCCCGGCACGACGAGTTTACCCGTTGCGTCAATAACCGTGACTCGTTCGAGTGACGAGCCACGAGAGACGAGCGACGGGATTCGCCCGACCGCGACGAACTTCTCGTCGGCAATCAGCACGTCGCACTTTTTGTTTATGCGATTAGCTGGGTCGATTACGTGCCCGTTTTTTATAAGCAGTTCATTGCCCATAAGGCGATTAATTTCCTATGTCTGTCCTGCCGCTTCGGCGGCGGCCTGGTTGACCAAAAAAAGCACGGCCATTCTTACAGTTATGCCGTTGGTCACCTGCTGGAGAATAACGCTGTTGTGTCCGTCTGCGACTTCACTTTCTATTTCGAGACCGCGGTTTATTGGGCCTGGGTGCATAACCATTATGTCAGGCTTTGCCCTTTTCATACGCTCGACGGTCAATCCGAAATAGTGCGAGTATTCGCGGACCGACGGGAATGGGTTGCCGCCTAAGCGTTCAAACTGGATGCGGAGCATATTTATCACGTCAACTTTTTCTATTACCTCGTCGAGCGAATAGCTGATTTTGACGGGCAGTTGGTCGGTTTTGGGCGGAATAAGCGTCGGCGGCCCGACGAACGTCACCTCGGCACCGAGTTTCGTCATCGCCCACATATCGCTTCGGGCGACCCTTGAATGTGCAATATCTCCGACTATGGCGATTTTGAGTCCCTTCAGGGACCCTTTGAGTTTGCGAATCGTATAGACGTCGAGCAGTCCCTGGGTCGGATGTTCGCAGAAGCCGTCGCCGGCGTTGACGACACAGGCGTTGATGTATTTGCTCAACAGCGTCGGTGCGCCGCCCGCGTTGTGCCGGATTACGACAATATCGATACCCATCGCCTCAAGGTTGCGAGCGGTATCCAGCAGTGTTTCACCTTTGCTGACGGAGCTGTCTTTTTTAGTGAACTCGACGACGTCGGCGCTGAGCCGGCTGGCGGCGAGGGCGAAACTGTTTCGCGTGCGGGTACTGTCCTCGAAGAAGAGGTTGACGACGAGCTTACCCCGCAGGGGTGGGGCTTTTTTGACGGCCCGGGTGCTTATCTGTTCAAAGCCCGCGGCGGTATCGAGGATATAAGTAATCTCCTCGGCGGTAAGCTCGCGCAAGCCGAGCAGATGTTTGCGCCTCCACTTTTCTATTTTCAATTTTCTATTTTCTATTTTCAATTTAGTTCTCTGCCGGTTATTCAACAACTACCTGCTCTTTGCCGTCGGATTCTTTCAGCAATACCTGAACCAGTTTACCTGGTTTTGCATCTGCTTTATAGCCGGCGTAGTCGGCCTGAATGGGAAATTCCCGTCCGGCCCTGTCAACGAGGACGGCCAGACGAACGGCCTTTGGTCTGCCGAGGTCTATGAGCGCATCCATCGCCGCACGCGCGGAACGACCCGTATGCAGCACGTCATCGACCAAAATGATAATTTTGTCGTCTATATCAAAGCCGATTTCGGTAGTGCGGACCTTCGGCTGATTTTTGCCTTTGGGGGAATTGAGGTCGTCGCGGTAGAGGGTAATATCGAGAGTTCCGCAAGGCAGTTCGCTGCCTGTTTTTTCAGATAGTATGCCGGCCAGCCGCTGGGCGATGATTTCGCCCCTGCTGCGGATTCCTATTACAGCGATTTCGACATTATCGGGCGTATCGGCGACAATACGAGTCGCCAGTTTGTTCAGCATCCCCCCGATTTGTTTGGCGTTCAGTAATACCTTCATTATCGCTATGGTCCCTCTGTCCCCGGCCAATCGGAGATATTTGAGTTTGTAAGAGTATAGCAATTAGAGTGTTGTAAAGCAAGGCAAGATGCGTTTTTAGTTTTTAAGTTCGGGGCTTGACCGTTGCGGTAGCCGCCGAACATTCCGCCGACGTTGAGAATGATGACCGCCGCGAGAATGGGACAGGCGATAATAAAAAAGGCCCCGCGCGAGCGGGGCCTGGGTGAAACCGGAGGAAGACGACCGGTCGTTATTCTTTCGACAGGTTGAGAACGAGCAGGGCACGATAATGGCCGTCGCTGACAAGCAGCAGCGCCTTGCCCGTTTTGGCCGCACTGGCGATGGCCTTGTTGAAGTCCTTTACGTTTTCGACGGGCTTTCTGTTGACTTCCATAATAAGCATACCGCTTTTGAGGCCTTTGCGTTCGGCCTGAGAACCGGGGGTGACGCTGGTGATGACGACACCCGTCTGATTTTTGAAACCGAACTGTTGTGCCATGTCGTCAGTGAGATTCTGGACTTCAAAGCCGAGTTTTTCAATCACATCGGGGGCGGTCTTCTGGGCCTGCATTTCAGCGGTGCGTTCGCCAAGTTTGGCGGTGACGGTTTTGGTTTTTCCGTCGCGGAGGATTGTAAGCTCGACCTCGGTGCCTGGTTTAAGCATGGCGACGCGGTTTTTGAGCTCGTTGGCCTTTTTGACCTTTTCGCCGTTGAGCTCGGTGATGATGTCGTAAGGTTTGAGCCCCGCCTTTTCGGCAGCGGAGTCGGGGGATATTTCGCTGACAACAGCGCCTTCGGTTTGCTTGATATTCAGTGACTCAGCAAGGTCCTGGTCGAGGTCGCGGATGGCGACGCCGAGGATTGCGCGGACGAGCGGCTCGCCTTTGGCAAGTCGGTCGTAAACGAATTTGGCTATATTGGAAGGTATTGCGAGGCCGATGCCTATATTGCCGCCCGGTCCGATTATGGCGGTGTTGATGCCGACGACTTTGCCGTCGAGGTTGATTAGGGGGCCACCTGAATTGCCCGGGTTAATGGCGGCGTCGGTCTGGATGAAATCCTGATATTCAAGCTCATCGATGATATTGCCTCTGCCTTTTGCGCTGACGATTCCGGCGGTAACGGTGTGACTGAGGCCGAAGGGGTTACCGATAGCGAGCACCCATTCGCCGACCTCAATCGCGTCGGAATCGGCCAGTTCAAGGGTATGGAGGTCATTGGCGTCGATTTTGATTACGGCTACTTCGGTGGCGGGGTCGGTTCCGACGAGTTTTGCCTTGAATTCGCGTCCGTCGAGTAATGTGACGGTGGTTTCTTCGGAGTCCTGGATGACGTGGTTATTCGTAAGGATGTATCCATCTTTGGAGACGATAAAGCCGGAGCCCTGAACGGGCCTTAAAATTTTTCGCGGCTGCTGTTGTTGCTGGGGCCGCTGGTAGCGGAAAGAGCGTCCGAAGAATTGCTTGAAGAATTCGTCGTCAAAGGGTGAGTTGCCAAAGGGCCAGTCCGGCATCGGGGATGAGGTGACCGCCTGTTTGGCGGTTATGCCGACGACAGCGGGAGAGGCCTTTTCAGAGATGCTGGCAAAGGCCTTGCCCAACTGGCGAAGGGTATCAATGCTTTTTGAATCTTCTGCGAGAGCGGTACAGGGGGCAGCGAGTGAGAAAACGATGAGCCAGACAAGAGCCAAACCAAGACGAGAGGATTTTGGGGTGTTATACTGTTTTGTGATAGCGGTCATTATTCGGCCTCCATATAGTCAGTATTTTGAATACGCTTTAAAAACGCCATATTT
Source organism: Sedimentisphaerales bacterium (assembly GCA_049510335.1). Lineage (GTDB taxonomy): Bacteria > Planctomycetota > Phycisphaerae > Sedimentisphaerales > Anaerobacaceae > Fen-1362. Next base: position 25,551 of record JBEKZA010000012.1, on the reverse strand, counting down.
TGCAGACGAGTTACAGGAGTTTAATACGATTTTATGGGTGCGAGGTTCGGGTTGGCAAAGTTTTTTTTGGGATTGACAGGGCAGGTGGACGGGAGTAAAAGCGACGGCAAAGCGGTAATTGGGACATAAGTCAGATTCCTTTTGGAGGGTCCGGTATGCAGGTGCTGGAATATCTTAAGAAGTCGAAGGTAAAGTATGAGACGAGGGAGCACAAGCCGACTTTCAGCGCACAGCAAATGGCGGCGGTCGAGCACGAGCCGGGGAAATTTGTGGTAAAACCGGTCATAGTAAAGGTTGACGGCAAATTCGCGATGTGCGTGCTTGCTGCCTGCTACAAAGTGGATTTGGGGGCGCTGAAGAAACAGCTTGGGGCCAAGTCGGTGGAGTTGGCGGAGGAGGAGGAAATCGGTCGTCTGTTCGGTGATTGCGAGCTTGGGGCGGAGCCGCCGTTTGGGAACCTGTATGAGATGCCCACGATAATGGACAAGGCGCTTGAAGCCGACGAACATATAATGTTCCAGGCCGGCTCGCACGAGAAGGCGATTCGAATGAAGATGGCTGACTACCGCAAGCTGGCCAAGCCGAAGGTGCTTGAGTTCAGCTACCATCTCGGCTCGTGAGGTTGATGACGAAAGGCGAAAAAGAAAGACCCCCGACAAATCGGGGGTCTTTGGAAGAACCGTTGTTTTTTCAGGCGAGCGTTATTTCAATTCCGCGTCAATCCAGCCGGTCAATTCCTTGAGGTCCGCCAGCGTGATGTCGCCCATATGTGCGATTCGGAAGGTCTGCTCTTTTAGTTTGTTGTAGCCGTTGCCGAAGGCGGTGTTGTGTTTTGCCTGCACGGCCTTTATCACGTCGGCGACAACAATGCCTTTAGTGTTCTTGACGGTTGTCAGCGTGTTGGAGGCGTATTTTTCCTCGCAGAACAGCGCGAATTTCTGCTTTGCCCAGCTTCTGACGTAATCGCCCATTGCCTTGTGCCGTTTCCAGACGTTTTCCATACCTTCGTTGAGCAGTTTGGTGCACTGATAATGCAGCCCGAAGATGTGCGGGATACTTGGCGTTGTCGGCGTCTGGTTTTTCTCGTTGGATTTGACAAAGGGCAGGAAATCAAAGTAGTAGCCCCTTTGCGGTACCTTTTTGCATTTTTCTATAGCACGGTTGCTGACAGCCGCGACGGTGAAGCCGGGCGGAAGAGCAAATGCCTTCTGAACGGAGGCAAACACGACATCCCAGCCGAGCTGGTCGAAATGCATTGGCAGACCAACCAGGCCGCTGACGGCGTCAACGAGTATCAGCACGTCGGGGTATTTTTTCTTCATCATTTCGCTGACTTCATAGAGGGGGTTGGTAAGCCCGGTGCTTGTTTCGTTATAAACAAGCGTGACGGCGGCGTATTTGCCGGTTGCGAGCTGCTTGTCAATCATTTCCGCTGTAACGGCCTGACCCCATTCGACTTTTAGCTCGTCGCAGTTCCTTCCGCAGCTTTTTGTAACGTCGGCCCATTTGTCGCTGAATGCGCCGCAGCAGGTGGCAAGCACCGTCTCGTTGAAGTCAACGCAATTACGAATGGAGGCCTCCCAAAGTCCCGACGCCGACGATGTTACTAAGAAAACGTTCTGGCTGGTGAAGAGAACTTTCTTGAGCATATCGATGACTTCACCATGCAGTTGGGCGTACTCTTTTCCGCGATGTCCCAGCGTGGGCCGGGCCAGTTGCTGGAGGACATCGTCCTTGACCATCACAGGGCCAGGGATAAACAATCTTGGGGGTTTTCTCCAATCTACCATAGACACACTCCTAAAATATTAAGGTTTATTGATCACCAGGCCGGTATAGACCTTCGGGAAAAAGAAGGTCGACTTCTGAGGCATTCTTTCGCCGGCTTCGGTGACCAGCTCAATTTGCTTCATTTTGGTCGGGTTCACAAAAAAGGCGGCCTGCTTGTCGCCTTTGTCAACCTGGCTTATGGAATCATCGATTGCCTCACCGGTATCTTTTACATATTCGATGTTACCACCTTCGGCGAGCCCCTGTTCGTTAATGCCAAGATACTTTTCGATGATGAGCTTATGAAGGACAGCTACGTCCAAGGATTTCCAGTGTTCGCTCATATTCGGCGCCACGGCGTCCATAAGGCGTTTGTCTTTAAGAACAGCGACATAAAAGGCGTGGTCGCCCGCGTATACGCCGAAGGCGTTTTTGTCGGCGTCGAATTCGGCCTTCATTTTGTCTAACATTTTTGTTCTGGCCTGCTGTTTGGTTTTTTCGTCGCCGAAGGCAAACTTCGTCAGCTCGAAATCCTTCTGCAGGTTGGCTATCATTTTGCCGGAGTCGAAGTTTTTGATATTTTGTATGAGTCGATGTGTCGCCAAAACCACCAGTCCTTTTTGGCGTGCGTTGACGAAAGCGGTCAGGACATATTGGTTGGCCGGGTCGCCGGTTTCTTTGTAATAAGCCATCGCGGTTTCATAGCGATGGTGGCCGTCGGCGATGATACAGGTTTTGGTGTTCATCATTTTTGCGATTGCGTCGATATTGCCGGCGTCGGCAACCGCAAAAAGCCGATGCCGGACGTTCTGTTCGTCGGTGAAGTCGATAAGCGGTTTTTGCTTTGCGGCTTTCTGGATGATTTTGTCAGCGATGTTCGCAGCGTCCTGGTAGAGCATAAAGATAAGGCCGAAGGACGTCTTGGTGGCCCTTCGCAAATTCAGCCGGTCTATTTTCGGCTTGTCGAGCGTGTACTCGTGCGGTCGCACGCCTTTGCCGAGCTCTTCGAGTTTGGCAAGGGCGACGAAACTTATCCGCCGGGATTTTCTGCCGGCGACTTCAAAATCCTGGATGTAGCCATAGATGTTTTCAGCTGCGTCGCGTTTGAGAGCGCCTGTCTGCATCCAGTCGGCGAGCAATTTGGCCGCTCTGGTATATTGGTTATTGTCCGGGCCGTCCGAGGGAGTGGTCTTGCCCTTGGTTATCTGGACGATGTTGTATTTGCTTTTTTTGTAAAGCCGTTCCCGCAGGGCGTTGTCGATAACATCATAAGGCGGCGCAATGCAACTACCGACGTTTCCAACAACGGCCTCGTTGAACCTGTATGCCTTAAATGGTTTTATTTCCATTATCACAATTCTTTCCTGGACAACATTATCAGCTTAAAGTCAGGACTAAACGCAAACCCCACTAACCATCAAACGTGCCAAATGGCGAATGTAAAAGGATACCAAAATATGGGCCGGCTTGTCAATGGAGTTGGTCGATAAAAAAACAATCAGGACCTGGCTTTTGGGGCAGACCTCGATTTATTGCCGACTCGCCCCTCCGAAGCTTCAATAAAGGCCCGCGATACCCTCAATACCTTAGCTCAAAAACAAATCTTGATTGCTCTGTTTAATTACGCTGGAAGCGGAATTAAACTGGGGTACAAGGATTCGGACCTTGACTAACTGATCCAGAGTCAGTTGTGCTACCATTACACTATACCCCAATTAAAAAGTATTGCTGTAAGGGTGAATCTACTTTACATTTAGTGGCGTTGTTTTGCAATACAATTCGGGGCCGACGATGAGCGGCTGAAAGGAGTCGGTATGATAAGGAACATTCTGCTGTCGTTCATACCGTTGTTCGTGGCGGTGGACGCCATCGGGGTTCTGCCGATATTTGTGTCGCTGACGGAAGGGCTTAAGCCGGCACAGAAGACCAAGATAATACTTCAATCGATGGTGACGGCGTCTATGCTGGCTATCGGATTCATATTTATAGGCCAACTTGTCTTCAAGCTTTTGGGCATCACAATCGGGGATTTTATGGTTGCGGGCGGCGCGGTGCTTTTCTGCATCGCGATTATAGACATAGTCAACCCGACCAAGGAAAGGCGTATGCCTGCTAAAAATCTCGGTGCGGTGCCTTTGGGCACGCCGTTGATTGTAGGTCCTGCGGTGCTGGCGACGACGCTGTTGATAATCACTGAGTATGGACTGCTGCCTACCGTAATCTCGGTCTTCGCGAACATAGTTGTTGCGGGGGTTATCTTCAGCGGTTCTTTCTGGCTGATAAGGGTGCTGGGCGAAGCGGGCACAAAGGCGCTTTCCAAGGTAATGAGTTTGCTTCTGGCTGCGATAGCGGTGATGCTGATGAGAAAGGGTGTTCTGCTGTTTATCGGCCACGCTTGACGCACCATCGGTTCTTGACGGGCGTATCACGATTTAAGATGATATTGCCACACGGAGACAGAAACTATGGCCATTTCAAAACCAACTGAACCTGCTCCAGCGGAGCCCCGGCGAGCTGCGGTAGCCGGGCAAACGTGGGATTTCGTCAACTGTTTAGTAATCGTGGCGCATCCCGACGATGAAACGCTGTGGATGGGGGGGCTTATGCTGCTGCACCCGCAGACCCGATGGACAGTGATTGCGCTTTGCAGAAAAAGCGACCTCGATCGGGCAGCGAGGTTTGCGCGTGTAATGGAATATCTTGGCGCCAAAGGAATAATGGGCGACCTCGATGACAGCCCTGAACAGAAGCCGCTGGCTGAGAGAGAGATAAGAAAGATAATACTTTCTCTGTTGCCTATGGACAGATTCGACCTTGTGTTTACGCACAGCCGGTGGGGTGAATACACCCGACACCTTCGGCACGAGGAGACAAGCAGGGCGGTATTGGCGATGCACACCGCGAAAGAGCTGCCCGGCAAACAGGTATGGATGTTCGCTTATGAAGACGGCGGCGGCAAATATCTGCCCAAACCCGCCCGCGATTCTGACGTGCAGGTTTGGCTGCCCGAAAAAATCTGGCAGGAAAAATACAAAATTATCACCGAAATCTACGGCTTCGGGGCCGACAGTTTCGAGGCAAAGTGCTGCCCCAAACAGGAGGCATTCTGGCAATTTGGCGCAAAATGACGGATATTCGCCGAGGCAAGATAGGAGTTAGAAAATGAAAGTTTTGCTGTTGTATGACTACCCGCCTTCTCCGGCAGGTCTGGCTACGCAGGGGCATCTGCTTCATCGAGGTTTGCAGGAGCTTGGCATCGACGTGCACTCGGTGAACTTCGAGTCGGGCCAGGAGAAGGAGTGGTATTATCGCTGGTTCGAGCCTGACATAGTTGTGGGCGTGGGATACTGGGGACACACGCCTTATTTGGTGCTTCATCCGCAGCGATATGGTGTTCAGCCGGTGCCGTGGCTGGTTGCCGACGGGTATATGGGCGATTACCACGAGATTCTTGAGGAGCTGCCGCTGATACTTGTGACGAGCCGATGGGTCAAAAGCGTTTACGTCCGAGACGGGCTGAGCGGCAAAAATATCGAGGTGCTGCCCGTCGGCTGCGACACAGATGCCTTCATACCTCGCGACAAGAACGACCCCAAGGTTGCGGCGGTCCGTGAAACGCTTGGCATTGCGCCCGACCAGATAATGATTATGACGGTCGGCGGCGACGCCACTTCAAAGGGGGCGCAGGAGGTAATGCAGGCGCTTGCCCTGATTGACACAAAGGCGCCGGACTGGAAGTACGTCTGCAAGGTCTGGCCCCAGCCGAGAACGGAGCAGCAGAATATTATCGATATGAAGCTGGCTACCGACCTCGGAATCGAAAAGAACGTCACATACGCGACAAACGTCACGAGCCGAAATTTTATGCCGTATCTTCTGGCGGCCTGCGATATTTACGCGGCGCCTTCCCGGCTGGAGGGCTTCGGCATGATTCAGGTTGAGGCGAGCGCCTGCGGCAAGCCGGTCATAGGTATAAAGGCGATGGGAATGCTCGATACCATAGTTGACGGCGAGACCGGGTATCTCGCGGGTGTCGCCACGGAAATCCGGCTCAGGGAAACAATTCTCAATGACGAATCAGGACGCGACATCGGCCACAAGGTGGTTTTCAAAAAACCACGAATCGTCGATTACAGAGCAAGTGTGCACGACATTGCCAAGTACCTGATGGAACTGATGACAAACGCCGAGTTGAGAAAGAAAATGGGCGAGGCGGGCAGAAAACGCGTGGTGGAGAAATTCGATTACCGCGTCGTGGCGAAGAGATTCGTCGAGATAATCTCACAGCGGCTGGGAATATCGTAGAATGAATAGCGCCAACGCATCACTAATTGCGCGGGCAAAAGAGGCGGCAACGGAAGTATTGCTTCATAATTCCCGCGGGCCATATAAAGGGCTGCCTCGCACAGCCGGCTGGGGCTATCCTGAGCCATATACGCGAGACCTGATGATTTCGTCACTGGGTATCCTGCTGACGGGGAACAGCCGGCTAATCAAATCCCTGCAAAGAACACTCGAAACCCTCGCCCGCAACCAAAGCCCGCACGGGCATATCCCGTCATTGGTGCACGACCGCGAAGACCGCGGCTCAAGTGACTGCACACCTTTGTTTTTATTGGCTACCGTCCTTTTCCGACAGGTGACGGGAAAGCGGGATTTTCTCAAAAAAGCGGTAAGGCAGGCGATGCTCTGGATGGAGCATCAAAGCCCGACCAATCGCGTTCTTGTTGCACAACTGCCCACAAGCGACTGGCGCGACGAGCAGTGGGTGCTGGGATACGGATTGTATGTAAATACGATTGTATATGCTTACCTGCGTCTTTTCGGACGACACCAGCAGGCGACGTTACTGACTGAGCAGATGGGCAGGTTCACCATAAGAGGCGACAGGCAAAACCGGCATATACACGAAGGACTTGTGCTGCCTCGCAAGCCCTATTACGCGCTGTGGTCTTACAAGGTTTACAGAAGCGAACGTTTCGACCTGCTCGGCAACAGCCTGGCGATACTCACGGGGATAGCATCTGCTTCCAGGGCGAGCAAAATCGTATCCTGGGTCGAGGCGGAATGCCGGGAAATGAGAAAAAGCGGCGACCTCGGCCTGGAGTTGCCGCCTAATTTTTTCCCATACGTCAGGCCTAACGACCCCGACTGGGTTCCACGGTACGCAAAATACAACCAGCCCGGTGAATACCACAATGGGGGAGTATGGCCGTTTGTGTGCGGCTTTTATGTGGCCGCCCTGGTGGCCGCCGGCAAATACGAGCTTGCGACGAAGAAACTGTTGGAGCTGACGGAGCTTATGCGTCCTGCACGCCGGGCGAAGGTCGAGTTCGGCTTCAACGAATGGTTCAAGGCACAGAGCGGCAGGCCGCGAGGCGAGGACTGGCAAAGCTGGTCGGCTGCGATGTATCTTTACGCCGCTGCCTGCGTCGAACAAAAGAGGACGCCGTTCTTCGACCATGTCCGGCAATCTGCCGTGGCCGACAAAGACGCAGGATAAAGCCGTTACGGCCAAGTTGATTGACAGTAATATCCGCACCGACTAACCTATCCTTACTTATGGCTCGTCTGTTTCAAATGTTGTTTGTATGCTCGACGCTGATGTTCCTCGGCGGCTGTGGAGCTAAACCGCGGGAGCCCGACCTTAACCTTAAAGGTATTAAAATCGGCGACCTGGCTCCGCCTGACAGAAGTTCGACAATCTCACAACAAGGACATGTTCAGCCGCAGTCCGCACCGCGAATAGGGGTGCTGCGGGCGACCAATATCGAGGCGACCATCTTTGAACTGCCCGCAGAAAACATCAAGTATCTGGATGGCCTCTGGCTGGTCCTGAATCCTCCCGGTTCGCTGGAGTTGCGATACACAGACCCCAACGGTTTTGCGGCGAATGGATTGCGGGCCGCCTCTGGTGAATCAGGCGCCCTCGGCAAGGTGACGAAGATGCTGAAGTCGGCGGAGGCGAAACAGTTATCGACTACGGCGTTGCTGATACCGGACGGCCAGTTCGAAGTATTGAATATCGCCCGGCTGACCCGCAGGACGACCATCTCTTACATCCAACGGCAGAACGTTATCAAAAGCGCCGAGGTCGGGCCGGGTATTTTGGGGTTTCAGGTTACAGCCAGGCAAATTCCCGGCGCCCGCCTTCAGGCGATGAGCGGGATGGTAAACATTGCGGTGGTGCCGGCTATTTTGGCCTCGACGGAAGGTCTTGGCCCGGAGATGGCGGCGCAACTCATGGCAAACGACATTCGTTTTTATTCTGCAGGTTTCCGTGTGACAATGAAGCCGGGCGATTTCGTAGTGGTGACGCCGTGGGAATACAAGCCGGATGAAGTTACTGCGGCGGGCCGGTTCTTTACGCGACCTGAACCGCGACCAGTCGTCAGGGTGCTGCTGCTGGTCTGCACCTCTATCACATAACGTATGGCGTATAGCGTTTAGATGCAGAATACATCAAAGCCAATGGTAGCGTTGACCCGTTGCACGGAATACGAGGAATCCGCAACCGCCGCGGCAATTGCCAGACAATTCGAGTTATTAGGCGGCGTTGAGTGGTTTGTCAAACGGGGTGACAGTGTCCTGTTGAAACCGAATTTCATCGCTCCAAAGCCGCGTCACTGCGCCACGCAGACCGACCCTGCGATAATCATCGAGACAGCCAAACTTCTGAAGGACTTCGGCGCAAAACCATTCGTCGGCGATTCGCCCGCCTGGGCCAACGTCCACGCCTGCGCAAAAGCGCTCGGTCTCGAAGGCCCTTTGAAGAAACTGGATGTCCCCATCAGGCAACTGAACAAGCCGGTTAAATGTCGGCTGGCCGGCGTGGATATAGGCATAAGCTCTGTGGCACTGGAAGCCGACGTTATTATCAACCTGCCGAAGCTCAAATCGCATCAGCAATTGGTGGCGACGTTTGCGGTCAAGAATATGTTTGGCTGCGTAAGTGGCAAGTGGAAAGCATACTGGCATTTCGCGAAGGGGGGCAACGCCAAAAAATTCTGCACCATGCTCATCGAAATATACAGGCATTTAAGCCCCGCCCTGACCATTATCGACGGCGTCATCGTTATGGACGGCCCCGGGCCAATCAACGGCAGACCAAGACCGCTTGGCTGGCTTATCGGCGGGATAGACCCAATGCCCTGCGAAATCGTCTGCAGCAGGTTGATAAATCTCGAACCTGACAAATTGCCCATCGTCAGGACCGCCAGAGAAATCGGTTTCGGTTGCGCAAATCCGGATAATATCGAAATCGTCGGCGACCCGTTCCCGCAGAATGTATGCACTGACTTTATTCTCGCCGAACCAATTCCAATCAGGTTTTCTCTGCCGCACGTCTGTAAGAGTATAGGCAAACAATTGCTCCTTCTTGCTCGGCTGCGTTGACAGCGCCCCTGCTGTTGGACTAATATCCCCCATTATGCCCGGCAAAACCATTAACATACTTGGCGTTGAGACCAGTTGCGATGAAACGGCTGCGGCTGTTGTCGCCGATGGCAGGGTTGTAAAGTCGTCGGTTGTCGCATCACAGGCCAAACTGCACGAAAAATACGGCGGCGTCGTGCCCGAAATCGCTTCGCGCGCCCACATCGAAAATATATACCCGGTGATAAGCGAGGCGCTAAACGCGGCCAACGTCACCAAAGACGACATTGCTGCAATTGCTGTCGCCAACCAGCCGGGGCTTGCTGTTGCGCTGGTTGTCGGAGTCACCGCTGCTAAAGCCCTCAGCGTCGTATGGGATAAGCCGCTTATCGCCGTCAATCATCTGCACGCCCATTTGCAGTCGGCGATGCTGACGGAGCACAATCTGGAATTACCAGCGGTGGCGTTGATTGTGTCGGGCGGACATACCTGCCTGTATGAGTGCGAGTCGCCGCTCGAATTGAAATTGATTGGTCGCTGCATTGACGATGCGGCGGGCGAGGCATTTGACAAGGTCGCCACTATTTTGAAGTTGCCGTATCCGGGCGGGCCATCAATCGAAAAGGCGGCGCAGATGGGCAATCCTCGCTCGATTGATTTTCCGCGTTCGATGCTTGGGCCGGATTCGCTGGATTTTTCATTCAGCGGCCTCAAGACCGCTGTGCTTTACCACTGCCGGGGACAGGATATGAAAGGGCAAACCAAAGTTGACTTGATGAGCAAACAGGAAATCGCCGACATCGCGGCGTCGTTTCAATCGGCGGTGATTGACGTGCTGGTGGAAAAGACCAGCCGGGCAATCGACAAAATTGGAGCGAAGACCGTCCTGCTGGGCGGCGGGGTCGCGGCCAACGGTGCGCTGCGGACCACATTGGCCAAAATGTGCGAATCATATAATCCCGCCAGGTTGCTGCTGGTCGCACCGAAACCGTATTGCACCGACAACGCTGTTATGGTAGCTTCGCTGGCGTATTATAAATACAAGGCGGGTCTTTTCGCGGACTTGACGCTTGAACCAAAGGCCAGCAGTTAAGGAGCCGTTATATCCAGCCGGAACAGTTAAAAAAGTTGTTGCAGCAGGTTAAATCGGGCAAAGTCACCATTGACGAGGCCGTGGAAAAACTTCGGCATCTTCCTTTTGAGGATTTGGGTTTTGCGCGAGTTGACCATCATCGCCATATTCGTCAGGGTTTTCCCGAGGTGATTTACTGCCCGGGCAAGACCAACGAGCAGATTATCAAAATTTTCTCGGCACTTGCGGCGAGGGGCAACAATGTATTAGCAACGAGAGCAGAAAAGAATGTTTTTGAGGCGATTGCCAAAACGGGCGAATTTCCAAAAGCCCGATATGAGAAATCAGCAAGGGCAATCGTGCTCGAACAAAAGCAATTGTCCCCGTCGAAGTCAGTGCTGCCGATTATCACCGCCGGCACCGCGGATTTGCCCGTCGCAAATGAAGCCAAGGTGACAGCGGAGATTATGGGCCAGCGGACGGAGCTGATTTGTGACGTGGGTGTCGCGGGTCTGCACCGATTGTTAGCCCACGTGCCGAGATTGCAAAAGGCCAATGTCATTATCGTGGTCGCGGGAATGGAAGGCGCGCTTGCCAGCGTGGTGGGCGGGCTTGTAAGCTGCCCGGTAATAGCAGTGCCGACGAGTGTTGGTTACGGCGCGAGTTTCGAGGGGCTTTCGGCGTTATTAACAATGCTCAACAGTTGTTCCGCGGGCGTTACGGTTGTAAATATCGACAACGGCTTTTCCGCGGCCGTCACCGCCACATTGATAAACAAAAAAATAGAAAAAGTAAAATAGGGATAAGTGCGACATTATCCCTGCCTCACATCGGGCTGCGGCAGGCTCCGCCCTGACGAGTTTTGGCAAAGCCGCTAACATCGCGCATCAGCCGCAGCACAAACGAGCAGTGAATCACTATCGGCTGCACACGATTGTTGGCAATCTGGTTCTCTTCATAGTTCATTTGGTAGTCACTTGGTGATTCATAGCCGTGGAAAAAGCAGAGTACGGCGAGCTATGTCCATCGCGAAAGTCAGTCCTCCGCCAGCAGCAAGGCCGAAGAACCCACCAACGAGAGCTCCTGTTCCCCCTCCACCATTGGGATAACCCGTGGAAGCAATCCAATAGCCTAAAAACGCCCAGAGCAGAATACCGCTAACGATGGAGAATATTTGACCTCGTATTTCCCGGTAATCCACTAATCCTCCGAAAGGCATTGGAATGGGCTGCGGCATTCGTCTCGGTGATAAGTTCCATGTCATGACCAGAAAGGCAATAAAGCCATGAACGATGCCGCATAAGGGAGACAGCTTCCACCCTATCAGGAGAACAGCACGGTCAGCACCTGGTGTAGGTGAGAAATTCAGGGTCGATGGATGCAGACTCCACTCCGCTGCACCAAGCAAAGTTGGCATGCCTAAGAAGCCGACCATCGCCCAAACAACGGCTCCGGTAGCAACGAAGATAACAAGTGCCTTGAAGGCATTCGGCAGACGGATTCCTACAATGAAAGCCCCTTCTATTGCTCGCTGGGCGATGATTCCGGTGAGCCACGAACCAATGATGTATCCTTCAATAAGAAACCATGCAACGCCAGCAAAACGAAATGAAGTATCAGAATCATATACTGGCCCGAGGGCTAGACCAAGGACTGCCCCGACAATGCCACCCAGAATTCGTAACCATTTCCAGCGTTGAATCTTTAGAAAGAAGGCCCCAAAGCCAACGGCCGGAATTGTGATCGCGAGACTCCATACAAAGCCAGCAAGCAAATGGTAAAGCGTCAGCGAAAGCCACGTGTTTAAGAATGACTGCGGGTCCGAAAACAGGTTCTCGTTGATGATTACCGAGGTCAGAGTCATGTAAGCGGGCATCAGAGCGCATCCGATGATGCCCCATGCAACAGCCCCTATCACGAGCAATTTGATCATGTCATTGTGCCATCTACTAAAGCCATATAAACTCGTTTGCTACTGATCCCAAGCAAATTCTTAACTATATTTGTCTATTATAAACCTTCTTGTCTGCTTGTTAAATCTTTTATTGACCGTATCCTGCGTTATTTGTAACATACTATCCTGTATGCACTTAATAAAAACGATACCGAAGCTAAAATCACGCAAGGCGGACGCCCACAAAGGCGATTTCGGCAAGGTTTGCATTATAGCCGGCAGTATCGGTATGAGCGGGGCGGCTGCGATTGCGGGAAGGGCGGCATTGCGGGCAGGCGCAGGCCTTGTGCGTGTGGCCACGCCGAAAAGTGTTTTGCCTATAGTCGCGTCAATTGAGCCATCTTTCACAACTGTTCCGCTGCCGGAAGATAACACAGGTAAAATCGCCGCCGGCGCGGTCAATATCATTTTGAATCTCATATCTGAAAATGATTGCTTTGCCTTCGGGCCGGGTGTGGGCGTCGCTCACGGCGCGTGTTTGGTGCTTCAACGGTTGCTGGAACAAAAAGGTCTTCGATTAGTTATTGACGCTGATGGATTGAATAACCTCAGCAAGATAAATGACTGGCCACAAATTACGAGTCACGAGTCACGAGCCACGGGTTTAATCTTGACGCCTCATCCCGGCGAAATGAAACGGCTGTGGGCGGGGCTGTTCAGAAAGCCCCTTCCCGCCGACAGGCGAAGCCAGGCGATAGAGCTTGCAAACAAAACAAAGACGGTCGTCGTATTGAAAGGAGCAGGCACAGTTGTTGCCGATGGCGAAAAGGTTTACGTCAACAATACGGGTAATCCGGGTATGGCGACAGCCGGCGCAGGTGACGTTCTGACGGGCGTGATAAGCGCAATGATGGGACAGGGGCTGGATAATTTTGACGCGGCGGTTCTGGGTGTTTATGTTCACGGATTAGCCGGCGACATCGCGGCGAAGAAAATGGGGCAAATAAGTTTAATCGCGACCGACATCATTGAGTCGCTTGGCGAGGCGTTTAAGAAAATCTGATAAAAGGAATTGAACGAGGATTAGAATGGACAAGACCAGAGAATACTTCGCAAAGTTCAAGGCGGATATTGATAAAATGAAGGCCGAGATTCCTGACACGGTGCAGGGTTTCGGGGGATTGTTCGGCAAAGTTATGAAGGATGGCGCTCTGACCGTCAAAGAAAAAGAGCTAATCGCCTTGGCCATAGGCGTGGCGATGCATTGTCCGCCTTGTATCCGCGCCCATACGCAGAAATGTCTGGAAGCCGGCGCCACCCGGCAGCAGATTTTGGAGGCGGCATCGGTAGCGGTGGTGATGGCCGGCGGACCGGCTTACGTTCATATACCAATGGTTCTTGAAACGCTCGACGATTTGCAAAAAGCAAGCTGAGCCGGCAGATATGAAACCGGCGAATACTCGCTTTTTTTGACTGGCCTTGTGCAAAGTATCTCCGCTTGACCGTCCGCACAGGAATTTTACTGGAATTGCTTATTCATCAATGGTAGATTGCTCCTGCTTACTGCGTCTCAATCCTGGTGTAAGCTGGAGAATATGGCAAACAACAAAACAAAATCGCGCACGGTGCCCGCCAAACAGACAGCCGCGGGCGGTACGGCCACACAAAAAGCCGAGCCGGCTTCACACTTCAGAAGAGGGCTTATCCCGCTGGACGAGTACGCCGCCAGAGAGGGAATTTCCAGTGATATTGTCGAACAGCAGGGGCAGCTCGGCGTTATTCAGATAAGAAAGTTCAAAGGTCAAAGGTTTGTAGTTGATGTCCCCGCCGACCAGTTGAGCGAGTTCGAAACCAGTGAGACGGAAGAAACACCCGTTGTATTGCCCTCGCCTCGTCCGAAGACCGCTTCCAAATTTGTCACTGTTGGCCTGACCATCGGGCTTATAGTCATCATAGTAAGTGTTTTCTGGCTGTATATGGACGCCAGGACCCGGCTGGACGACCTCAATGCCGAGCATACGGCTCTTCAGGACAGGTACAATGAGCTGATTACCGCGAACAAAAATATGAGGGCGATACAGGCGGAGCTGGCCGGCTCAAAAGCAGAACTGGCCCGTATTCAAAATCGTATTGTGTTGTCCCGCACGGAGCTTGAGGCGATACAGATCGGCTTGAACAAGGCGAATCGCAACCTCGACGCCATCCAGTCCGAGCTGACCGGGATTCAGGGACATATTTCACTGTCCAAAGTCGAAATGGAAAACGTTCAAACCGGCCTGAACGAAAGCAGAGACGAGTTGGACACACTACATCGGCAAAACACAGAGCCGGGAAATAAGTAGCTGATTTTTATTTCACTGGTTTCAACCAGTCCAGCATTTTCCAGCCCATCGGCAAAACGGCAGCCGCAATCGCCACCTTCAAAATGTCCCCGGGGACAAAAGCAAGCAGCCCTGCAATCAACGCCGTTTTGATATTGGTTAGTATCGCGAGCCATACAAAGCCGGACGTAAGTAATACGGCATCGCCGAGAATCATTGCCGCGATAGTTGTCATAACTTGCCTGTCCCAGCCCATCTCGGCTAATCGGCCTATCAGATATGCCGCTGCAACAAAGCCGACAAGATAACCACCGGTAGGCCCTATCAAAGTCGCTGGCCCAACGCCGCCGACAAAGACCGGCAGCCCCGCAGCCCCTTCGACAAGATATGCGAGCATTGCCAGACCGCCCCGACGGGAACCGAGTAGTGCGCCCAGAACCAGCACGGCAAACGTTTGTCCAGTAATCGGCACGGGGCTAAATGGTAGGTAAAATCTTATCTGGGCGCTCAAGCCCACAAGCAGCGACCCGCCGATGACGACAATCGCGTCGTAAAGTAAAGCCAAAGTCCGCTCATTAGGCCGAAACACATCCGCAACCGTATTCTTGACCATCATACGCAACAAACCCTCTCAACAAAATATGCTCCGTGACGATATTTGCCTGCCAATAAGCGGCGGACGAAAAATGGGCGATGCAGGACTCGAACCTGCGGCCTTCTGCGTGTAAGGCAGACGCTCTAACCAACTGAGCTAATCGCCCGTATGCAAGCAGGATACGCTCTTTTAGCTCTTGCGTCAATATCTCCAATTGCGTATACTCGCCGCCCATATATTCTTTTACCCGGAGGCGTATTATGACTGTGTTTGAAGCAATAAAAAAAAGGTACTCCTGCAGGACTTATCAGGATAAGCCCGTTGAGCAGGAAAAATTAGACAAGATTTTTGAGGCGGCCCGACAGGCGCCGTCAGCCAAAAACCTGCAGGACTGGCGATTCGTGGTCGTAACGGATAAAAAGAAAAAGCAACAGGTCGCCGACTGCACCAACCAGGCACAGGCGTTCGGACAGGCGGGGGCAATGATAGCCGCCTGCAGCGTCTGCGGGGAGACAATGCGATGCGGCCAGCAAATCGCACCCATTGACGTCTCTATTGCGCTGGAGCATATCGCGCTTGCTGCGACGGAGCTTGGACTGGCGACCTGCTGGGTTGGCTCGTTCGATGCCGAAAAGGTCAGACAGCTTCTGGAGATACCGAAAGAAGTTGCTATAATTGAGCTGATGGCTCTCGGCTATCCCGCCAACGGCAAGAGACAGACGACGCGGGAACCGATTAAAGCGATTGTCTGCTACGATAAGTGGCGGTTTTGATTACGGGGACGTGGTGTAACGGGAGCACACCGCGGTCGCATCGCGGAAATGAGGGTTCGATTCCCTTCGTCTCCATTCTTCCTTCGCCGCTCCGGCTGCTGCTTTTGCGGTTTATCTGGTTTTTACCTTTGCGAATTTGCGTTTTCCGACCTGGATAGTCATGCCGTTTGCAGGGGTGATTTGGATGTTTGGGTCGGTGATTTTTTGGCCGTCGATTGTGACAGCGGATTGTGCGCACATTCGCTTGGCATCGCCGCCCGATTCGACGAGTTTGCAGGCGGTAAGCAGTTGCTTGACCGTAATCGGTTCGGCGGGCAGTTGCACCTCGGGGATTTCATCAGGCAATTGGTTATGGGCGAAGACCTTATCGAATTGCTCCGCTGCCGATTCGGCGGATTTGGCGCCGTGAAATTGCGAGACAATCGTTTTCGCCAGCAGGACCTTGGCCTGTTTAGGATGGGTCTTTTGCGAATCGGTTAGTTCGGCGATTTTTTCAGCGGTCAGGTCGGTCAGAAGCGTGAAATAGTTTCCCATCATATCGTCGGATATGCTCATCACCTTGCCGAACATATTATTTGGCTCGTCCGTGACGCCTACGTAGTTGCCTTTTGATTTGCTCATCTTTTCTTTGCCGTCCAAACCGACAAGAATGGGGACGGTAATGACAACCTGTGGGGGTTGATTGTTAACTCGCTGGAGGTCTCTGCCCACGAGGTTATTGAAGGTCTGGTCTGTCCCGCCAAGCTCGACGTCGCTTTTGATGATGACCGAGTCGTAGCCCTGCATAAGGGGATACAGAAATTCATGAACGCCTATCGCATCGCCTTTCTTGTAGCGGACTGCAAAAGTGTCGCGTTCGAGCATTCTCGCCACCGTCATGTTGCTGGCGAGCTTAATCAGGTCGGCAAGATTGAGAGCCGCGAGCCATTCGGAGTTATGCCGCACTTCGAGTTTTTCGCCGGAAGTATCGAGGATTTTGCCCGCCTGCTCGAGATATGTCCTGGCGTTTTTCTCGATCTGCTCGCCCGACAGCATCGGGCGTGTGGTGTTCTGGCCCGTCGGGTCGCCTATTCGGGCGGTGTAGTCGCCGATAATCAAAACGGCCTTGTGGCCGAGGTCCTGAAACTGGCGCATCTTGCGCAGCACGACGGTATGGCCCAAATGAATATCCGGGCTTGTCGGGTCAAGGCCCAGCTTTATCCGGAGCTGGCGTTTTTCTTTGGCGGCATTGGCAAGCTTTTCAGTCAGTTCGGCCTCGGTGAAAATCTCCACCGTGCCGCGCTTTAGCAATTTGACTTGTTCTGCGATTGACACCTGTATAATCCTTCCAAATCGGGAAATAAGTTCCTAGGGAGGATTATAAGGCCTGCTCATCACACAGGCAAGTAATTGCATCTCGCACTATTGACTTTGCTAAATTGCCAAACAGTTACCCGTGACAAGGTAGTTTTGGACGTAATCTTTAACAGCTTCTTCGAGGGAGGCGATTCGCTTTTCGTAGCCGGCGGAGTGGAGCTTGGAGATGTCGGCTTCGGTGAAGTATTGGTATTGGTTGCGGACGGAATCGGGCATATCGATATATTCGATATTGGACGATTTGCCCATCGCGGCGAAGACGGCTTTTGCCAAATCGTTCCAGGAACGGGCGACGCCAGCGCCGAGATTGTATATCCCGGCTGTCTTTGGGTTGTCGAAAAAGAAGAGCGTCATATCGACCGCGTCTTTGATGTAAAGAAAATCGCGTTTTTGTTCGCCATCTTTGTAGTCAGGCCTGTGGGATTTGAAAAGTCGCACCATAGCCGTTGCGGTTATTTGCTCGAAGGCCTTGAGGACAAAGCTTCGCATATCGGCCTTGTGGTATTCATTGGGGCCGAAGACGTTGAAGTATTTGAGGCCCACGATTTTATCGAGCAGGCCATTTCGCTTTGCCCACAGGTCAAATAACTGTTTCGAGTAGCCATAAGGGTTGAGGGGGCGAAGCGATTCGAGCTTGTCTTCGTCGTCGCTGAAACCCCCGGAGCCGTCGCCATAGGTGGCGGCGCTGGAGGCGTAAATGAACCTGATGTTCTCGTCGGCTGCCCACTGGGCCAGTTGTTTGGTGTATTCGAAGTTATTGTCCATAAGAAAGGAAACGTCTGTTTCGGTGGTCGATGAGCAGGCACCGAGATGAAAGATTACATCCACAGAGAAAGGAACCACGTCTTCGGCAACCATATCAAGGAATTCATCCTTGTCGATGTAGTCGACGAAACGTAGGTTGACGAGGTTCTTCCATCGCCGGTCTGAATCAAGCCGGTCAACAACCAGAATATCGGTGATGCCGCGTTTGTTCAGAGCAGCGATTAACGCCGAGCCGATAAAACCCGCCCCGCCCGTCACGATTATCATCCACAAACCCCTTTCAAATTCGAACAATAAGCTTAAATCAGGGACTGATGGGTGTCAACCCTTTGACAGGTAGCAGGCGGGCGCATAAAAAAACCGCTCAACAGGAGCGGCCATAAAAAGCAGAAAAGGTTTCACCTTTTTAACACAAAGCGATATACGTTGCTATCGCCAGGAGAAGAATTCTCCTTTTATTGAAAGTAAAGGGAACCCAAAAACTATAATAAAACTTTCTCATCACCTCTTCGCCGAAGCCGAAACTTCAACTTTGCTACCTCTCTACACAACTACATTGTAATCTGTTTCTGCGCAGAATCAAGCAAAAAATACCACTCCCGTTTGTAACATCTTTTGTTGCAAGGGGTTAAGATTTGCCAAAGAGCCATATTTTTCGGGCGTTGGCGGATATGAAAATGTCCCTGTCCGGGGACTAAATCTCAACATCCACCCCGCTATCAAGCGAGTGCTTCAACAGCTTGTCGCACAAGCTTCGCTATGGGCATCCTCTGCGGGCAGCGTGCCTCGGCAGCACTGTAGTCGATATTGAGCAGGTTTGCTCTTACGTTGGCTGGAATTTCCGCAAAGGATTGTCTGGCTAATTGTTTATTGCCATAGTTATTGTGGTACATCAGAGACCGCATAACGTCACTGACGCAGGGTGCCTGCGGCAGCGATGCGTCACAGATATGGGCGCAGCCGGCACAATACCCGCTGCAGGTTGCGACTGCGTATTTGGCAAGAGCGTCCTTATCATCCTGCGCCAGTTTTGTCTTGTCGAGTACCGCTGCGACGTTTTCGGTAATTAACCCCACGCTGTTCATCCCAACGGTGACGGCGGGAATTCTTTCATCTTCGAGCACGGCTTTTAGTTTCGCTTGGCCCTCGGTGAAACCCTTCGCCGTGAAATGCTCTATCAGTTTTTTGTCCTCGTCGGTTTCAACCGTGACGCCCTTCTGGGTTTTCATTGCGGTAAGCGCAACTCCCGCTTTATAGCAGGCATCGACGGCCTTTTGCATTTCGGGGTTTTTGAGCAGGCGGAAGTTGTATGTTGTCAGAATAGCATCTACCCAGCCGAGTTTGGATGTAGCGTAAAGGTTCTGCGCCATATTCTTGTGCGTACTGAAGCCGAAGAAGCGGAATTTTCCCTGTTTTTTCATATTTTCCGCCCAGGTTTTGTAATCGTCCGTCAGTTGCGACATATTATCAAGCCCGTGGACGCCGTAGAACGCATCCACGTAGTCGGTATTCATTCTCTTCAGCGATTCCAGGAGCCGTTCTTCGGCTTGTTTGACGTTTCCGGCAAACGAGGCCTTGGTCACGATAAACAGTTTCTTTCTCATCTCAGGTCTGGCCGCAAGGAATTTGCCGATACACAGTTCGCTGTTTCCGTTGGTGTAGCCATTGGCGGTGTCCCAGTAAGTCACTCCCCATTTCAGTGAGCTTGTCAGGATAACCTGATTGTCGATGAGCTGTATAGCTCCCAGGGATAATACCGACACGTCCTGTCCCGTCTTGCCGAATTTTCGCGTAGGGACCTGAGGGGTCTGCTCCGGCTTTTCGGGCTGCTGGGCATTCGGCTCATTTGAATCCGCCATCACTCTGGAGCCGATGACCGAGCCGAGTCCCGCCACTCCGACCGTTTTCAAAAAGTTTCTTCGATTGACTTTATTGAGTTCGCTGCTCATCTGATAATTCTCCACAAGAAACTGGTTTCAGTTCAGGTTATAAAGACTGGTTCAACTATTTACTACCATCGGCAATACAATCCTGTTCATAGCATTGCCAAAAAAAAGCCGGTCATTTCAATAATAACCTGCGGTCGGCGCTTCTGGTTTCGCCTTCCGCGGATACCCTGATGGCCCTTTTGCCGCTGACTGGACACTCATGCTCGCAGACGCCGCAGCCGATACATTCTTCGATATCAACGCACGGTCTTTGCAGCCGCACCTGTATTTCGATTTTACCCGCTGCCGCGGGCAATTTACCTTCAGAAATCTCGAAAGAAGTATCCGTATTTGAGGCGATTTTGCAACGATGGCCATCCTCAAAAAGAACATAATAATCGCCTGTGCCGAACTTGCCGGAAGGGATGCGCTGGTTAATCTCGATAGTGTTGTTTGTCGCGTTCTTTACCGTCACTACGCCGTCCCTTACGGTGACAAAGACATCCTGCGTGTAAATGGCCTTTGGGCTGACCGGGCAATTCTCCTGGCATACGATACAGGGCTTGTCCATCGACCAGGGCAGGCAGCGATTGCGGTCCACAAAAGCGGTGCCGAGCTTGACCGGGCCTTTGTCGGCGAAATTGCCGAGACCTCTTTTTTCATCGAGCGTAATCGGCCTGATTGCCGCGGTTGGGCAGACCTGCCCGCAGGCGACGCAATTCAACTGACAGCCGCTCGAGCCGATTCGATTGTTAAGCACGGGCGTCCAAAGCCCTTCCAGCCCGCCTTCTAAACCCGCCGGCTGAATCACATTCGTCGGGCAGACCCGCATACACTGACCGCACTTGAGGCATCGTTTAAGAAACTCCGGTTCAGCCAATGCCCCTGGCGGACGGATAACCTGGCTATACCAGTTTGATGTGACCCCGCCGCTGAGCCGAATCGCCGGCGCAGCCAACACGCCGCTTGTCAGTGACAGCAAAAACCCTCTTCGCGAAATATCGGCCGGAACTTCACCTGCAAGTGATGGAACGGTCTGATAGGCGATGAGATTGTGTTGGCAGTCATCCCGGCAGTTAAAACAGAGCACACATTCGGCGATTTTGATGCTGCCGCTCGGCTCGCAGCCGCCCTCACAGGCCTTTTCGCACATCTTACAGTTGATACATTCACTTTTGGTTTTGCCTATGCGCCATATCGCAAATCTGCTTATTATTCCGAGAAACGCGCCGAGCGGGCATACGAAGCGACAGTAAAATCTCGGTATTGCCAGATTCAGCAGCACCGCGGCGCCAAATACGGTCAGCACCAGCCAGCCAAGCTCGTAGAAACGGACATCCGCCGACGTTAAATACGTGCCTTTGTCCAGTATGGGCAGCAACACCAAATTCACCGACCGCGTCACCAATGGAATCGGGTCAAGCAGTCCCGTCTGCAATGTGCTTGCCAGCGAAGGGAACGCCGCCATAGCAAGCATAAATATCAGGACAAGGTACTTGATACACTGGGCCTTGCGGTATTTGTTGAGACGGATTTTCTCGGCGACTTTTTTGCCGCGATTGCCCAGATAGCCCACAAATTGATGTATCGCGCCGAATGGGCAAAGCCAGCCGCAGAAAAATCTTCCGAAGATTATCGTTACGATGATTGTCCCTATCGCACAGTGCAGCGACCAGTAGAACTTGCCGGTGGACAGAACCGTGCCTAATGCGACAAGCGGGTCGAGCTGCAGGAACCAGTTAATCGGCCAGTTTCTGATTTGCCAGAACTTGTCCCCGAGCGTGGCGACGATGCAAAACCACATGAACAGTGCGAAAAAGAATATCTGGCTTATTCGTCGAACCGTTATGATTCTCATATTATTTTCAGGTCACCTCGGCCCTCAATGGTTTTAATGATTCATAATCTGCTGTCCCAACGCCGGCTTTTTCGGCAAGCGACAGATAAGGGAGGCTGGCTGGCTTAAGATTCAGCAGCGAACAGCCGAACGCATCAGCGGCCACCATATCGCAACTGGCAATCATCGTGTTGGTTTTTTTGAGGTCCGAGACCGAGCCGCCCGTCGGGCCGTTAGTCATCATCGTCACCGTGCCGTCCAGTATGACAAGCGTCGGTTTGACCATCATCGCAAGCTCGGCGATGATGGTATTTATGTCCTGGTGGAATATGTTCCGTCTTCCGCCCAGAAGGCCATACCAGTTTTTCATAGTCATCGAGGCGGCGCTGCGGTGATGGTCTTTTACGGGCGCTATTCCGATGAGCTTGTTGGCTTTGGCGAATGGCTCATAGTAAATGGGCCAGTTCTTAATCAGCGAGCCGCCCGCAAGCGTGAGCGGGCTGAAATACGAGTCCCTGGGCATAACAATCTCCGCACCTGCCGCTGATGCCGCCTTGGCTATACCGCTTATCGTAAAACAACTCGCCGGGTCGTTTATTGAATTGTCGGCGACAATGACCTTGCGTGCCTTTTTTTCGTAGCACAATTTAACAACCGCCGACACAACGTCCGGATGTGTTGTTGCGCCGAGAAGAGGCGGCGACGCGAAGCCGACGTTTGGCTTGATTACGACGACGTCGCCGGGCGAGACAAATCGTCCGATACCGCCGAGCAACTCGATTGCCTTATTAACTGTTTTTGCCCTGTCCTCGCCTTTGACGATGCTTATCACCTGTCCATCTTTGCGGGGCACGGAAAAATCAGGTAATGCCTTGGGCCCGCCGCGACCTGCCTCCGAATCGCCCTTAGGTCCTTCGCGGTCAAGGAGCAGGCGTGCAATACCGACAGCAGCGGCGATTGAGGCCGCCGCCTTTGCGCCGCGGATGAGCAGTTGCCTGCGAGCAGGATTTATCTGGTTTGGTTCAGTCATATTTTCTTCAGCCGGTCAATTAAAACCTCTGCCGCCTTTTCTGCTGCCTGTTTGTTGTCGGCCTCGTGAATACCTCCGACAAATACGCCCGCCGGGAAAACAATCTCGATACTTCCGTAAAAATCCAGAACCGACGCGCCGGCTGATTTAAGAATCTCGCTGTCAATCGAGCTGGCTTTAGCCCCGTTGGTTATCAAAAAATCATAATAATTTTTCGCGACGGTCTTTGCCTCATCTTCGTTTTTGCGTTTGCTTAAAAATATCGAAACGGTTTTCTCGCCCGATTTGTATTGTGCGGAGTAGGTGTCGGTAAGACCATCAAAACCAAAGGCATTGTCAATCTGCAGCTTCCAGCTTCCGGCCACCGTGCCTTCGGTCGGGAAATATCCCAGTTCCGCTATCTTGTCTTTTTCGCTGGGTGGCAACTTAGCGACAAGGTTTTTGGCCATATCTTTCATCCCGCCAACCAGCTCATTCGATTCGGATGAGCCGATCATTTCGATATAGTTTTTGCCAAGCGAGATACAAATCGCGTTGCCTGCCACATAACCGAACGCCGATGAACCCAGGCCGTTCAGGTCCGTCACATCAGGCCTTTTTTGCCTGCTGTAAACCGAAAAGGCGTTCTTTGCGTTGCCCATATCATACTGGAAAAGCTCCAGCCCCAGTTCAGAGTTGCTTTTGGACGCGAATCGCTGAGTTATCAGATTCTGAAAACCGGCTTCCTGGTACATAGGGGCCTTGCCGTCGATTTTCTCGTAAAGGTTGTCGGTGTTGTACACCTCCGCGTTGCCGACAGCCGGCAAATCAGTCGTGGCAAACGAGCTTAGGGATAATGCTGATTTTTCGGTCTGTGGGAGACCTGCCGGTTGTGCATGGTTTTGCCCGTTGGCCGTCGCGCTTAGGCCAAACCTTGCCATATCATACCGTGATTGTATTACCAGCAGCACCGCCACAATTAAAACCAGGTGAAACAGAAACACGATGCCGATGGCGGATTCGAGCTTTCTGACATGACGGAAAGACATACAAAATTGTTCCTACGGTCTAAAAATCGTCTTAACGCTGAAACGTCGTAACATTATACGTTTTCCGGGTGATTGCGTCAATGAAAGTGGACAAGATTGCCAGCCGGCGGATTGACCTTTGTTTACCGACGGGATACAATTGCCGCTGTATTCACAAATTAAGGAGCGAAACGAAGTGTTTGACCAGATTGCAGCATCCAGCCCGTCCGTATGGGGCATACTTTTGCTTGTGATTATTTTCGTTGGGGCGGTCATCCGCTTTTTCGCCAGCCGCAGGGAATTGAAGGCGGCTATGTGCCAGATATTCATTCTCGACGGCGACAGGAAAGGCAATTTTCTGCGGATTGAAAACGCGATAGCCGAGGCAAAATCCAAAGGAGCCGACTTAATCTGCTTCCCTGAGGCGACGATGCTGGGCTGGCTCAATCCCGACGCGTACACCAGGGCCTGCACAATACCGGGCCCGGATTCGGAACAGCTTTGCGAGCTTGCGAAAAAATATCAGGCGCATTTGTGTGTAGGGCTTGAGGAAAATGACAGAGGAAGAATATATAACAGCGCACTTCTCATCGACGACCGGGGCAGGATTGTGCTGAAGTATCGTCAGGTAAACGTCCCGCAAATGCTGATGTCCCCTCCTTATGCGGCGGGTTCCGGCTCCGATATCGGCACGGTAAACACGAGATTTGGAAAGATTGGTCTGCTTATATGCACAGACACGCATCGGGAAGACATACTCGACCAGATGGCGTCGCTTAGGCCAAACCTGCTTTTAGTATCCTACGGTTACGCGGAGCAGGAGCAAAACTGGCCGGAGCACGGCAAACAGCTTCAGGACGTTGTAAAAAATGCCGCGATTCGAACGAAAGCAGCGGTGATAGGGACCAATCTTGTGGGCCGGATAAGCAAAGGCCCTTGGGCGGGAAGGATATATGGCGGGCAAAGCGTCGCCGCCGACAAGACAGGCAAAATCCTGGCGGCGGCCAAAGACCGCGACAGAGATATTCAGCTGGTGGCTGTGAAAATTCGCTGATAATCAGCACAGCCGGCATCGTTGCCTGATGAGAATTGCCCATTGACGCTTTAATCGTGAGTGGTTATAATGCCAAATAAGTGTGATAGGAGATTAAAATGAGCGCATATATGCAATACGTTCAGGCACTGGGTATGCCAGAGGGGTTTGAATGGCTGGTTATATTAGTCGTAGCCCTGTTGGTATTCGGCAAAAAATTACCAGATGTGGCTCGTGGCCTTGGCAAAAGTGTTAGTCAGTTTAAAAAAGGGTTGAGCGAAGTCGATGAGATTAAAAACGATGTTGCTAATGAGCTTAATAAGGTGAAAGACGACGTTGCCAAAAAGCCCAACGAAACCACTGCGCCCAAAAACGCCCAAAATAATAACTGAAACATTATACCCTAAATTGCCGCCGGGTTTTTCATTCCTCGGCACCAGATGAGCCGCAAAAACAAGAAAGACGGTCTTCCTGACACTACAATGACACTTGGGGAGCACCTCGAAGAGTTGCGTTTCCGGTTGATTATGGCCCTCATCGGTCTGTTCGTCGGAATGATGGTTTGCCTTATATTCGGCCAGGTCATAATATCCTTTATTGTGGCTCCATATCTAAAAGCCATTGGTAATAATCCGACGTCGAAGCTTTTAATTCTGGGGCCGGCGGAGGGTTTTATCAGCTACTGTAATATATGCTTGATATCAGGGCTAATCCTTGCCTCTCCCTGGGTCTTCTATCATCTCTGGATGTTTGTGGCCGCCGGACTTTATCCGCACGAAAAAAAATACGTCTATAT
>JBEKZA010000011.1:0-59822 GCA_049510335.1 Sedimentisphaerales bacterium | reverse complement strand
GTCTAAATCGTATGGCTTGGCAATGAAGGCGCGATTGGCAGCATCGTAATACTGCGACCCAATCCGCTGTGTCTTTTTCGTTATAAGGCAGGTCAGAAATATAACCGGGATATTCTGGGTCGCCTGGTCTTCCTGCAGCGCCGCCGCCACTTGCGTGCCGTCCATATCAGGCATCAAGATGTCGAGCAGAATCAGGTCCGGCTTTTCTGCCTTTGCCAGCATGATGGCTTGCTGGCCTCTGCCTGCCGTGACCACTTCATACCCTCTTGCCGACAGTGTTTTGGCAAGTATCAGCACTGCATCGGGCTCATCATCCACAATTAACAGTTTTGGTCTCGTCGGTTTGGCCATAATCTGCTCTCCTAATGTTACGGGTTGCTCGATGCCGAGCCAACCATGTCAGTCCAGTTCACCTTCTCGAGCAGCTCCTCGGTTGTGTGGCCATCCTGCGGATAAACGGCGCACCTTATCAGTGGTTCCATCTGCGAATGGAGATTCTTATCAACCAGATATTGAGCAAGTGTCTGTTCAAGCCGTGTCTTGATTGCTGCCGCGTCGTCCTTGTTGCAGTCGGTAAGCACTACAACCAAATCATTGGGGTTTCCCAGCACTGTCTTGTCCACGCCTCGCCGCAGGTTCTGCTCGACAAGGGCCCGAACCTCTTTCAACACTTGCTGCACCTGTCCATTACCCTCCTGCCCCTTCGCCCTGGCCGACATTACGATGACGCCCGCATTTGCGTTGTTCTTAGCCGCTTGTCTGACGGCCTTTTCCAGCAATTCGCTTACAATATCGCGTGAGTCAAGACATGGCAGGGCAAAAGTAAAGACCGTTCCCTTACCCTGTTGCGATTCTGCCCATATCCTGCCCTTGTGCAGTTCGACCATTCCCCTGCAGATGGCCAATCCCAGGCCCGTGCCCTTCTCGCCAGGACCGACTTTCCTGCCAAACTGCGCGAATTTTTCAAATAACCTCGGCATATCCTGCTCCGCGATGCCGCAGCCGGTGTCTGAAACCGAGAGCAGAACCTCTTCCTGCTCTGCCTTGCACTCCACCTCGACTGAGCCGCCCGCGGGCGTAAACTTCAGCCCGTTTGAAATGAGATTAAGCAGAACCTGTTTTATTTTGTCTCCGTCTACGCACAAATCAACCGGCTGTTCAGGCACACGGAAGCCGAGACGAATGCCTTTTTCTTCCGCCTGGCGACGGTATTCGCCAACGGTCTCTTCAATAAGCCCGCGTATGTCGATATTTGTTTTGTTAAGCTCAATCTTTCCGGATTCTATTTTCGATATATTAAGCTGTGCATCGATTATTCGCGTCAGTCGACCGAGGTTGCTCATCGCCATTTCCAGCACTTCTTTTTGTTCGGGGACAATCTTACCCGGTATCTGGTCTAAAACGAGCTTGACGGCGCCGATAATGATAGACAGCGGCGTGCGCAGCTCATGTGAGGCCATCGAGACAAATTCGTCTTTCAGGTCATTGAACTTCCGCAGCTGCTCGTTTGCCGCTTCCGTTTCCTGCTGGGCCTTTTTTCGAAGCGTGATGTCCCGAACCGTCGCCAGATAGACCGGCTCATTCTCCCATTCCGTTCGGACGGCCTGCACTTCTGCGACGGTCACTGAGCCGTCTGCGGCAGCAAGCTGAACCTCGCTTGGTTTGTCGGTGGTTAGCGGCAGCCCGAACGGCTCACCCAGCAAGTCAAGCGTCCTGTGACCGAGGATGACTTCAGCAGCCGGGTTCATAAATCGCACAATTTTGTTGTCGTCAACAATCAACAGCCCGTCTGCGCTGTGTTTTATTACCGTGCGCATATTCTGCTGTGCCACGCCAAGGACCTTGTTTGCAGCAGCAAGCTCCGCGGTTCGCTCCTTAACACGCTGTTCCAGTTCGCTGCCGGCTTTTTGCAGGGCCTCATTTTTTTGCTCGAGGTCCAGTTTTGCAGCCGAGAGCTTTTCGGAAACCTTCTCAAGTCGCCGGTTTGCGTCCAGTATCTGTTTTTCCCTGTTCTTGCGCTCGGTGGTATCATGAAAAAACCCCATTAGATAAATCTTGCCGGCAATTGCGATGGTTGTTGCATTAACGTCAGCATAAAAAATGCTGCCGTCTTTTCTCTTTACGGGTAAATCTTCAGCTAAGTGTAAATCTCCTTTTGCTTGCCCTTCAAATTGACTAATAATGTCAGGAAGGTCTTTTTCGGGATGAATATCAATGACCCCTAAATCTTTAATTTCCTCCGGGCTGTAACCAAGCATTCGGCAAATTGAATTATTACCCATATGGAATTTATGGCTTTCCTTATCGATTATCAGTATTCCATCAACTGCATTGTCAAAAACAGCCCTGAATTCTTCTTCCTTGGCCTGCGCTAATTCCCTCTCCATCTGCTTGCGCTCGGTGATGTCATCAAAAATCGCGACCACGCCGTTAATCTTATTATCTAAAGTGCGGTATGGCCTGATATACACCGAATACCAGTTTTCATCTTTGTCTTTTATTTCAAATGTCTTCGGATGAGAGGTCTTTATTACATCCAAAAGTATTTTCTCTAAATCCGGAATATCTACGTTGAGTTTAATTTTGTTTATTGGCCTGCCGACATCAGAAGGAATTATATTAAGTGCTTTTTCTGCCTGGGGAGTTGTTCTGCGTATTACAAGGTCTGTTCCCATCATAACAACCGGCATATTGATACTGCCAAGTAAATTTATCAAGTCATTATTTAAGAGGGAGGATTCCGTATTACGTTTCTGCAGCTCCTCGTTGGTGGTAATCAGTTCTTCATTTGAGGACTGCAGCTCCTCTTTGGCTGTTTCCAGCTCCTCGTTAGTGCTTTGCAGCTCTTCATTGCTTGACAGTATTTCCTCATTGGCTGTTTTCACCTCTTCATTAGCGCTCTCTTGTTCTTCTATGACTGTCTGAAGATATTCTTTTGTTTCCGAGAGCTCTTTCTGCAGGGACTCGACATACGTTTCATCTTTAGTGGATTTTCCGCTCGCCTTTGGCAAATTCCTGGACCCTGCCACCCTGGCAATTTCGTCAAAAAGCACAAGAAATAATTCTTCTTTAAGGGGTCCGGATTTCACAGGAACAACGGTTATATTAACCCGCATCCTGCGGCCATTATACAATACAGCATCCGCTTCTCTTTTTACCTTATGTTTTGTTTCCCTTGCTTTATATATCGCCGCGCGCAAAGGCATAAGCAGCCCTTCCCGCGCCAATTTAAATATGTCAAGGCTCGGTTTGCCTGCCGCTGATTCAAGGTAACGGCCGGTGTGCCCGCGGAACGAAACGACCTCCATATTGCTGTCTATCAGCACCCCGCAAGGAGCGTATTCGCTAATCACAATCCGTTCTAATATGCTTTCAAGGTCTGCCTCTTTGCCTTTCTTAATATCTGTCTTTTCCTTAATTTCTAATTTCTTTGACGGATAATATTTCTGGGCTGCTTCAAGTTCGGGCATTATGGGCAGATATTTTTTTACAAAAAATCTCTGCTTTCTGGCCAGCGTCTTAAAAAGATTTGAACAGCCGCCTGTGGATTCCGAGTTTCCTAAAAGGAGGACCCCCCCGGGCCTGAGCGCATAATGAAATTTATGGAATACCGCCTTCTGCAAAACCGGCTGAAGGTATATAAGCAGGTTACGGCAGCTTATAAGGTCTAAATTGGAGAAGGGCGGGTCACTGAACACATTCTGTTTGGAAAAAATACACATCTCCCTCAACTGCTTGGAAACCTGGTAAGAGTCGCCTGTTTTGGTGAAAAATCTTTTTAATCGCTCAGGCGTAAAATCATTTCGTATATTTTTGCCGTAAACGCCCTGTCTGGCCTTATTAATACTGCTTTCGCTTACATCGGTCGCGAAAATCTGGACAGGGAACGCACTCCTTCTGTTGCCCATCGCTTCGATAAGGCATATAGCAATAGAATAAACTTCCTCGCCGCTGGAACATCCCGGAACCCATATCCTTACATCCTGATTTTTTGTCTTGTTTTTAAGAATTGCCGGCAAAACCTGTTTTTTGAGCGCATCAAAAACGTTCGGGTCGCGGAAAAAGCTGGTAACGTTTATCAGCAGGTCTTCATAAAGATTTTCTACCTCGTCTTTATCCTCGCGCAGGAACTTTATGTAGCCCCTGAGATTCTCCAGTTTCAGTAAAACCATCCGCCGTGATACGCGTCTGCTGATGGTAGTGGTTTTATAATGAGTGAAGTCCAGCCCCTTGGCCGAACGCAATATATCAAAAATACTTTCAATGCCTTTATCTCTCGTTATGATTGATTCATCTGTTTTAACAGGCCCGGCAAACGATATAAGGGGATGTTTTGCGATACACTCCAGCTCACGGGCAATCTTTTTTGGCGAAAGCACAAAATCCACACATCCGGCAGCAATCGCGCTTTGCGGCATACCATCATATTTGGCGGATTTTTCGTCCTGAGCAAAAGTAATACCCCCTTCGGCCTTTATGGCCTCGGCTCCCAGCGTCCCGTCCGTCGCTGTTCCCGAAAGAATAACTCCGATAGCCCTGTTCCCTTGCTCTTCCGCAAGCGAACGGAAAAACCAGTCTATCGGCATATGCTTAACATTTCTGTCCTTCCTTTTGCTAAGTATTAATTTTCTGCTTGCGATAGAAATATTAGTGTCTGGTGGTTTTACATAGACGTGGTTGACTTCTATGGGCATCCCGTTCTTTACTTCACTTACCGGCATTTTTGTCAATCTGGCGAGCAGTTCCGGCAGCAAACTTTTATGTTCCGGGGCCAAATGCATTATAAATACAAATGCCATTCCCGGTTTAGCCGACAGATTCTTGAGTAATTCCTGATATGCTTCAAGACCGCCGGCAGAAGCCCCGATACCAACAATTGGAAAAGATGTTGCTTTGGGAACCACAGGCGTAATCTTTTTCTTTTTTGGCGTTGCTTTTATTTTCTTCTGCATATTTCCCCCAAAATAGAAAGCCAAAGGCCTGTATTTCTACAGGACTTGGGTTACCTTAGGAAAAGTAATTAAACCAGTTACTCTTGCGTGTTCCTTTGTCTGTTGCCGCTTTCATATCGCGGTTCCCTTAAAGGGCGATAGGTGCTTATTTTCCCGCAGTAGCCGTAGCTGTGCTTTTTTCGTTTTCACTCGTTGCCTCACGCTTAGGCAAGGAGAAATAGAACGTGCTGCCCTTGCCCAGTTCCGACTCGAGCCAGACGTTGCCGCCATACATTTCGACAATCTTCTTCACCGTCGCAAGACCAATTCCCGTTCCCCCGCCTTTATCGGGTGGCACTAATGTCTTAAACAGCTCAAAGACCTTATCAAAGTGCTTCTTTTCAATCCCTGGGCCGTTATCCTTCACACTAAACTTCCAGAAGAACTCTTCTTCGACGCAACCTACTCTTATTCTGCCCTGGGGTTTGTCTATGTATTTGACGGCGTTGCTCAAAAGATTCTGGAATACCTGAGCTATACGAGTTTCGTTGCATTCATAAACAGGCAACTGATTTTCAATAGTAATAGTAACGTTCTCTGGAGAGTCGATCATTTCTGTGACACTATTGACCAGTTCGCCTAAATCGACCATGCTCTTATCTTCGTCTTTGTCTTCGACACTCGAATATTCGAGTATCCTGTCTATCAGGGAATACATTCGGTCCACTCTCTCTGTCATCTGCTGGAGGTGTTTCCTCTTGTCTGGCGTGAGTGTGTTGGCGCAATCCGTGGCTATCCACTCTGTGAGGCGTCTGATTCCACGTAACGGGGTCTTCAAGTCGTGCGAAACAATATGTGCGAAATCGTGCAATTTTTGGTTGGCCTCTTCTAACATCCTGTTCAGGTTTTTCAACTCGTTTTCAGTTCGAGCCTTGTAAAGTGCCACCTCAATGGCGGCCTTTAGTTCCCCCAATTTCACGGGCTTTACGATATAACCAAATGGTTCTGTGATTTTGGCATGCCTCACGATGAAATTATCTGTGTGGCCAGTCAGGTAAATGACAGCCGTGCCGAAGTCCGAGCGTATCTGCTCAGCAGCTTGGATGCCATCGAGCTGTTCCTCGAGCGCGATGTCCATCAAAACCAGGTCCGGTCTGTTCGTTCGCACTATGTTTAAAGCGTCGCAGGCGTTCAAAGCAGTAACAACGTCATACCCAAGTTTCTTTAACCCAAGTGCTGTTATGGCGCAAAAGTCGGCCTCATCATCTACAAGAAGTATCTTCGGCCTTGCATTTTGTTGTGAGTATTTCATCGGACAGCTTCGCTACGTAGTCTGTTGTGTTATACCTGCCTCACTCGTCCAGGTTGTAACTCTCCGGCAGCGAATATACCGACTCTTTTTGCTCCCGCTCGCCGGCGCCAACCGGTTGGCCCAGCAAATCGCCGATAAGAGTCAGCAATTGGTCAAAATCAACCGGCTTTGTAAAAAAACCCACCGCCCCAGCCGCCATTGCCCGCTGCCGGCCCGTCAAGACCTTGCCCGTCACCACTATGACGGGTATCAGCGACGTCCGGTCGAACTTGGCCAGCCGCTCCATAACGGTAAATCCGTTGCCGGCGGGCATGTTGACGTCGAGAATAATAAAATCCGGGTTTTCCTTTTGGGCCACCATGATGGCTCCGACCGCATCTGAGGCAGAAACGGTACTGTATCCTCGCGCCTTCAGGTGAGCGCTCAGGATACGCACAAAATCTATCTCGTCATCGACAATAAGAATCTTCTTTTCACTCATAATTGTGTCTCCTGCTATAGACCGTCCAATCAACATTATTTCTCTAAAGACAGACGTTCCACAAAGCTGCTAAGTCAGCTATTGACTTCCGCAGAGTGACTCGGTGCTGCCGTTCCGACTTTTAAAGTTCCCCCACATCGGAAATAATAGGCAACGAAGATATACCTTATATCCACGATATCTACGATATAATATATCTCGGCATTTTAGATAACTCTACTTAACCACGATTATCTGCCTTTGCACTTGCCCTCCCAAGTGACGGTGACGCCCCTCGGATTACAACATTACCTGTCACAATCCTGTTGCCGGCCCGTTCGATGGTCCTATAATAGCCCATAGCACCAATACGCCTTTGTCCGCGTCAAGGCGTCGATTGCCAAGAACGGCAAAGAAGAAGCCCAGCAACCGATACCCCGCGATAGGGTTGCCATTTTACAAGCCCTGAAAGCCCGTATAAAGCCAAACGAAACCGACAGGGTGTGGCAGGTGGATTAACACGGCAGGATTTTGTCTTGTCCACTGGCTTGGACAGTAACCGCATAAAACAAGAGATTTTCATAGACAGCCATAGACACAAAAACGGCCAAGACACATTAAACGACACTGTCTTGACCGTTAATCAAATAGCCCCAAGGGGATTCGAACCCCTGTTGCCGGGTTGAAAACCCGGTGTCCTAGGCCGGCCTAGACGATGGGGCCGATACCACAGATTACACGTAGTACCAAATCAGTTTGATTAAAAATCCGTGAAATCCGTGTCATCCGTGGTTATTACTCCATACTGATTGCCTGGACCGGGCAGGCATCAACGCACACGCCGCAATCGATGCAGGCATCCGTATTGACCCGTGCTTTTCCTTCATTCATCGAGATGGCTTCGCTCGGGCATTCCTCGACGCAGGTTTCGCAACCAGTGCATTTTTCTTTGTCCACTTTTGCAGGCATCATACAACCCTTTCCAAAAGCAACCGAATTTTACAGATTTTACCGCAGAGCACACGAAGCCCGCATAGAATGAACTCTATGTGCTCATCAGTCTCCGCGGTGAGTCCACGACGGACGAAATGTTACATAATCGCAATCGCAATACAAAGCAAATTTTTTTGAAATTTTCGATTTTTGGCGGCGGATTTTTGCGGTGCAGGCCTTCTGTTACTGTTCGTCGAAACCGGGTTCCTGGCGGAGCAGGTCGAGGAAGGGTTGTTCGAGTGATTTGGTCGGTGCGGGGATGTTAACGTCACAGGCGACAGCCATATTGCGAACAAATTCGTTGTCGTCGTATTTGGCGGTTTGTTTGAGGACCTTCGCGAAATTGGGGCCCTGTTTTTGAGACAGCAGCCAGATGGCCATCATACGGGCCGGCCAATACTGATCGTTAAGTGCCGGGGCAATGGCGCTGATTAGCTCATAATCAAGCGGCAAATTGGCAATCGCAGCCATACCGTGGACTTTGACTACCCAGTCGGTGCTGGTTAAACTCTGGGCGAGGGCCAATTTTAACATAGGGGACATCTGGTCGGTGTAAACGAGTTTATACGGCGGCTGGCTCCCGGCCGGCCTGGATTCCATCTCATGGCTTTCCATCAACAGCCCCGCTAAAAGCTGGACGGCCTTGATTTTGGGGCCCTGCCTGCCCTTCGACAGTGAGTTGAGGCGGTTCTGCAAAAAATCCATGGTGATTTCCACGCGGGGGCGTTCGATTTGGACGATTGCGGGCGGCATGGCCGGTATCGCGCTGACTGTGTTGCCTTCTTTTGTCGCGACGGGGTCGAGATAAGCGGTGAACTGCAGATTCAGCGAGGCCTGCGGGTGGCTTATCAGCAGCGATTTGAGCGTCCCGGTGTACAGCCGGACAGGGACAAGGATGCTGCGTCCCGGCTCGATGGGCATCGCGGGTCTTGTTGTGGTCGAGACGAGTTTTTCAATTCGTGTCTGCAGGTCGCCGGTGACGTTGACGTCTATTGTTATCCTGCCTTGGCAAAAACCATCTTCGGATATGACAATAGGTTCATACCAGTTGTTTGTAATGGAAATTACGCCGCCAAGATCGTTGCCGTAAAAGAACCTGTTGCCGCGGACGTTGAGCTGGAAAGACAGCATCTGGTTGGGTTTGACGAATTGCGGCACAAGCTCGTTGCCGACAGTTTGTTTTAGTGTTGCCAGAATTGCGCCGGTATCGAATATGGGGATGTATTCCGCCTGTTGTTCGGTCAGCAGCAGTTTGGCCTGTTCGGCCACAATCGAGCCGGGGTCTTTGTCAATAGCGGTCCTGAGCGACTCGACCGCTGCCTGTTTTTGTCCTGCTGCGAGCTGGAGTTGTGCCTGCGCAAAGGTCGCGATTTGGGTTTCCGGGAAGTTGCCGAGGAGTGGTTTAGCCAGGTCGGGTTGATTGTTGTTGACGAAGGCACAGGCAAGCAGGGCAGCCGCCATCGGTGAGTTCGATTCAGCCGCGTAGGCCTTGTTGGCCCAGTTGATGGCTTTGTTGACGTCCGGGCGGACAAAACAGTAGAACCACGCCAGGGACTTGTAGTCCGCCTCCGCGGAGGACAGCGCCTTTTGTTCGGCTGTTTTGAGCATTTGTTCCGCTTTTGTGGTATCGCCTCCCTTTTCGGTGGCCTTGGCTGCGAGTACTTCTATCTGGAGGTCAAACCGACCCTGTTTGCGGAGCTGCTCGGCCATCTGGAGACACTTGGGCCGGCCTCGCTGAGCATTGTAGCAGCTTGCCATCCAGTTCTGATAAATGGCGATGGGGACATCCTGGTTCGGGTACAGGAACCGGAACAAATCGGCGCAATACTCATAACTGCCGGTTGCCACATCGTACAACTGCATTTTCTGAGCGGACTGTGCGAAGGTGATTGCTGTATCTATATCGAAGGGGTTTTTCCGCAATTTCAGCCGGAGGTATTCCAGATGCCATACGGGGCTTATTTGGTCGGGCACTAATTCAATGAGCTTCTGGAAGGCCAGCTGATTGTATTTGTTCCAGGTATAGGCCAGCGCGAACACTCTGGCGGCGTTGATATCGTCTGCTTTTTCGGCATACAGCAGCCCCAGTGTCGTGGCCAGTTCGGAGTTGAGAGGCGGGTTGGATTCACCGAGGTCTCGTATCAGCCGGCCAAGCAATACCTCTCTTTGCCGGCGCGAATTTAATTGTTCGAGGATATACTGGGCGGCTTTTGTCGCGACCTGAAAATCGGCATTTTTGTCGGCATACCTGATAAGCGAGTCATACACCATTCGAAGATGACGTGATGGGCCCGGTCGGGACGCGAGTGTTAACATATCAGCCGTTGCGGAACTGGTGCTCGTGTCAAGGTCCGCTGCCGCGTTCAACAGCACAATGGCCTGCTCTGCCTGGGAGTCCGTAATGTTTTCGCTATGCGCGATCTCATAGGCCATTTCATAGAATAGCTGGCCTACCGACGGCGAGAAGAGTTTCTCAGGGAGCGGCTTGAAGAGATTCGCACCTTCTCCGGAACTGGATGGGGGCATTTGATAAGCGGGCGCATTGGGGCCGGCATACGTTGTTTGCTGGGCCGGGGCCTGGCGGTTCGACCCTTCGGCTGCGCCCAGGACGGGCAAGTCCGCTACAAGGCCCAGCCATACCAAACCCGCCGACAAAACTATTACAGGTGTTCTAATGAGTATTCGCATCTAAAATCCATATCGAAACTTAAAACCGCCACTGTGTTAACAGATATTTCGGGTGTTTTCCGCCATTGCTTTAGGTAGAGCTATTTCCGAATTTAGGACTTCGGGCGGCGTTTTTTAACGGTACTACGAGCGGTTGGCAGGCGGGTGCATTTTTTTAGTGGCGTTATTCCATTATTTATAGGGCTTATGCGGGCTGGCTTTTAAATTCCGCTATTTTTCGGGTTGCTTCACCGCCGGTTTTGGCTTCAATGCTTGCAATTTAGCTGTCAAGTTTATTACGGGAGCAGAAGACCTTTTGGTGCTTGGCCGCATTTTGTAGTATAATCCGTCCCCTATGAATGACAAAGCTCGCCAGGAACACCAGGAGCGGGAACATTTTTTCAGCGCCGCCAAAGTGGTGGCAGGCCTTACTCTGGTTTCGCGTATTTTCGGTCTGTTCCGCGATATTGGTGTGACATCACTGGGTGCGAACCGCTACACAGATGCGTACGGACTGGCATTTCAAATACCGAATCTTTTCCGCCGGCTTTTCGGAGAAGGTGCGCTGTCAAGCGCCTTTGTGCCTGTGTTTACCGAGACGTCCGAGAAGGGCGGTTTTGAAAAGGCCTCCAGATTACTGGCCAACGCGATGGCGCTTTTGGCCGTCTTTCTGGTGGTCGTTATGTTTGTGGTGGAGGTTGGTTTTGTAATTGCCGCTGTTTTGCCGGGGCCGGACGACAGAAAACTGCTGATGACGCTTGCGACGATTATGTTTCCGTATATGGTGACGGTATGTCTGCTGGCGCTTGGCTCAGCCGCACTCAACTGCAGGGGACATTTTGCGTTTCCCGCCGCGGCTCCCATCATCTTTAACGTCGTCGGCATCATAGCCGCGTGGTGGATTGCCCCGATGCTGAAGAACAATCTGAAGGGCCAGCTTGTTATTGTTGCCTTCAGTGTGATAGCGGCGGGCATTATCCAGTTTATTGCTGTTTTATGGCTGTTGCGAAGGAGCGGTTTTTCTCTCGGGTTGCGTTTGACGCCGGTTGAGCCGGGCATCAAACAAATAGTGAAGCTGCTTGTGCCGATACTTCTTGGGCTGGGTTTTTTGCAGATTTCAGAGCTTCTCCAGACAATAATTTCCTGGAACCTGACTGCCACGGCCGCGGCGCCGGATATAAATATGTTTGGCTGGGTGCTGCACCGGCCGTTGACGCCGGGCGTTATCACCCGTGTCAACGCCGCCAGGGCGTTATATCAATTCCCAATGGGCGTGCTGGCGATTTCACTTGGGGTTGCTGTTTTCCCGCTGCTGACTCGCTACGCTGCTCGCAACGACATTGTAAATCTGCGTGACAGTATAAATCGGGCGCTGCGTTTGTCACTGATGGAAGGCATTGCCACCGGCGTGGGCCTTTATATTCTCGCCGAGCCGATTGTAAAAGTCATTTACGCCCGCCGCAACTTCAGCCCCGCCGACGCCGCCCAGGCGGCGTTTGTTCTGCAGATGTATGTGCTTGGTATGTGGTCCTATTGCAGTTATCAGATTCTCGCCCGGTCGTTTTATTCGCTGAAGGATACTATGACGCCGTTGAAAGTTTCCTGCGTCCTGGCGGGGGTTAATCTGCTGATGCTTGTGACAATGGTATGGATACCCGGTCTCGGCGCCGGCGCGTTCGGCCTGTCCACCGCGATTACTTTTACGATTAATTCCGGCGTTCTTGTTTATCTGCTGCGGAAACGACTTGGGCTGTTCGGCGGTCGAAAGGTGTTCGCCAGCGTTGTGCGCGGCGTTATCGCTTCAGCCGTGATGGCGGCGGTCGTTTATCTGCTGCGATGGCAGATGAAGGATGTGGCCAACTGGATTGTCGTTGCGACGTGTGTGCCTGCTGGTGGAATTGTTTTCCTGGGTATGGCTCGGCTGTTAGGCGCTGCTGAGCTTGCGGAAATTCGCGGTGAGATTCTCACCGCAGAGACCGCAAAGAACGCGGAGGAAACAGAATAAAAAAAACTCTGCGGTCTCCGCGTACTCCGCGGTAAAGATTCTTTATCGTCTCGGCGCGACGATGAAGGTGCGCCCTCGTCCGATGTTGTTGAGCAGCCCCACGCAGACCATACTGACAATCAAGCTTGAGCCGCCGTAGCTCAAAAAGGGCAGTGTAAGACCCGTTATAGGCATCAGGCCGAGGGTCATCGTCATGTTTACGATAATCTGAATGGCGAACATAGCGACTATGCCGGCAGCGAGGAGCCGGCCAAAGGGGTCGGAATTTGTGCGGGCGATTTCCAGCCCGCACCACAGCAATATCACGTAAATCATCAGCACCATGATGCACCCAAGAAAACCCCACTGGTGTGCAATGATGGCGAAGATGAAATCGTTGTGCCGTTCGGGCAGGAAGTTGTATTTGATGAAGGGGCCCTGACGAAAACCATAGCCGGTCAGTCCGCCCGAGGCAACCGCATACTTTGAGCGAATGAGGTGATAGCCCCAGTCGTCCTTCCATTTTTTCGTGGAAAAATTAGTGCCGACGAGTATCTGGCCAATCGCCGGGTGCTGCTCGGCCTTCTGACGAAGCCAGTCGTTTTGCAGCAGCACGCTGCTTATCCTGAGTCGCTGATAGGGTTGCATCTTGTGCCACAGAAGCGGGCTGATGAGCAGGGCCGCCAGGATTATCGTTGCGAGATGTTTGGGTTTTGCCCCGGCGATAAAGAGCATAACGAAAAAGACCGGCATAATAAGAAGCACCGTCCCCAGGTCCGGCTCCAGCAAAATCAGGATTGTTGAAAGGAGCGTGAGGATGAAAGGACCAATCAACGCCCTGAAGTTACGATAATTGCTGCGGTATCGCAGATACCAGGCAAGGGCGAGCAGGTAAGCGGGCTTGCATATCTCCGACGGCTGGATGTTAATCGCTCCGGCGTGCAGCCATCTGCGGGAGCCGTTGACTACAGAGACAAAGGGCAAATCCACAATTTTGTCGGCCAGCAGCACCGCGAGCATCGCTATGACCATCGCATATATCCAGTAGCCGGCCTCGCCGAGCCGACGATAGCTTACAAGATTGACCACGACAAGTGCCGCAAAACCTATAGCCGCAAAGAAGAGCTGTTTTTTCCACAAATTGGCAAGTTCTGAGGTCTGGTCGGCGGTATCCGCCTTCTGCGGCAGCACCTCTGATGCGGAGGACTGCTCTGCCTGTCGAGGATGACCGACGGCATAAATGGCGGTAATGCCGGTTATGGTTAACAACAGGGTTGTTGTCAACAATACTGTTCTTACGGCGACTAATCGGCCTTTGAGTAAACCAAACATACCAGCAGGATAGCAAACAGGCGGTAAAAGTTAAGGAAAAAGCGGTTGCCTTGGTTGTCTTGGGGCCGCATTATCAATGCAGATTGGCCGATTTCATTTTCCCCCAGCTTCAAGGGGTGGCGGTTCAGGTAAGGTAGCCCAGATAGACCATTTTCTCCAGAGCACCCAACTCTAACCTCTTGTCAATACTGGTTTTAGCGTCGTTGCGGGCGGTTTTTATGGGATGTTGGGGAAATTTGCCGGTCTGCTGCAATTTTTTCGCTTTTTTTACAAAAAAATAACTTGACTGTAAGGGGCGATTTTGGTAGCATACACTTGACTTTCACCAATAGTAACTTTGTGCAATGCGTTTATGATTCGCACGATTACGCCTTTAGGGGCGGGAAAGGAGGCACCGGAGGAGCGCATAAGTGGATAAATTCCCTTCTTTCGGCTGTTCCTGCCGGCCGAAAAGCCCGAGCTCGAGCAAAGTTTAGTTTTTGGAATAAGGTTTTTTGAGCGGGCGTAATTAGGCGAATAATTCTTTTTAGCAGGAGAAACCAAAACACTGCAAAGTGTGTGGCTTTGCAAAGGAAGAAAAGAAAGGAAGGTTAAAATATGAAAAGGACTTTGTTGATTGTTGCGATGTTGATGCTGGTGACACCGGCATTGGCGGGTGTTACAGTCACAGCCACCCAGCCAATCCCAAACGGCTCGGTCACAATTAGCTACAGCAGCGATGTCAATGTAAGGGCGTTTGCCCTTGACATCACTGTTGACGCTGGTGCCACCATTAGTCGCATCCATGACTACAACACCGGCGACACCAACGGGTACGGCATATTCCCGGGCACGTTCCGGGACTTTTTCAATGCCTCAAGCCCGAACTGGGTTGACCCGTGTTACAATCCAGTGGCGCCAAGCGGCGACCCTGGTGCGAAGACGGGTCTGGGAACGGGTGGAATCACCGTTGAGATGGGTTCGTTGGTAGCCAACCTTGCTACAATAAGGGCTGGCACATTACTCAAGATAGACGTTAACAGCGGCGGCCAAGCCGATTGCAACCTGACTGTTGCACTGAATTCTATCCGCGGTGGTATAGTTGGTGGCGACAGCAACGCAGTAGCGTCGAATCTGCCCACCACTGTTAAAGTGACGACACTGATTCCTTGTATTACCATCCCGACGATTGTGGGTGACAACATGACGGACGCGAATACGGCCCTAACTACTGCCGGTTTTACAAACCCGCCAGCGATTGCTTACGAATGCAACAACACCGTTGCTGCTGGTCTCGTTACCAGGCAGGACACAGGTTGTGTTCCCGCGAGTACGACTATCCACTATTGGGTATCTACTGGCCCCTGCTGTGTTAACGTCCCAAACATTGTGGGCGATTGCAGCATGACTGATGCGAATAGTCAAATTACAGGCGCTGGTTTTGTTGTGGGTACCATAACTTACCAGTGCAGCGCTTCAGTGGCTGCCGGCTGTATTATCAGCCAGAACCCGACTTACCCCAACTGTGTTGCGCTTGGTTCACCGGTGTCTTACGTAGTTTCTCTGGGTCTGATACCGGCGGCACCTGCGTCGATTTCGTATCCGACCAGCGACACCAACAACGGTATATACGTTATCAGCTGGGCATCCGTGGGCGGAGCTACCTCCTATACATTGCAGCGTTCAACTGATGGAGGAGTCACCTTCCCGACAACGCTCTACAGCGGTGCCAACACTACCTTCACGACGGATGAACCCAATCTGACAAACAATACTTACCGTGTGAGTGCGAGCAACAGCTCTTGTAGCAGTGCTTACACAACCGGGCCTGTTTGTGCGGTCAGCTACTGTTATGGTCCGACCGACGCGAATTACAGCAACTGGATTGACCCCAATATACACAGACCCACGTGCTGGTGCTATCCGAGACAGTGCCACGGCGATGCCGATGGCAAGAGGAGCGGTACTGTTGCTACGGGCTATGCCTATGTTAGCCAGGCGGACTTGGACGTTATGACCGTCGGATGGCAGATCAAAGACCCGACGAAAGGCACTGGCATTGCTAACCTGACGAGCAACGGCATTCCAGTCGCTTGTGCCAACTTTTCACGTAAAAAGAGCGGTACCGCTGCTACTGGCTATATGCGGGTTGCCCAGGCGGACCTCGACAAGATGACGGTTTACTGGAATGTCAAGGAACCCACGAAAGGTACTGGTACTCCCGCAGATTGTAAGCCGGGTAACAGGAATCCGTAAGTGTTAGTTTAGTTGAGTAAGTGAAAGATTTCTAAACATGTGTGAAATGTTTTTTAAGTTAAGTAAGGAGGATGATATGAAAAAGTTGTTGGTTTTAATGTTGGTTCTGGGTTTGGCATCAGTGGCTAACGCCGCGATTCAGCCGTTTTCTATAGAGGTCGCGGCTGGTGCTGCACCCCCTTCGGAGACGTCTTATGTTGACGTCACGGATATTACTCTCCACCCGAGTGATATGCTCTGGATTGGCATCTACAACAGTGTTCAGGGTGACAGAAACGGCGCGCAAAAAGGGACTTTCTTTTTGGGCATTGACCAGCCCGCAAATGGTGGTCCTGCTGACACCTCGTGGACGGGCAACTCGTATCTGTATATCCCGCCGCTAGTGACGGGCACTCCCGGTAACACGTATTTGGGCATTCTGGACTGGAACGGTGACGGATCACTCATGCTCGATACGTGGCAGGCGGACTTGTCGGATGGAAGGCCGGACACGTTCAATGGTATTGGTGTTCTTGATGCCAAGCAACTGCATTGCGATAAGGCAGGCAGCACTGATGTGGTCCAGCTTTATGATGGCGACGGTATATTGCTTGACACCCTCACTATTCATCAGATACCTGAGCCGATGACAATGGTTCTGCTT
Source organism: Sedimentisphaerales bacterium (assembly GCA_049510335.1). GTDB lineage: Bacteria > Planctomycetota > Phycisphaerae > Sedimentisphaerales > Anaerobacaceae > Fen-1362. The sequence goes on along the minus strand of JBEKZA010000011.1, from coordinate 43,265 downwards.
GGTCTTGGTGGATTGTTCCTTCGTCGTCGCAAATAAGACGGCCAGAACCAACAAACAGCTTTAGCTGTTACAGAGGCATCCCATTTGGGATGCCTCTTTTTTTGTTGTCAACGCGGGGCAGATTGGCTAAAATAGCTGAACACTTTATTATTCTGACAGTAAAGAGGTTCGGTATATGAAGAAGTTATCAACGGTTGTTGTTTGCTGTATGGGTTTTCTGATGTTTGCCGGCTGCCAGGGTCAGGCGGGCCGGGGCGGCATTGCCGCAGAAGCGAATGACGCCGGTCCATTCCCTGATTCCCTCGCGGGAAGGTGGGAATCGACCACCGGCGTATGGGAGCTTGTTTTTGAGCCGAACGGCACAATTTCTTCGATAGTTTACGGGTTTGGCGGGTACACAATAAAGGCGGGCCAGACAACGAACGACAAAACAAAGGGGGGCGGCAAGGCGATATTTCAACCCGGGCCGTGGAGCACACGGTATTCTCCCCGGACGCGGGAGCTGACTGTATGGATTGCGATGGACAACATTTATTTTGAGATGGGCGAGAACCTGCTGGAGGGCACGAGAACAGATATGTTTACCGGGAAGGTGTCGGAGGACGGCAAGGTTTGGCAGGCGGACTGGTTTAGCTATCCCGATTTGACAGCGCACGCCTCACAGGTAAAACGTCTGACGGTCACGGAGGAGCAAAGCTTCGCCGGCACTCTGGAGTTCAGGAAAGTCAAGACAGAGCCGAATGTGCCGGCGGATTCGAATAAGGCGGATTCGAATTTACCACATTAACGGCTATCGGCGCCACATCCCCGTCCAGAGCCACTGAGAGGCCAGCTCGGCGAAGTCCGTAAAATCTACAATTCCATCGCTGTTGAAGTCGGTCTGCAAATCGAGGCCTGTGTGCAGCCATTCATCAGCCAATACGTCAAGCTCGTAAAACCCGACCAGCCCGTCAGCGTTCAAATCACAGGGGTTGGTGACCACTTCGTCGGCTCCTATATCGACGACGGCGTTGAATACGCGTTGCTCGCCGTCGATATCGGTTTCGTTCGGTTCCGGTGTATAATTAGGGTCGCCCGCGTTTACGCAGGGGCTGACGGGGAGCAGGTGATAGTTGTTCGCGTCAGGCCCGGCGAAGCAGGGGTCAGCAGATATGTTGCCGGACAGGCCCGTCTGGTCGCCGATATTGGGGCTGTAATTACCCTTTGTGTTGCCCCAGACATCGTTATACCTTACCGTCTGGTTGTAACCGGGGCTTTCGTCCAGGCCGTAGCCGCCGTTTGAGGTGATGACGTTACGCTCGATTATTGCGTTTCCTGCGGCACAGCGTATTCCTCCGGTGCTATACCGTCCGTTATTGTCGGCGATGGTGTTGCCGGTGACGATGGTTGTGCCGCTTCCACCTGTGTCGCACAGAACAGCCAGCCCTTTGTTCCTGACTAATATATTGTCGCGTATCTGTGGCTCGCTGGACCAGTAAACGCCGATGCCGGCGCTGTACCAGGAGTAATTTTGGGCAATAAAATTGCGCTCAATCACAGGGTCTGAGTAATAGTAAACGTAGATGCCCCCGCCTCCACCTGCGCTGGTATTAGACCTAATCAGATTATTCGCTATCAGAGGCGAAGAGGTGTATGTAACATGAACGCCGGCTCCGAGGGTGGAATTATTGTCGATGATTTGGTTATTGGAAATTTCGCCGTTAGACCACTGTCGCAGATGAACGCCCCCGCCGTAACTTTGGGCGAAGTTGTTAGTGATGGTGTTGCCGATAATCAGCGGGTCAACGCCCTGGAAGCCGACGATAGCGCCGCCGTCGCCGTGGTCGCCGTTGGGATAGGTGGTATTTGGCGGCGGGAAGCCGTGTGCGGTGAGCGCTGAATTGTTGGTAAATGTGTTGGATGTAATCGTTGGGCTGACGTGGACTGAGGGGTTTGTGGGGTTGTTCGGGTCAACTGGGTCGCCATAAATGTAGATTCCGCCGCCCTGTCCTGCGATATTGCCCGTAAAGACGTTCTTTGTGATTGTGGGCGCAGACATATTGTAACAGAGGATGCCGCCGCCGCAGCGGTTCCAGTAGATTTGATGAAGGTCCCAGCTTGTCGCAAGCCAGGAGCCGGTGCCGCCTGTTATTGTGAAGCCGGCCAGCACCGAATTGTTGTCTTCCCCGCTTTGGAACAGGACTGCGCTGCCGAAGTTGGGGTCTGGCGGGTTCGAGCCGTTGATTGTCGTCGCGGCGACAACATTGGGGTCATCGGGGTCTGTGGACTGCACGGTGATTGATTTGCCTTTGAAATCGATGTTCTCGATGTATGCGCCGGGCGAGACGGTAATGGTGTCGCCGTCGATGGCGGCGTTGATGGCCGACTGGATGGTATTGTAGTCCGGCGAGGGGACATAAAGCATCCGGGCACGCAGTGGCTGCGCGCAGCAGAGTAGTATTAACACCCACAAGAGCTTGTGCATTTCAAACCCGCCTCCGTAATTGCGGCCCCGATTGTTATTTGCTTATTGTAGCAAAATCCGGCGTAAAAATCCAGCCCTTTGGGCTGGCGGAGGCGCCGCAGTGGTGTTTGTTTTGTGGCGGGTGTATTATAGGACTAATCAGGCGGTTTTTTGAACTCCTCGGCCATTTTTTGCCTTCAAAAAAGTGAAAGAACAGCCCAAGGCGGTCGCGGATTCGAATACGGCGGCCCACTGATACCGGCCGGATTACGGCTGTTGGGTCGATTTCTTGTGTTCGAGCCGCTTGAGGTATGTGTTCAGTTCCGCGGTTGCTTCCTTCTGTTCGCTGCCGGATGTGAGCTCAATCGCTTTTTTTACCGTCTCAATGGCATCGGTGATATTATTCTGTAATTCAAAAGCCCGAGCCAGCGAATACCAGTAGCTCACATTATCCGGCTCTAAAGCGACGGCTTTTTCAAAGGAATCGGATGCTGACTTAAAGTCACCCATTGTGGCGAATGTTTCCCCCAGCCGACACCACAATAACGCGGAATTTGGCTCGTTAGCCATCTCCAGATGGAATTGGTCCACGGCTTTGACAAGTTGCTGGCGGGACTCGTCATATTTGCCCATTTTATCCAGCAGGATGCCCAGATTAAGATGAATAGACCCTATTGCGCTATTCTCGGCTTCAAGGCGGTCGTTGGAGTCGATAGCGTTTTGAAAGGCCCAGATCGCTTTCTGCAGGTTGTTCTGTGCCACCAACATCGTTCCTATTTCGCTGTAGGCCTTTACTGCCATCTGGGGATTAAGCTGCAGGGCTTTCTCATACATCCTGATACTCTTGTCCCATTTGCCCTGGGCCTGGAGCTGCTGTGCCCGTCGCATACACGTGTTGGCCAGCAATTCTTCGGCGCTTTGGCGCACTACGGGGGCAAGCAGGTTTTCAACGGGGGTATAATCGTCTGTAAGCACGATACCGTGTGCCTTTTTTTTGAGGTTTTCGATTTCGGCCTCGCTCAAATGCCATATCTTGAGGCCTTGTTGGGCTCCAACGGCCTTAATATCAAACGGGCGTTTTGTTGCCACCACTACAAATGTTTCCCGCACCGAAGGGGGACAGGCCTGGTCTGCGGCAACATATACATAAGGAAACGTTCGCTGTAGTGTATTTATGACGGCGCCAAGAAATTGGCCGCTGTCATAAATGTCTATTAGTTCTATCAGATACGCGCCGTCATCGGCGAGAAGCCCGGCGATTTTGTCATTGAATTCACGGGTGACTAATTGATACGGTATGGAGTAGTCGTTTAAGGCATCCTCATAGATGAGGTCATATTGTGATATTTTCCCGCCATTGCGTTGTTTCTCGAGCAGTTCATCGACGTAATTGCGTGCGTCCATATTAATAGTGTTAATGACAGTGTCTTTGCGTAACCCGAAGGCCTCGGTGGCGGCTTTGGTGACTCGCGGGTCGATTTCCGCCACATCGATTCGGCTTCCTGGCCAATTATGTTCGAGGTACCGTGGAAAGACATATCCTCCGCCGCCAATAGCCATTATGGCGAGCTTGTTTTTATTTCCGCTAATTGCATGTGTTATGCCGGCATATATCCTTTCGTAGAAATACTGCAGGTTGTTTATGTCGCCCATAATAATAACGCTGTGCAAGAGCTTATCCTGCATAAAGTTTCGCCTGTCCGGGTTTGTTGACGTTTGCCTGACGGCGATGTAGCAATACTGGCTTTCGTCCTGGTAAAGCACCCTTGGGTCCTCCGGCTCGCGCAGCAGCAGGGCCGTCCCCGCCGCCTGGCTCCATTGCGCGGGGTTTACCGCCACAATCAGGATGAACAGAAACAGTGCCGCCCACAGGTGCAGGGGCCAGAATCGCGGCCGGTAAAGGAGGGCCATAAGTAATAAACCGGCGCCGACCGCCCAGATCAGGGCGATTGTCCCTATTGTTGCGATGAGGTAAAAGCCCGCGGCGAAGGTTCCGGCGATGCTGCCGGCTGCGCCCCAGGCGTATATGTCGCCTACGGTTCTGCCCTGCGGCAGCCTCTTGTCGAGGGCCATTTTTGCGACCACCGGACTTATTGTGCCAAGAAGGATGCTCGGCAGCAGGAACAACAGCGATACATGGGTAAATACGCGAAAAGACCAGCCGAATGTCCACAGGAATATCCATCCACTCACGACGTTGCTGAAAATAACGGTCGCTACGCAGGCGGCTGAGCCGATTGCGAACAGCGATGACAGCGCCTTTTTGGCATTGAATCTGTCGGCGATGCGGCCGCCTGTGTAATAGCCGATGGTAATGCCCGCGAGGACCACCCCTATTACTGACGTCCACGTGTAAAGGGACGAGCCCAGCTGGCGTGCTGTCAGGCGGCCCGCCACAAGCTCCAGCACCATAACGCAGAAGCTGGATATGAAAACGGTCGCGCTCGGTATGAGAATCAGGGAAAAGCTTTTGAATTTACTTTTGGCTGTATCTTTGTTCTGCATAGTCAAAAGCGTAGCAGATGGATGTGTCGCTAACAAGTGGGTTATGGCGGAGGATAGCTGTCCCAAAGATTGGAGCGGGATTTTTGCAGGGCGTTTATTTAGTGCTGCTAATCGGGCGGTCTTTTGAGTTCTTCGGCTTTGGGGAGGTCTTTGAGGGAGTTTAAGCCGAAGACCTCGAGGAATTTTTTGGTTGTGCCGTAGAGCATAGGCCTGCCTAAAACTTCGGCCCTGCCCGTGATTTTGACAAGGCCCTTATACATCAGATTTCGAATCATCTCGCCGGCGGCGACGCCCCTGATGGCCTCGATGTCGGCGCGGATGATGGGCTGTTTGTAAGCGATAATGGCCAGCGTTTCGAGCGCGGGCTGGCTAAGTGAGCTTTCCTCTCGCGCCCGGATGAGTTTTTTGAGCCAGTGGCTGTAGGCGCTGAGCGTTCGCATCTGGTAGCCGCCGGCGATTTGCTCTATGCGAAAGGCGTTGTTGTGCTGCGTGTATTTTTCGTTCAGGTTTTCGATGTGTTTGCGGAGTTCGCGGACGTTTGTCCCCGTTATCTCGGACAACCGGGCCGGCGAAAGCGGCTCATCGCTGGCAAACAGCACTGCCTCCACGACCGATTCGACCGTCGGCTCGACGCCCGGTTCGAGGTCCGTTATCTCCGGCTGTTGTTCGCCGGCCGTATCTTCTGATTTATCCTCCGTGCGAATGTCGGATTCGGCCTGCTCATTATCGGTTTCGCAGGCGTCCTGCACCGGCTCCTGCGTTTGCTGCTCGTTGTTAGCTATCGCCTTTTGCTCGTCGGTCATAGTTCTTTCCACGTAAAGGGGTCGTAATCTTTTCTGCTGACCGTAATTGTCGCAGCCGGAAGCTGTTTTTGCAACTGTCTGGCTAATTTTTTCAGTATGAATCGCTCGGAGACGGTATGCGAGAGGCACAGGCAGGTAAGCCCCGCTTCCTGGGCCGCCAGTGCCTGGTGGTGCTTGATCTCGCCTGTGACGTAGAGGTCGGTCTTTGCGGCGATTACCTGATTGATGATTTTGCCGCAGGCCCCGGCGCCGACTGCCGCGGTTTTGACTAATCGGTTGCGCCGACCGACGATGCCGATGGCTTTTGCCCCGGTGTGCCTTTTTATTTTTGCGATGATTGCGCTTAGCGGCGTTGGTTTTGCCAGCGCCCCCATCCTGCCTAAGCCGAACCTGTTTTGGTCGTTGGCAAGCTTGTAAATGTCGTAGGCGGGCATTTCGTAGGGGTGGGCATTCAGCATAGCAGTTATCACCCTGGCGAGCTTTTCGGCGGGCACGATTGTCTCAAAGCGAAGCTCCGGGACTTTTTCGAATGTGCCTCGTTTGCCGATGGCGGGCCTTGCCCCTTCGAGTGGCAGGAAGGTTCCCTGACCCGGAGCGGCGAAGCCACAGTGGCTGTAGTTGCCGATAGAGCCAGCGCCGGCGGCGAAGACCGCATTGGCGACCTTGCTTGCGGATTCGACCGGGACGAAGACCGCGAGCTTATAGTTGTCGCGGGCGGGGTTATTGACGAAATCGCCTATTGGTTTTGCGTTCTTAATACCCACAATCTCGGCGAGGCCGTCGTTTACGCCGCCTTCGACGGCGTCGAGCGAGGTGTGAATGGTGAATACGGCCATACTGGAGCGAATCAGCTCATAGATGGTGCTCGTCGGGCCTTCGGCGGTTATCTTTTTCAGGCCGTCCCAGATGATGGGGTGGTAACTGATAATCAGGTCTGTCCTTAGCCGTTTCGCCTCGGCCAGCACTTCGCTGGTGACGTCGATTGTAAGCAGTATTCTCTTCACGTTTTTTTCGGCGCTTCCGAGCAGCAGGCCCACGTTGTCCCAGTCCTGCGCCAGGCCAAGCGGGATGATTTTTCCAATTTGTTGTGCGATGTCTTTGACTTTCATTTTTTTTGCTCACAGTATTTTTTTACGAATTCGTTGCAATAATCCTGCATTTTTTTCGTTATCAGGCCCGGAATGCCCTCGCCGACGGTGTGTTTCTCGATGCCTACGACGGGCATAACCTGCATAATGACGTTGGTTATGAAGACCTCATTTGCGCCTAACAGGTCGTCGATTGAAAGGTTTTTTTCGACGATTTCGATTTTATTGGCGATTGCCAGTTCGCAGACGGTTTTTCTGGCGATGCCTGGCAGGACGGGGGTATTTGTCATGGGGGTATAAATGCGTGAGTCCCTGACTAAAAAGACGTTGCTTATGCAGCCCTCGGCCAAGCGGCCATCGGTTGTGAACCACAGGGCCTCCGCGGCCTTTTTTTCGTGGGCCTGCCGCAGCGCCAGCATACGCGGCAGGTAGCTTGTCGTCTTGTGCCCGCAGGCGGGGTCTGTGACGTTTTGCCTGAAGGGGCACAGCACCACGAGTACGCCTTTGCCGTAATATTCCGCTGGATACGGCTGGAGTTTGGCGGCGGTTACGAGCAGGGTCGCGATTGGTTTTTCCTGCGAGTGCGAAATTGCGCCGGCGGACAGAGTCAGCCGGAGACGAGCGTCGGCGAGTTTGTTTGCTTCGAGGACTTCGTAAACGGCATCGGTGAGATATTCTTTGTTGTAGGAATGCTCGATTGACAATGCCTTTGCGCTGACTGACAGCCGATTAAGGTGGTCATCGAAGCGGAACACGGCGCCGTTGTAAGCCCGCATCGTCTCGAAAAGTCCCGCCCCGTATAGAAAGCCGCTGTCGCCGGCGGATATTCGGGCGTTTTCAGTATCTACAAGTTTGTCGTTTAAGAAAACCTTTTCCATAACAATACGCGTCACGCACGACGCATAACGCTTCTGATTCCCGCGATTAGCGCCCTTGCCTTTGTTATCGTTTCTTCATATTCGGCCTTTGGGTCGGAGTCGGCGACGATGCCGCCGCCGGTCTGGACGTAGGCCGACTGGTTTTTGATGATAATCGTGCGAATGGCGATATTCAAGGAAATGCTGCCGTCGAGGCCGATATAGCCGATGCTGCCGGTATATATGCCGCGGTCCGTTGGCTCGGTTTCGTTGATGATTTGCATTGCCCGGATTTTGGGTGCGCCCGTGATTGAGCCGCCCGGAAACATCGCCTTCAAGATGTCGCAGAAATCAACGTCATCTCGCATTTCGCCCGCGACGGTCGCGACGGCGTGAAAGACGCTCGGATTGGTTTCAATCGTCCTCGGCTGGACGACTTTTCTTGTGCCCGGTTTGCAGATTCGAGCGATGTCGTTTCGTTCGAGGTCGATAATCATATTCAATTCAGCTTTTTCTTTGGCGCTGTCGAGGAGCTGCCTGAGGTTTTCGGCGTTGATTTGTTTTGCCGCGGCCGATGTCTCTTCAAGCCGTTTTCTGGTCCCTTTTATTGGTTTGGTGCTGATGATACGGTCTTTGGTCGTGATGAACATTTCGGGTGAGGCGCTGACGATTTGGAAAGGGCCTGCGTCGATATACGCGGAGTAAGGGCTTGGGTTATAGCGGTTCTGCCAGTGGAAAAGGTCGATTGGCCGGGCGTGGTAAACGCAATCGAATCGCTGGGAGAAATTTATCTGATATACGTCGCCGTCGTAGATATGGCGTTTTATTTTGGCCAGGGCGTTGAAGTAGTAGTCGGGACTCATATTGCAATGGAAACGCGAGAATTCGATGTTTTCCATATCCGCGGGCGCCGGCGTCACGGTGATGTTTTGTGAGCTTGCCAGTTGCTGTTGCAGCTCGTCCAGTTTTTTTTCGGGGTTTTCGGTTTCATCTGCGAGGTGTAAAGCTAACAGCCAGAAATCACCTTTGCGATGGTCGTAGGCGATTAGCCGGTCGTAGAAACAAAGGCGAATGAGGGGTAACGATAAGTCATCTTTTGGCGCATTGCCTGTAAAAGAGGATGGTTCGATATATCTGCCGAGGTCGTAGCTGAAGCAGCCGACCCATCCACCCGTGAAAATCCCGTTTGGTAGTTCTTTGTCATTCCCGCGCAACCTGTCCTGAGCGTAGTCGAAGGAGCGGGAATCCAGACCTTTTAGTATCCTTTGCAGTTTTGTGAATGGTTCTTTTTGTCCTATGCGAAACTCGAACACCGCAACGGGCCGTGACATCCAGTAGCTAAAGCCATCGGCTTCTGATTTTGACGGATTGCCGCCGAGTATGGTTGCGCCGGGAAGTTTTGAGATGGCTTCGCTGAGGGAGGCAGGGTCGATGTCGGCGCGTAATCTGCGACAGTGCAGTTGGCATAAGGGGGTTTTGTGCGTGATTGGGAGTGTGGCTGTGGTCATTTTGCCTGGCCGGCTTTAAACTGTTCGATAATCTGGATGCTCGACGATGTGCCGAGCCGGTCCGCGCCCGCTTCGAGCAGCTCCAGCGCCTGTTTTGCCGTGCGGATTCCGCCCGACGCCTTTACTTTGCAGTACCCGGCATTTTCCCTCATAATCTTCACATCTTCGACGGTCGCGCCGCCGGCGGGGTGAAAGCCGGTGCTTGTCTTGACAAAATCGACGCCAATCTGGTCGGCGATTCGGCAGGCGAATATCTTTTGCTCGGTGGTCAGCGCCGCCGCTTCGATGATGACTTTGAGCAAGACCCTCGGCTTCATCGAATCGCAAACCTCTTTTACCGCCTTCAGTTGTCGGGCCAGATATTTTTCGTCGCCTTCGATTATAGAGGCGATGTCTGCGACCATGTCGATTTCGTCTGCGCCGGCGAGAATCGCCTCTTTAGCTTGAAGAACCTTTATTTTTGTGGAGTCGGTTCCGAACGGAAATGATACGACGGTGCCCACCGCGACTTTTGTTCCGTGCAGCAAATCCGCGGCAAGCGGCACCCATCTCGGATTGACGAAGGCCGCGAAAAAGCCGTATTGCTTCGCCTCAGCGCAGAGCCGTTTTATCTGCTCGCCGGTCGCCTCCGGCTTTAAGATTGCGTGGTCGATAGCACCGGCCAGTTCCTCGACGTTGTTCACTATCATCTTTGCACCTGTACGATTAACACTTTCCGCGAGCAATCAAAGCAGTGATGCCTGTTGTCAAAACCGTCTTGAGTATAATTGTTCCCACGATAAGGGCAACGCAGAAACCAAGCATTGTATTTAGAGGCCAGGGGACGAAGCCGGGGATGCCGAACCGGTATGCCTGCTCGACGTTTAAGAACCCGTTGCCGATTATCGCCCAGAAAGCCAGGAGGACAACAGCGAAAGAAACAGTGGGCAGGCAGCCGTATAGGGCGACGAAAAGACCGGTTCTGATAATCTTTGGGGCTGGGGCGATATCCCGCAGCCACAGGCCGATTAGAGCGCCCCATACGAAGGATAGTGCGATTGTGAAGACCTGCGTGCACATTCCCCAGGTAAACGCGACACACTCAAGAAAATATATTCCGACAAACATCGCAAAATAGCGAAGGAAACGGTTTGGCGTGCCCATAAGCCGACCGAGTCCTTTTGCGAGTGGAACAGCACAGCCAAAACAGGCAATCAGATTTGTTAAAGCTAACGTGCCGATTAAAGCAATTGCACGCTGGTCCATAACAGCTTCCTTTTGACTAAGTCGGTTTTATGTATTTTTTCTTTTTGAAGGAATCCAGTGCGCTGTCCACGTCTTCAAAGACCTTTGTCGCGGTTTGCGTGACAAAAACCGACGGGTGTTGTTTTGCCGGCCAGATGACGTAAACTTCTTTGGCTGCCTCGTGGGCGTGCTGGAGTTCGCGTTCGACGCCGCTGGAGATGGCGGCCCGGCCGTCGGGCAGGGTGGGGATAAAGCTGATAATCATTTCGGCCTGGTCGATGAGCATAAAATCGCGTGCGTAGGTCTGACTGTATATGTCGCGTTCAATCTGGCGGACCTGGTCAAGGTCGAGCCGGACGGTTTTTCCGCCCGCGCTTATTTCGAGAGAGCCGAGGCCTTCTTCGGCGGCCTGCAGCGCCTGGCGGGGCAGGAACGCCTCTTCCAAATCGCCGGGGTCGAAGCAGGCAAAGTGCTGTTTCATTGCCTGCCGGAACCCGCCTATTTCTTTTTTGACGTCTTCGAGGTCAGCGACGGCGGTCATCGGGAAACTGAGGTAGGCGCGTTTGACCTGCGGCTCGAAGAGCAGCCGGTAAAACGTCTCGACGGTTTCCTCTGACCCGCCGCGTGCGAGGCAGTAAAATGGCGTCTTTTCATTGATGCCCTTGCAGAGCATCTCAGTAGAGATGATTTCCTCCTCGCGCCAGACGATGAGGTCTTTAAGCGTCTGTTCACTGGGGTGCTCACTGGCCAGCCGGCCGTGCAGGGCCGCCACGCCGTCTATTAGACAGATGTATATGTCTGCGCCGAGCTGGCGCATCTGGTCGAAATCGACCGCCGGGAACAGCCCATGCCGCCAGCGGAATGTCGCGTGGGTATTGACTACCAGATTCGGCGTCTTTTTTGCTTTTGCGATAATGTCTTTGAATACGCTGCGGCGAAGCGAATGCAGCCGTTTGAGGGGTATATCGAGGATTTTGCCGGGCGCGATGTCAGACGCCTCGGCGTACATCATATCGCCCACGTTACATAGCAGGACTTCCCTGCCTTTGCCGGCGGCGAATCGGCATACCTTTTCAAGGTAGCTCTTTTTGTCCAGCCCTACCATTCCGGTGACGACGATTACCATAGGTCAAGACCTCGGGCTCAGTATCACAGATTTTTGAGCCGTTGCTGGATGTCGTATTCCTTCAAGGCAGCGATAAGCTCGCCCATATTGCCGGCTATAATTCTGTCGAGGTTATAAAGCGACAAATTTATTCGGTGGTCGGTGACTCGGTTCTGTGGGAAGTTGTAGGTCCTGATTTTCTCGCTGCGGTCGCCTGAGCCGACCATTGTTTTTCGTTTTGCGGCGCGTTCCGCTATTTTTTTGCTTTCGTAAAATTCATAAAGCCGGCTTCGCAGGATACGCCAGGCCTTCGCGCGGTTTTTGTGCTGGCTTTTTTCTTCCTGCATACGGACGGTTATTCCGGTGGGGATGTGTTCGAGGCGAATAGCGCTGCTTGTCTTATTTACCTTTTGTCCGCCGGGTCCGCTTGACCTGCAGACCTGCTCGATGACGTCGCCGGGGTTTATCGGGACGTCAGTCTCCTCCGGCTCGGGCAGCACGGCGACGGTCGCCGCCGACGTGTGGATTCTGCCCTGTGCCTCAGTTTCCGGGACTCTTTGGACGCGGTGGCAGCCGCTCTCATAGCCCAGCTCCGACCAGACGCCGGTGCCTTTGATGCCCACGATGATTTCGCGAAACCCGCCCATGTCCGTGGGGCTGAAGTCAAGCTCTTCGAGCTTCCAGCCGCGGTCGGTGGCGTATCTGGTGTACATATTGTAGAGGTCGCGTGCGAAAAGGGCGGCTTCTTCTCCGCCGGTGCCCGCCCGTATTTCTATTATCACCGAGTTGACCGCGTCGTCGTCGGCGGTCAGCAGTTTGTTCTGGAGCTCGTCTATTAGCTGGTTTTTTCTCTCGGTGAGTTGTTGCAGCTCCTCCTGGGCCATCGTCTTGAGCTCCGGCTCCGTTGAGTCGCTTTTTATTATGTGCTCCGCCTGCTCGGCCTCGGCGGCGGTTTTTTTGTATTCCCGGAATTTTGCGACGAGCGACTTGAGCTTGCCCTGCTCTTTTGAAAGCGAGATTAGTTTTGCCGAATCGCTTGAATTGGCGGGGTCGGCGATCTGCTTTTGCAGCTCGTCAAAGTGCGATTCAATCTCGGTTAGTTTCGCAAGTAACGTTGTGCTGGCTTCAGCCATAGTGTTGCCTCAGTAATTAGCAGCCGGGTTGGGCAATAAACAGTAAGGGCTCCGGTTTTGCAACTGCTGGACAAAAAGGGAGCCCTGATTGTGACTCGACCGGAAAACTACTTTTTCTGCTTTTTGAAGTAATCCGTGCCGTATTTTTTCTGGAAGCGTTCGACGCGGCCCGCGGTATCGACGTACTTTTGCTTGCCGGTATAGAACGGGTGGCAGGCCGAACATATTTCCGCGTGGATTTCGCTTGAGGTGCTGCGGGTTTCAAAGGTATTACCGCAGCCGCAGTGAACCACGACTTTATCGTATTTTGGATGTATTTCTTTCTTCATAATTTGCTCCACAACAATTAAGAGCACCATTATAGCGGAACCGCCGTATAATTCAATAGGAATTTTAGACAAGTTGAGGGCTTACGAAATGTGGTTTTGCCGGTTATTCCGGCCTTAGAACGCTTGATAGAGGGTAGTTTAGCGTATTTAAATCAGCACTATTACCAGACCAGGGGAAAATTGCTGAAGCATGGTTGATTTCCATTCGATATGAATGTTATCCACACTCTATATAGGGACGAGACCTAAACCCGATACAGGGGCTTCCAAATGCGGATAAGGTATGTAGTATCGACGATGGTGTTTTGGGGCCGACAGAACCGGCTTTCGCTCGAGCAGGAGTGCGACCTCCTGAGGTCGCTGGGGTTCGGCGTGGAGCTTTGGCCAAACACCGGCGGGCTGGATGAGTGCTCCTATGACAGACGAAACTGGTCTCGGCTGGCAGCTGCTACAGAGGGGATGCTGGTTTCGATGCGCTCCCGCAACGATAAACCGAGCGTAGAGCAGTGGGATGAGCAGATAGAATGCGCGAAACTACTTGGGGCCAATATCATCGCTGATTTGCGGAGCTTGGGCGTCGGGCAAAATCGAGAGGTGGGGGACTGGGATTATCTCGGCGACATCGTGAGGATGGCGGAGGACAACCAGATAAAACTTTGTATCGAGACGGGTACCCTCGACGCGATGAAGCAAATCGGGGACAGATTCAATTCGGTCTGGTATTGTTTGGACACAGGGTATGTCAGCACCGACAGTGAATACAGTTTCAGGGATTATGTTGACGCACTGGCGGGCAGAACGGCTCATCTGCATCTGGCGGAGAATTACGGCGGTTTTGATAATCACATGCCTCTGGGCTGCCAGTGCGGAATCGCTAAAGAGGACTGGGAACACCTGCTGAAGTCGCTGAACAAATACGACAATGATGTAATCGGCTCACTTGAGATGACCCCCTGCATTCCGGTTGAGATGATACGCCGGGCGAGCTCTTTTTTGTTCGACTCGCTTAAGTGGCCTAACAGGCCGAAAAAGCCGGCTGAACATAGAAAAGCCACTTTACGCCCGGATTGAAAACCCTGCCCTGCTTCTTTCCCAATTCTGCGAGATTAGTCCTGCGATAAATCCTTGTGCTTTCCAACCGCGAGTTTGCATTTTATCGCGGGGCACGCTACTACTATATTCCTGATTACTTAAAGCGGTCTGTGTGTTAGTTGCCCGTATGGATAGTATTTTCAGGATATGTGTGCTCTAATGGGTGCTTCGACGCCGAAGATTCTGCTGGTCAATCCGCCGATATACGATTTTGCCGCCTACGATTTCTGGCTAAAGCCCTACGGCCTTTTGAGCGTGGCCGGCTGCCTTCGCGGCAAGGCGGAATTTACCCTGTTTGATTACCTTGACCGGCTGCATCCGTTTTACGCTGCCGGCGGGGAAATCGAGGCCGACAAGTGGGGCAGGGGCAGGTTTTATTTCGAGAAGGTTCCCCATCCGGCCTGTTTGAAGGACATACCTCGCAGTTTCAGGCGATTCGGTTTGCCTCGTGCGGTATTTCGGGATTTTCTCGCCGGCCAGGAGCCATACGATTTTGTTCTGATAAACACGGTAATGACCTACTGGTATCCGGGGGTGCAGGAGGTGATAGAGGATATCCGGCGAGCGATGCCAGCCGCTAAAATCATAATCGGCGGCAACTATGTGACGTTGTGTCGCAGTCACGCGGAAAAGTTAGGGGCGGATTTGCTTATCGAGGGGAATAATCTTGAGCCGGTTTGGGATTATCTGGGATTAAAGCCGGATTTGACCCAGCCGGGCCTTTGGGAGGCATACGGCAAATTAAGCGTCGGCGCGTTGAAGCTGAGCGACGGCTGCCCCTTCGAATGCACATATTGTCTTGTGCCAAAGGTGTATGGAAAATTTCGAGCGAGGTCTTTGGAAAGGTCATTGGCGGAACTGGAACTCCTTGTGAAACTTGGGGCGGGGAATATCGCGTTTTATGATGATGCTTTGTTATTCGACGCCAAAAACGTTCTGACGCCGTTTTTCAATGAGGTCATCCGACGAGGGATAAAAGTAAATTTTCACAGCCCAAACGCGATTAACGCACGGTTTGTCACGAAGGATATCGCCGAATTGATGGTGCGGGCGGGCTTTAAATGTTTTTATCTTGGTTTTGAAAGCACGTCGCGAGAATGGCAGCATCAGACCGGCTCGAAGGTTTTCTCTGAGGAGCTTGCGAGGGCGGTTGAACATTTTAGATTGGCGGGCGCCGAGCCGAACAATATCACTGCTTATCAGATTTTAGGACACCCGAAGACCGAGATTGCTGATTTGGAAGAATCGATGCGTTTTGTGAATCGCTTAGGCATAAGGGGGATGCTTGCGGACTTTTCGCCTGTGCCGGGCACGCCCGACGGGGAGCTTTGTCGGAAATGGGTCGATATGGATGAGCCGTTGTTTCACAATAAGACCGTCTTTCCGATTATCCTGCTCGGTTTCGACGAGTCAAACCGGCTCAAGGACCTTCAGCGGGAATTGAACCGGAGCATTCAGTCGGGCCTGTAAGGCAATTTTTTTTATTGATTGCCTTGATTATTTCCATCGCCCATAAAGGCAGTGACGAAAGGGCGATTACCATAAGCCAGTCGAGTAGCGACAGCATTTCCGTCTTGAACACCGTCCGGAGGAAGGGCACGTAAACAACCATCATTTGCAGCAGGAAAGATACTCCATTCGCCAGAATCAGTTTTGGGTTCGTAAACACGCCTATTTTGAACAGCGACTCGGTCTGGCTGCGGCAGTTGAAGGCATGGAACAACTGGCTGCAGGCGAGCACCACGAATGCGGCGGTTCGTGCCCGTGGCAAACCTTCCTTCTCGAAGAACAGCACAAAACCAAAGGCAACCAGGCTGCAAAGTGCGATAAACGAGCCCTGTGCGAGCATCAGAAACGCCCTTTGTCTGGTGACGACCGGTTCTTTCGGGGGTCTGGGCGGCCGTTTCATAATGTTCGGGTCTACGGGGTCAACGCCGAGCGCAAGGGCGGGCAGCCCGTCAGTTACCAGATTCACCCAGAGGATTTGAATAGGCAATAAAGGCACGGGCCAGCCGACGAGCGAAGAGACAAACATTACCAGTATCTCGCCCGTGTTGCACGACAGCAGATAGTGGATGAATTTCTTGATGTTGTCGTAGATGCCCCTGCCTTCCTCGACCGCGGCCACGATTGAAGCGAAATTGTCATCGGTGATAATCATATCGGAGACCTCTTTTGTGACGTCGGTGCCGGTGATGCCCATTGCCACGCCTATGTCGGCCTCCTTTACCGCCGGCGCGTCGTTGACGCCGTCGCCCGTCATCGCAACCACTTCGCTATGGTGCCGCAGCGCTCGGACGACTCGCAGTTTGTGTTCAGGCGAGACCCTCGCGTAAACGCTTACATTTTTTATTTCATTATGAAGCTGCTGCTGGCTTAATTTATCGAGTTCTTCGCCGGTCAGCGCAAGAGAATCCGGCCCGAAGAATCCCAGCTGGCGGGCGATAGCGACCGCGGTGTTTTTGTGGTCGCCGGTAATCATCACTGTCCTTATCGAAGCGGTCTTGCAATCGGCGATTGCCTTTTTGACCTCCTCACGGGGAGGGTCAATCATCGCGACAAGCCCGACAAACGTCAGCTCCTTTTCGATAACGTCGGCTTGGTAATTCGTGCAGTCGTTGTCCAGCTCTCTGTATGCCAGTCCCAGGCCCCGCATAGCGTCGTTGGCTAAATGGTTGTTTGCACCGGCTATGTCTTCAACGTCTTTTTCGGTCAGGTTTCGCGTCGCGCCGCCTGTTTCGATTTTGGTGCAGTTGTTGAGCAGAACATCCGGCGCACCTTTCACATAGGCGACGAGCTTATTGTCTTGTCGGCGGATGATTGTCATCTTCTTTCGTTCCGAATCGAACGGTATTTCCGTGACAAACTGCCGGTCCTGTTCCGCCTTTTCCTTCCATATATCCGCCTTGGCCGCGGCGGTCAGAATAGCCGCCTCCGTGGGGTCGCCGAATATTTTGAACGTGTCACCGTCGCGGATTAATTGTGCGCCGTTGCATAAAGTCCCGCAAAATAGCGCCCTGGCGAGCGTGGGGTAATCGGCGGGTTTTATCGGCTTGTCGTCGAGCAAAAAATCGCCCTTTGGTTCATAGCCGATACCGCTTATCCTGAATAGTGTCCCGCCGGCGTAGATTGCCTGAACGGTCATCTCGTTTTTGGTCAGAGTTCCTGTTTTATCCGAGCAGATAACGGTTGCGCAGCCGAGCGTCTCTACCGAAGGCAGCTTGCGGATAAGCGCGTGGCGGGCGACCATTCTTTGCACGCCCAGCGCAAGGGCGATAGTGACGACTGCCGGAAGCCCTTCGGGTATGGCCGCAACCGCCAAGCTGACGGCGGTAAGGAACATATCCAGAACTTTGCCTCCTCGCAAAACGCCTAACAGGAACACCAGCCCCACCAGCACGAAACACAAATACACTATCCATTTGCTGAACTGCTCGAGTTTTTGCTGCAGGGGGGTCGAGTCCCGATGGATTTCCTGAATCATATCGGCGATTTTGCCCAGCTCGGTCCGCATCCCCGTCTCGGCCGCGATGGCTTTTGCCTTGCCGCCGGCGACCGATGTCCCCATATAGACCATATTCGCCCGCTCGGCCAGCGGGACTTCTTTTTCCTGTAACGCATCGGATGTTTTTGCCACCGGCGTGGATTCGCCGGTCAAACTTGCCTCCTGGACTGCGAAGTTTGCGGTGAGCCAGACGATTCGACTGTCGGCGGGTATATTGTCGCCTGCCTCCAGTTCGATTAGGTCGCCCGGCACCAGCTCAAAAGACGAAATAACAACGTGCTGGCCGTCACGTATGACCTTTGAGGTTGGGCTGGCCAGTTTTTTCAGGGCCGCAAGCGACTTTTCTGCCCTGTATTCCTGTATAAAACCCAGTATGGCGTTGAGGATGACTATGGCGATTATCGCAAGGGCATCGACCCACTCCTGCAGGAAACCCGAAACCAGGGCCGCCCCTATGAGCACCCAGATAATGAAGTCCTTGAACTGTGCCAGGAAAATTGCGAATGGTGAGAGGCCTTTTTTCCCTTCGATGCGGTTGTAGCCGAAACGTCCCAGCCGGGCAGTGGCCTCCGCCCCGTTGAGGCCGGCGGATAAGTCGCTGCCTAAGTTTTTGGCTGTGGTTTCGATGTCGATTTGCCACCATTGGGTCATTTGTGTTCCCTTAGACCGCTTGACTTCTGGGTTCACGCGAACGGCGACTAATATAACAGCCCATTGCGGCAAAATAAACAACCTTTGAGGCGGTGCGGCGTTTGTTGATTTTGGCCGGCGCACCTGATAAACTTATCGCTTTGCGTAATACAGTAGAACATCAGCATAATCCACCGTTGCTATTTAGGGACACCCGATGATTCTATCCGAAGGCGAACTGCAAAATCTTAAGGGGCTGTCTGAAATAGAAGCTCTGGGGCGTCTAAAGACAGATGGCTTCAATGAGCTGCCCTCCTCCCAGAAGAGAAGCATCTTCAAAATCATAATCGAAGTGTTCCGTGAGCCGATGTTTTTGCTGCTGGTGGCCTGCGGCGTTATCTATCTGATTCTGGGCGACGTGGGCGAGGCGGTGATGCTGCTGGGGTTTGTCTTTGTTGTTATGGGTATTACGATTTACCAGGAGGGCAAAACCGAAAGGGCGATAGAGGCATTGAGGGATTTATCAAGTCCCAGGGCGCTTGTGATTCGGGATGGTGCGCAGAAAAGAATCGCCGGCAGAGAGGTGGCGAGAGGGGACATAATTGTCCTCAGAGAGGGCGACAGGATACCGGCTGACGCCGTTTTGCTGTGGGGGATGAACCTGACGGCGGATGAATCTCTGCTGACCGGTGAATCCGTCGCCGTGCACAAAACTCCCTCTGCGAAAGTGGATATGGAGTCCCGGCGTCCGGGCGGCGATGGTTTGCCGTTTCTCTATTCAGGATGCCTCGTGGTTCAGGGACAGGGGATAGCCCAGGTAATCGCGACGGGAGCCGAGACCGAAATCGGCAAGATAGGCAAAGTCCTCCGCACCATAGAAGATGAACAGACCCTTTTGCAAAAAGAGACAGGCAAGGTAGTAAAGACAATTTTCATCATTGCGGTGTTCTTGTGCCTTGTCGTCGTCATGGTTTACGGATTGACGAGGGGCCACTGGCTCGAAGGTATTCTGTCCGGCCTCACGTTGGCAATGGCTATATTGCCGGAAGAATTTCCCGTCGTTCTGACGATATTTCTGGCTCTTGGCGCCTGGCGCATCTCCAAAAAGGGTGTATTAACACGAAAGGTCGCCGCAATCGAGATTCTGGGGTCTGCCACTATATTGTGCGTTGACAAGACGGGGACGCTGACGCAGAACAGGATGTCCGTAAGGAAGATTTTCGCAGGCGGCAAATTCTGCGACGTTCAAACGGACAGAACTTTCGAGCTGCCGGAGGAATTTCATGAGGTAGTGGAATATGGGATTCTCGCCAGCAAGAAGGACCCGTTTGACCCGATGGACAGGGCCTTGAGCGAGCTGGGCCACAAGGCGCTTTATAATACCGAGCATCTTCATAACTGGCCCCTTATAGAAGAATATCCTCTTTCAAAGGAGATTATGGCCCTGTCCAACGCCTGGGAAACGCCTGATGGCCGGGGCTATATTGTTTCCACCAAAGGGGCGCCGGAGGCAATCGCGGACCTTTGTCATTTGAGCGAGAGTGAAAGAGAATCGCTTGTCCGGCATATAAATGTGATGGCCAGCGAGGGGCTGCGGGTTTTAGGGGTGGCTAAGGCATATTTTGAGCGACAGAAATTGCCGACGTCGCAGCATGATTTCGATTTTTATCTTGTGGGTTTAATAGGGATGGCCGACCCCGTCCGCGGTGCGGTTCCCGCTGCGATTGAAGAGTGCCATAATGCCGGTATCAGGGTGATAATGATTACGGGTGATTACCCGATTACCGCCTGCAACATAGCAAAACAAATCGGGCTGAGAAATCCTGACAACGTCATCACCGGCTCTGAGCTTGAGAAGCTGACTTCCGAGGAGCTTGCCCGGCTAATCCGAACGGTCAACATTTTCTCAAGGGTTGTTCCCGAGCAAAAACTGCTGATTATCGATGCCCTCAAGGCAAACGGCGAGATTGTCGCGATGACCGGTGATGGCGTAAACGATGCGCCGGCGCTGAAATCAGCCCACATCGGTGTTGCGATGGGCCAGCGGGGGACGGACGTTGCCAGAGAGTCGTCCGACCTTGTGTTGTTGGACGATGACTTCTCATCCATAGTCGCGGCGGTCCGAATGGGCAGGCGAATTTTTGACAACCTGAAGAAAGCAACCGCGTATATCATCAGCGTTCACGTCCCCATAGCCGGTGTCTCGCTGATTCCGGTCCTGCTTGGCTGGCCGATAATTCTTTATCCTGTGCACATTGTTTTTCTGGAACTTATAATTGACCCTGCGTGCTCTATTGTTTTTGAATCGGAGCCGGAGGAGTCGGACATTATGAGTCGTCCCCCACGCGACCCCAAAAAATCGCTGTTCGCCCGCAGATTGCTTGTCCTGAGTTTCCTGCAGGGCTTGTTCGCTTTGGTTGTTGTGGCTGTGGTTTTCAGGATAGCATTGGGGCTGGGTCAGACCGAATCGGCCGCAAGGACCCTCGCCTTCACAACGCTGGTAATATCCAATATATGCCTGATTCTTACAAACCGTTCCTGGTCGAGAAGTATTATCGCCTCGTTGTCGGTTTTCAACCGGGCGCTTGCATGGGTCATAGCGGGGGCGGCGTTGTTTTTGGGGCTGGTTGTATATGTCCCTGTTTTACAGAAACTGTTTCATTTCGAAATTATGCACGTCGGCGACCTTCTCATTGCTTTGCTGGCGGGCGTGCTTAGTGTTATATGGTTTGAAGTGGTTAAGATGTTCACCAGAAAGAATAATGCGGAAATTTTGAAATCCTGATGGTATATCCAATTCTCTCGGGATTGTCACGGAAGGAAAGGGGAAAATTATGGCGGTTTATATGATTATCGAAGCCAAAGAGATTATGGATAGAACCAGGTACGGCGAGTATATCGAGAAGGTGCCGAGGACTATCGAAAAATTCGGCGGCAAATACCTCGCCCGCGGTGGAGAGGTAACAGTTGTTTCAGGCACTTGGAAACCCGCCCGGCTTATCATCGTTCAGTTTGATTCGATGGATAAGTTTCACGCCTGGTGGCGCTCGCCGGAATATCGGGCGGTTGCCCTGCTCCGCGAGCAGTCAGCCAGAACAAATGCTGTTGTGGTAGAAGGAGTTTAAGGCGGAAACAATGGCTTGAAAAACATTCTTTGAAACTAATGATGGGAGGTATATTCCAATGGAAATCATCGCATTTAATGGCAGCCCGAGAAAAGAATGGAACACGGCAATCCTGCTTAAAAAAGCCCTCGAAGGCGCATCATCACAGGGAGCCCAAACAGAACTTATACACCTATATGATTTAAACTATAAGGGATGTATCAGCTGTTTTGCCTGCAAGAAGAAAGAGGGCGTTAGCTACGGCAAATGTGCGGTAAAAGACGCTCTGAAGCCGATTTTTGAAAAGGTGAAAACGGTCGATGCCGTTATTTTTGGTTCGCCTGTTTATCTGGGAACTGTCACCGGCCAAATGCAGTCATTTATTGAGCGGCTGATATTTCCGTATTTGGTTTATACCGAGCCGCCGACGTCTCTTTTCCCGAAGAAAATTTCCACCGGATTTATCTATACAATGGGTGTCACCGAGGAACGTATGAGCGAATTCGGTTATAAACAGCGATTCGCAACTATTGAACGCCTTCTGAAAATAATCTTCGGGGCAAGTGACACGCTTTTAAGCTTTGATACCTGCCAGTTCGAGGATTATTCAAAGGTAGTCGCGCCGCGGTTTGACCCCGAGCAGAAATTAAAAAGACGAAAAGAGATATTCCCTCAGGATTGCCAAAAGGCGTTCGAGATGGGCGTTCGGTTCGCCGCGAAGGCGTAAAGTAATAAAGGGTGATGGAAATGATAAGCAGAAAAGACAACGTGTGGAAACGGGAAGACCTCGACAGGCGATACTTGGATGGCATCAGGAGCGCGATACCGCTTGCGGAATATCAAATACAGGTCGTTCTTTATCTCGTCGGCAAAACGTTGCCGCGATTGAAAAGTTTTCTGGATTTGGGTTGCGGCGACGGCATTCTGGGCAGGGCCGTTCTGTCGAATTATCCAAAGGCCAAAGGGATTTTTCTCGATTTTTCAGACACTATGATTGAAGCCGCTCGTAAAAAGGCGCCCAAAAACAATAAAAATCTGGTATTTATTACGGATGATTACGGAAAGCCCCGCTGGGTCAAATCGGTGGCAAAGTATGGCAGGCAGGACTTGATTATTTCGGGGTTCTCCATACATCATCAGAAAGACCCCAGAAAAAAAGCGATTTACAGGGAAATCTTTGATTTGCTCAGGCCCGGGGGGGTGTTCCTGAATCTTGAGCACGTGGCGTCCGCTACACCCCGGCTGCAGCACGTTTTCGACGAGTTTTTCATCGATGCCCTTTACAAATATCATCACTCTTTGGACCCGAATACCAAACGCAAAAAAATTGCCAAAGAGCATTATTTTAGTCCGTGCAAAAAAGCCAACATTCTGGCGCCGGTTGAAGAGCAATGCAAATGGCTCCGCGATACGGGATTCAAAGAGGTCGATTGTTACTTGAAGATATTCGAGCTGGCTCTTTTTGGCGGCCTTAAACCTGGCTAACAGGAAATCATCTGCGGTTGTTTGAAAACTGTTCAGGATTATGCCTCAAAAAATTATTCGCAAAAGCAAATATTGGGTCTATATGCTCCGGTGTCAGGATGGAACGTATTATACGGGATATACCAAAGACCTCGAAAACAGGATTGCTTTGCACAAAAGCGGCAAGGGGGCAAAATACGTAAAATACAAGCTGCCCGCAGAGTTGGTTTATGCTAAAGAGTATCGCTATTACAAAAGTGCGTTGAATGAAGAAAAGCGAATTAAAAAATTGAAACGGGAGCAGAAATCGGAGCTCGTCAGGATTTATGCTGACAATAACCTTGAAATCTCGGAATAACGAAGCACCCGAGGTTAGGTTTGAAGGAATATTATGAAAGTATTCCTTCAAACCTTCGGGTGCCAGATGAACAAGCTGGATAGCGCGCTTATTGAGAGCGCGTTGCAGGATGCCGGCTGTCAGTTTGTCGATAACGCCAAAGATGCGGATGTTGTCCTGCTGAATACCTGCTCGGTCCGCGACCACGCGGAGCAGCGTGTTATGTCGCATCTGGGAAATCTAAAACACATCAAGGAGACCCGGCCGGATTTGGTAGTGGGCGTGATTGGTTGTATGGCTCAGCGGCTGGGCAGCGAATTGTTTAAACAATCGGCCGTTGACATCGTTTGTGGTCCCGCCCGGATAGCCGAGATACCCCGGCTTATAACCGAGGCGATTCAGGAAAAGAAAAAAGCGGTGGCGGTTACAGAAAAAATTCGCCAGGCGTCCCCAGATGCTCAATCGCTCGAGCGGTTTGAAACTGAATTCGGCGTCGAAGGCGATGAAATACCCGGTCAGGCGTATGTGCGGGCAATGCACGGCTGCGACAAGTTCTGCTCTTACTGCGTCGTGCCTTATGTCCGCGGGCCGGAAACATCACGCCCGCCTGAGGCGATAATCGAACAGGCCAAACACCTCGCTCAAAATGGCGTTAAACAAATCACTTTGCTCGGCCAGAGAATAAACGCTTACGAATATAAAGCGGGCGACAAGACATATTGCCTTGCGGACCTGCTCGAAATGATAAGCGAAATCGACGGTATCGAATGGATAAATTTCGTCACAAGCTATCCCTCTGCGAAATACTTTGACCGGATTTTACAGGCGATAGCGAATTTCCCGAAGGTTTGCAGGTATCTGCATATACCCGCACAAAGCGGCTCAGACAAAATCCTCAAGGCAATGAACCGCGGCTACACCTGTGCCGAATACCTCGAATTGCTCGATAGGGCTCGGCGAATCGTGCCCGATATTGTCATTGCCGGCGATTTTATAGTCGGCTTTCCCGGCGAGACCGATGATGATTTTGCTCAAACCGTTGGCCTCGTCAAAAAAGCGAACTATAAAAATTGCTTTATTTTCAAATACTCGCCTCGTCCAGGAACAATCGCCGATAAGCGGCTCGAAGATACCGTTCCCCTCGAAGTCAAAAAACAAAGAAATTGCGAGCTTCTAAAGGTTCAGGAAGAAATCAGCGGGAAACTGGCCCGTGAGTTTCTCGGTAAAACCGTGAAAGTCCTGGTCGAGGGCCCAAGCAAAAAGGCGCGTCTTACCGCCTCCCGTTTGGGACGCCTTACGGCGGAGCACGCCGAGACCGCGGATAAAAAATCAAAAGCAATCTCTGCGAACTCAGCGGTCTCTGCGGTGAAAAGTGAAACTCAGCTTGTCGGCAGAACGTCAACCGACTGGATTATTGTTTTGGAAGGCCCGCTTTCACTTGCCGGCCGATTCGCCAACGTTAAAATTACCAGGACAGGCCCTCTTACCCTGTTCGGCGAACTGGTTGATGATGTGACATAACGCTTTGAGAGGAATGTGACAATGATAAAACGCTGGAGTCAGATTACAACCCTATCGGCGGTCGCGTTATATCTGATTTTTGCGGCAGGTTGTGTGCAGCAGAACGGCAGCTCGGCCTCGCGGCAGCTTCAGGGGCTTTTTGCCGACGAGTGGGAATTTGCGATGAAGGAAAACCCGCTCTTTGCCACCGACACAGGTGACAACCGGTTCAACGACAAGCTGCCCAGCGTATCAGAAACCGACATCAAAAGGCGAAATCAGCAAAATCGCATTTTCCTTGAACGGCTCCTTGCGATTGACCGCGACAAACTTACTCCCGCTGAACGGCTCAACTACGATGTCTTTAAGCGTAAAAAAGAAGATGGCCTGAAATGGTTTGAGTTTCAAGCCTACCTGATGCCGGTCTCGCAAATGGGCGGATTTCATACCGACTTCGCGGAACTTCCGGACAATGTCCCCCTCAACAATGTCAAGGACTACGAGAATTACATCGCACGACTCAACGGCTTCGAGTTTTACGCCCGGCAGCACATTGACCTGATGCGCACGGGTATCCAGAGAGGATTCGTTGAGCCGCGAGTCGTCCTGACCGGCATCGAGCAGTCGATACAGGCCCACATTGTTGATGAGCCAAACAACAGCCTGCTATTCAAGCCATTCAAGAAATTTCCGAAGATTATAGAACAAGCTGACCAAATCCGCCTGACCGAAGCCGGACGCAAAGCGATATCGCAGTCCGTTGTGCCGGGTTACAAGGCGTTTTTGAAGTTTATGGTCGACGAATACATACCGGCCGCCAGGCAGGATATCGCCGCTTCGTCGCTGCCCAACGGCAGGGCCTTCTACGAGCACTGTGTCCGCAGCGAGACCACCCTCGATGTCACGCCGCAGCAGGTTCACGACATCGGCCTGGCCGAAGTGAATCGCATAAAGGCCGAGATGAACAAACTCATCGCCTCGCGTGGTTTTGAAAATGATATGAACGGGTTCGTTAAATTTCTCAACGCAAGCGAGCAATCGTCCGTCAGGACGCCGCAGCAATTGTTGAAGGAATTGTCTTTTGTCGCCAAGAAAACAGACGGCCAGCTGCCCAAACTGTTCAAGACCCTGCCGCGAGTGCCCTTTGGAATTAAGGAGGTCCCTGACTATCTTGCGCCAAAAACCGCCAGCGCCTACTATATGCCGCCGGCCGGGGACGGGACCCGCGCCGGGTTCTTCTATATCAACACGCACGACCTCCAAAGCCAGCATCTTTATGCAATGACCGCGCTTTCGCTGCACGAGACGGTGCCGGGACATCACCTTCAGATTGCGCTTCAGCAGGAGCTTAAGGATGTCCCCAATTTTCGGCGGTTCTCGCATTTCACTGCTTTTGTCGAGGGCTGGGCGCTGTATGCCGAACGGCTGGGTCTTGAAATGGATATGTATGACGACCCCAACAGCGACTTCGGCCGGCTGACTCTCGAAATGTGGCGGGCATGCCGGCTGGTCGTCGATACAGGCATCCACTACTTCGGCTGGTCACGCGACCAGGCCATCGATTTTATGGTGGAAAACACCGCGATGCCCAGACAGGCAATTCAGGTCGAAGTTGACCGCTACATCGTCTGGCCCGGGCAGGCACTCGCCTACAAAATGGGCGAGCTTAAAATCCGCGAACTGCGAAACCTGGCTGAAAAACAACTCGGCGAAAAATTCGACATCCGCGAATTTCACGATTGTATCCTTGGCAACGGTGCCGTCCCCCTCGATGTTCTCGAAAACAACGTCAAAATCTGGATAAAGCATAAGCAGGGCGGAACTTGAGCATCGCCCGATGTCGGCGATAAAATCATTTGAAAATTAACCCGTTTGCGGTATGCTAACCGATTGTATTTGAATACCCTTTTTTATCTACGAGAAGAGTTATGAGCCATTTTAAGATTGAGCCGGCGGAAAGAATAACGCGGTTGCCGCCCTATCTTTTCGGGCGTCTTAACGCTTTGAAGCACGCAAAGCGCCAGGCGGGCGCCGATATTATCGACCTCGGTATGGGTAACCCGATAGACGGCGCCCCGCAGATTGTAATTGATAAATTATGTGAGGCCGCCAGAGACCCCCGCAATCACCGATACAGTGCCTCGAAGGGCATCAAAGGGCTTCGCTTGGAGATGGCGAAAAAATATGCTCGTCTCTGGAACGTCGAGCTGGACCCGGAAACCGAAGTGCTTGCCTGTATCGGCTCAAAGGAAGGATTCAGCCATATGTGCCTGGCGATGCTGGGCCCCGGTGATACGGCTATCGTGCCCGACCCTGCCTTTCCAATTCACAACTATGCCGTCGCCCTTGCCGGCGCCAACGTGATTTCAGTTCCGCTTGGAGCCGACCAGAAGTTCATCGACAACATCGCTATGGTCTGCGAGAATCTGTATCCGAAGCCGAAACTGCTGATTCTCAATTTCCCACACAATCCGACTGCAATGACGGTTGACGAGGGTTTCTTCGAGCCGGTCGTCGAGGTCGCCAAACGCTTCGGCGTAGCGGTCATCCACGATTTCGCATACGGCGAGACCTGCTTCGACGGCTATAAGGCGCCGAGCTTTCTTTCCACAAAAGGCGCAAAAGACGTAGGCGTCGAATTTACGACTCTGAGCAAACCCTACAGTATGGCCGGCTTTAGAGTCGGTTTCGCGGCGGGCAACAAGGATATGATTAGCTATCTGGCGACCATCAAGGGCTACTATGATTACGGTATATTCCAGGCGGTGCAGATAGCGGGCATCATCGCCATGCGGCACTGTGCCCAGGATGTAATCGCGCAGAACCAAAAGTATCAGCGCAGGCGGGATGTTTTGTGTGACGGATTGACGCGTATCGGCTGGGATGTCCCAAAACCACGCGGCAGTATGTTCGTCTGGGCTAAAATCCCCCAGGAGCATCTTAAAGGCAAGAACACCATCGATTATTCTATGGACCTTGTGGAATACGCAGATGTCGCCGTTGCGGCGGGTGGGGCGTTTGGTGAGAACGGCGAGGGGTATGTCAGAATAGCCCTGGTTGAAAATGAGCAGCGATTGCGCCAGGCCGTGCGGAACATAAGCAGATTTGTCCGTGAAAAGCCGGTAAAGAAAATCGAATAGGCCAAAAAAACGTGAGGTGTGATTATGGTTCGTATGATGCTGTGTTGTTCTGTCTTTTGTCTTGCTGTTCTTATGACTAATGTTTCGGCGGCGCCAATAGGGCTGTTCGAGGGGCAAACCGATGTCGGCGATGCCTGTGATATCGGCATACCCGGCTCGGCCGTGTTTGATGCCGCTAAAAACGAATACAGAGTCACCGCCGGCGGCTACAATATGTGGTTTAACAAGGACGCCTTTTATTTCCTCTATAATCGCCTCGAGGGCGATCTGGTAATGGTTGCGGATATTAACTTTGTCGGAAAAGGCAAAGTCGCGCACCGCAAGGCCGGTTGGATTGTCCGCCAGACCCTTGACAAGGATTCTCCCTTTATCGGTGCCATTGTCCACGGCGACGGCCTTATCGCTTTGCAGTGGCGAACAACCAAAGGCGGCAATATGAGTGACGATCTTGAAATACTTCGAAAAACCGAAAAAGGGTCTGCAATAATAATGCTCGAACGCCACGCAGATACTTACACGCTTTCCGTCGCTCCCGACGGCAAGACATTCCAGATTGTCGGCTCGATATCACTGAAGCTGACCGACCCGGTTTATGCGGGTCTGGTGGTTTGCTCGCACGATGTCAATACCGCCGAAACGGCTGTGTTCACCAATGTTAAACTTGAAAAACAAGGGGTGGTAAAAAATATGAAAGAACGCGTTATCGAAAGCACACTCGAAACAATCTCTGTCGAAAACGGCGAACGAAAAACCGTCTATCATGCCCGCGAGCGATTCGAGGCACCCAACTGGTCACGAGACGGCAAGGCCTTATTGTTTAACAACCGCAGCAACGGATTGATTTACACGATTCCTGTCGAAGGCGGTAAACCGCAACTGCTTGATACCGGCGAAGCGAACAAGTGCAACAATGACCACGGCTTGTCGCCCGACGGCAAATTTCTTGCGGTCAGCAGCCAGAACAATCCTGACAACAAATCCCGTATTTACGTTTTGCCGAGTACCGGCGGGACGCCTCACCTTGTAACTCCGACGGGGCCGTCTTACTGGCATGGATGGTCTCCTGATGGTAATACCCTTGCCTACTGCGCGGAGCGCAACAGTGAGTTTGACATATATACAGTCCCTGTGCAGGGCGGCGTTGAGACGCGACTGACCAATGCTCCGGGCAAGGACGACGGCCCGGACTACTCGCCTGACGGTAAATACATATTCTTCAATTCCGAGAGAACCGGTGTGATGAAAATCTGGCGAATGAATGCTGACGGCACCGACCAGCAGCAGGTAACAACTGATAGTGAATATGCCGACTGGTTTCCGCATCCCTCTCCTGACGGCAAATGGCTTGTGTTTGTGTCCTATGATAAAACCGTAACAGGGCATCCCGAAGACAAAGACGTGGTATTACGCATTATGCCAATGGGCGGCAAGGGAAAGCCGAAGGTGCTGGCTAACTTGTTCGGCGGGCAGGGAACGATAAACGTCCCATCGTGGTCTCCGGATAGTTTGCGTATTGCGTTCGTCAGCTATCGCCTTTTGCCGCCAAAATAGCGAACCGGCGGGTTTGTATCATCCCGCTGTCATATTCTGTCTTAATCTCAGGGTAAATATCCTGGATGCGCGGATACTGTTTGTAAAATCCGCGATTTATAGGTCCTTGTAATCCCATCGCGACCCGCAATTCCTTCTTTTATGGGGCGTTTTACCTTCGCGGATATTATGTAATTTAAGGAAATTTCCCCAAAAAACACTTGACTTTCCTGCGGCGATATGTTCTAATGCAATTATCAGCTTGGGGGCTGACGAGAAAACTCACAGAGAGAAGAGAAGAGGTATATGCTCTTTTACAGTGGGTGTTTTCTCAGATGTGTTGTTAAATTGCATTTCAGGGAATCAGGGGTAAGGGAAAACTCACCAACACAGCCGGCTATAAGTCCTTTGCTTTCAGTGACTTACATCGGCTAACTAATGGTCTGGCGGTACGTCTGGCTATTGGTATCGGGGCAGGGGAAATCCAAAGAGCAGAGAATCGAGAAGAGACGGGCGCAGATTCCGCGCGCAGAGGTCGGAAAATGTGCCGTCTGATGTGTTGTTTGGTTGAACGGCAGCTTGGGGTTGTGGATGGGAAAAAACGGCAATCATAGGTAATCATAAATGATAACTATATAAATGAGATTAGGGTGATGAAAACACACTCCTCTGCCCACGGGGCGGAGGCGAAGACCTCAATGGTCGAGCAGTAATTTAAGGAGACGGGTTATGGACAAGACCAGAATTCCCGCCGAGCAGACACCCTTGGTCGCTGTGGTAGTGATACTCGTTATGGTGGTTCTTATTCCGGCGACGGCCATTAATGCCAGTTATAGCGGGCCGTCCTGGCGAGGAGACCCCAATACGACATTTGAGCAGTGGTCATTTAGCGATTCGGGCACTTCGCCGTCGCCCGATGCCGGTTTTAATAACCCGTATGGGACTCTACAGACGTGGATTATTAATAACGCCGCGTGGAAGAATAATGTTGACTCCTATAGCGGCGTATGGCAGCTCGGCACAGGTGAGATTGATATTTATGTTCCGAATAGTGCGGTAGCGCAGCCCCGGAAAGATATCTGGGTTGAACTGATATGGAAGAAGGACGTTGACCTTACTTTGCCTTTCCGGCCTCAACAGCCGATGTTGGGTATTTATCCCGACGGCGGCTACACCCAGCTAAATACTGCCCGAGAGGATACTTCCCTGGGAAATGATTGGACCAGTTCTGTCTTCAAGGTCAGCGTATGGCCGAATCCGCCGGGCGAGTGGATTACGATAGGCGGCAACATATATGTCGATCAGGTGGTTATTGATACACGCTGCGTTCCCGAACCGGGGACGCTGTCGTTGCTTGGACTGGCGGCATTGTTTTGTTTGAAGCGAAAGCGTGTCTGACCTGCAATGGAGGTATGAGCCGGTGCAAGTTCAGTGGAGATTGTGGCGGCGTAGAACGTTTTTAACGGAGAAGTGGTGAAACACGGCAATTCGAAATCGAGCGGTGTCGCGTTAGCTCTCAAATGTGCTATCCTGTTACTTTGTTTTGCTGGCCCAGGATATTGTGAAGAGTATAGCGCTGCGTTGATGCTGGAGGTAACACCTGGTAACGGCGGCACTCTGAACCTTCCAAGTGGTGTGCATATCTACGAAAGTGATGCCGGTGTGACGTTAGTCGCCACGCCAAACCCAGGGTACCGATTTGTTTACTGGCTGGGTGATGTGACTGACGCCATGGCCGTCACTACTATGGTGTATCTTGATTCGCCGAAGATTGTTATTGCCGTATTTGAGCGATTCGACTTCGAATTCGTCGCTGGGGCCGAGATGTCACAGGCCTCAATTGGCGGTGGTGGATTGGTACGTTCTGCAGCAGATTATACTGGTGGCGGAAGCGGCGGCGGTGGTGACCAGCCTAGCCCTCCTTCTAACCCTCATTCTACCCCTCCTCCTCCTAACCCTCCCCCTGTTCCTGAGCCGGCTACGGTTGTGTTCATGATTAGCGGTATACTTGGGATTGCCAGATATAAACGCAGGCGAGCCGGGGCATATTCTCTGAAGCTATAATTTTCCTTGTCCCCCTGTTTGCCGTTTCGGTTCGGCAACCCTTAAAAACCAGCCCCGATAAAAATCGGGGCTGGCATTTTTTTTGTTTTGTCGGTCAAATAGCCGCTGCGGCGATACAGCTATGACTTTCTGAAAACGGCGACAATATTTTCGACCTCGACGACAAACAATCGATTGTCCCCTTCGAAGTCAACCGGTATGGCGCCTTTGGGATTGAACAGCACCTTGTCGTATTTACGCAGAGGTATCTCGGGCGTATTTTCGATTTCAGCCGATATTGCCACGACCCTTCCGGTTATAGTCGGAATCTCGATGTTGTCCGGCAGCCGGATGCCGCCTTTGGTTTGTTTCTTGTCCTCGTCCTTGCGAATTAGAACGCGTTTCCCTATCGGCTCAACCGTCTCAAACGACTCTGTCTTGATTTGTTCCTTGTTTGCCATACTTCGCACAATTCCCGAAAGTGTGTCTCTTTCTGTATTATTATGCGCACAGAGGTTTGGTTTATGCAACTATTTTGGGCAAGTGTCTGATTTTGCGGGGGTTACGGAGCAATCCTGACGCGGGGAAATTTTTTGAAAAAAAAGCAAAATAATGCTTGACATAGAGCACTCTGTAATGTAGAGTACTCTATGTGATTAAGAACCTGAAACTGAAATCGTAATGTGAAAGGGGCTTTTATGAATGTATCGAACGAAGATGCTCAGGCATCGCTTGCTGCGGTAACAGAGACGATGCTTAGAACACGCAAAGCGATTGCCGCCGCTTACAGCAGTCCTCTTTTGATTCTTTGGGGCCTGCTTTGGGTGGCCGCATATACCGCGTCGCATTTTTACCTCAAATATGCTGGCGGCATATTTGGGGCGATGGCAGGGGTTGGGGTGCCTGGTAGTTTTTTCGTCTTGCGGCGGGTTAAACAAACCATGCCTGTAAAGGAGCCAACAGAGGAGAAACTAAATTGGCGAATTGGCGGGCTGTGGTTGTTGTTGTTCGTTTATATGTGCGTCTGGCTGAACCTTCTGGGGCCGGTCAATGGGATGCAAATAAACGCCTTTATCTGCACGGTGGTTATGTTCGCCTATATAATTCTGGGCCTCTGGTTCACTGCGTATTTTATGGTCTGGCTGGGACTTGCGGTTACCGCGACGACCCTCGTGGGCTTCTATCTCTTGACGCCGTACTATTGCCTTTGGATGGCTGTTACGGCTGGCGGGGCCTTGTTGGCAACCGGCTTATATCTTCGCGCGAGATGGAGGTAAATATGGCAGAGCTTGACAATATCATTCATCAGCCGATTCGGCTTCAGATTATGTCGGCTCTGGTTGCCCTCGATGCTGGCGAGGAGCTTGATTTTGTGTATCTGCGAAAACTTCTGGACCTGACAGACGGAAATCTCGGCGCGCATTTAGCCAAACTTGAGGAAGCGGGATACGTGAAGGTCAAGAAGACCTTCGTCGCCCGCAAGCCCCGCACCTTCATCATCGCCACCGGAAAGGGCCGGGATGCCTTTGAGGAGCATATTAACGCCTTGAAACAGATTATAGGCAGGCAAGGCAAATAGAATTACCCGGTTATAGAGAAATATTTGAGCTGATTAGGCAATATTGGCCAACACACGGCAGGCGGCGATGGAGCGGGCCAGCCCCGGCGCAATCTGCGAGATGCACTTAATTTCATCGCAGGTCAGCGGCGTTTGCGAGGAGCGGTAAACAAGGACAAAACCAAGTGAGCAGCCGCGGGCAGACAGCGGGATTGCTGCCGTCGATATTTTCTCCAGACAGGCGGGAGAACCCGCAAGTCCCATCGCCAACATATCGTCGATGGTGCAAATCCGGTTTGATTTGGTGATATTGTCAACCAGTTCGGCTGTGAAGAAGTTTTCGATGCGCTTGTTCTCCAGGTTAATCGGCTGGCTGCTCTCAAATACGTGCATCTCGAAGTTGTTGTTTGTAAGGAGAAAGAAAGCGACGTTCGCATCTCGAATTTGGTCTTTGATAATATTGCCCGCCGTCACAATCAATTCATTCAGGTCCGTCAGCCCGGCTGTCGTCTCGTAAAAGTCCGCGGCAAAGCCGACTGTATTTAATGATTTTATGAAGTCCTTTTGGGCTGCGATAAAATCGTTGCAAAGAATATCAATTTGCTTTGCCTGTTTTTTTCGTTCTTTGTTGAGCCGGCCAACCAGCAGACGTAATCGCTTATTTCGTCTTTCGTCGTTCACCGCGTCCTCGCGTCATAAATTGAGCATAGTCGAAAGGTTCGAAGTCCTCGTATCGTTTTCCTCTGTAAGAATCGACCTTTATAAATCCCGGCTTTAGAGACCGCCCTCCGCCGAATCCAGCCCCATAAATAGCCCGCTATCAGGTTTGTGGCGGTTGCAAATGGGCCGGTTGCGTCAGTCATACGGATTCGCCCCACAGGGCCGTGAGATTTTAGGACTTGAAACTGACTCCGGCGGGAAAGCGAAGCAAGGACAAAAAACGCAGGTGTATGGATACAGAAGAGGTTTTGATAGAACCTTAATTCTTGTTGTTGTCTATTGCTGCCATTCTGGTTTTCTTTAAATTTTTAGCCCTCGGAAAAGTAAACGCAGGTTTTTCCTTCATCAGCGCGTACCCGAAGTTGAGCATTGTATCATTGCCGATTTTGCTCACCCTGGGCGGCTCTATAAACCAGTTGGCAATTACCCCCTTGATTCTGCCCATAAAACCATTCGGGTTTGTCGCCTTATTGATAGATACTACTTTTACTCCCATTCTTGGCTCACCTTCGCACTTTTTGAATGTGAGCGTGGCTACACGGGCGATTATCTCGTTATATCTGTTTTCGTACTTATATTTTCCGTCTTCAGGGGCAATGCTGTAAAGACCAATCGTTACGGGGCTTTTTCGTCCTTTTAAGTTGAAATGCACATCTACCTCGGTCACTGTTTCTGTGGAACCGCTTATCGTCCCCCTGACCTCAACGCTGCCGAGGCCTTCTCCTTCAAACTTTATATAATCAAGCACATTTGTCATCGGCACGCCTTTTTTTAACCCATCTGCGCATATTGCTATCACCTCCGCCGCGTCAAATGTGTTCTTGTAAAAGCCCTTTCCTGCCATTTCAAATTCACATATCACGTGGAAGGAGTTTGGAGTGACACTCCTTTTATACGAGACAATCCTTGTTTGCTGCTGGTTATTGCCGTCGATTTCCATTTCAACGAGCGTCGGAGAAATAAGCGGAACAAAATACATGAAAGAGGTGATGGGGGTTTTCACTGACGTCTGGATGTCGTAATTTAACGTAACGGTTGGGCCATTGACCTCATCGACGGACGCCGCTGGTTCGCCGCCGGGGCTGTCCGCAAAACCGTTGGGGTCGGAACCCATCCCGATGCCGCCCATTAAAAGCGCGACACAAACAACAGTAATTGCAAATAAACCGGATGGCCGGTTTATTAAAATTACACCTGAATTCATCACATACAAGCGAATAGTTTACTTCCTGATACTGGATAGCATATAGTTTTACGAACACCCAATCGCACCCGTTGCCTCCGGAATAAGAGCGGCTTTATTATACTCATTGCCGGGGATAAATCATAGTGAGGACTTCCAACTCACGGCTCATCGCTGCCGGTGGTTCAATTCAACTGGACTTAATCTGCCTTGCTCCCAGCGTGCCGGGACTAACAACCAACGACTAAACACTATCGGCTAACGACTTATTTACTATCCGCTACCCACCGAACGCTAACTCTAAAATCGGCAATCGCAAATCGGAAATCGTTAGTCCAAACTACGATATACGAAATACGAACTGCCTACTGCTTTCGAGTCACGAGCGACGAATCACGCCCCACGAAACCTGCACGCTGTCCGCTGTACGCCGTACGCTACTTACCCGGCAGCTCCACCGTAACAGTCGTTCCTTTGCCCGGCTGGCTGGCTATATCGAGTGTGCCGTTGTTTATCTCTATCAATCGTTGCGCGTGCGCAAGGCCCATCCCGCGTTTCCTGCCCGCGGGCCTCGCCGAAAAGAACGGCTGCGTCGCCTTGACCAGCGTCTGCTCATCCATACCGCGGCCTGAATCAACGACGCGGATATTCACGTTTCGGCTCAAATTGTCGGCAGAGGCATCTATCGCTAACGGCCCACTCCCCGTCTCGTATGATTCAAGCCCGTTGCAGATTATGTTTGCAATGGCCGAGGCAATTTGGGCCGAGTCAACGAAGGTGCCCGGAATACCGGCCGGGACATCAATTTTAATATCGAGCTGACTTACACCTTTTTTCTGAATGGCCAAATCAGTCGCCTCGTCGATGATTTGTCTAACGGCGGTTTCGGTTGGTCTTGGTTTCTCTGGGTTTGCATAGCTCATCAAATCGTCAATAATCGCTGAAAGCTCCCCCGCGTTTTGCTGAATCTGCTCTAAAATTCGTTTTCTCTCTGCGTCGGTTTCGGACTTGGCAAGCAATTGTGCCCGGCCTGATATCACCGACAGCGGATTGTTCATTTCGTGCGCTGCCCCTGCCGCCATTTCGACAAACGTCTCCGGTACCGCCCCGGTCTTGAGTCCTGTGTCTTGTGTCTTGTGTCCTGTAAGTATCTGTGCAAAACTTTCCGCATACCATTGCTGTCTGCCGATTGTCTCTAACATATCGAGGGCTGCTCCGCCTAATCGGGCAGCGGGTCCGAATCGTTCGGTGATATCGCCTTCGGCCTGTGGTGAGCTTGCCGAATCCACGGGGTGTCGGAGCTCGAATACTATTATGCCTACTGTTCGGCTTGCGGTGAGCTTGTCGAATCCGCCGCCGCTGACAAGCGGCGCCATCCTGGTGTTGGTCAGGTTGAACTCGACCTCAAGCTGTTCGAGCAGCCAATCCGCGTAATCAGCAGCATCTATAACGTCAAATTTTTCACATATCGGCTGTGGGATTAAGGTCGCATCCGCCGGCACATCCAGGACGACGGTTTTCGCTCGCGTCTGGTTCTCGACCACAACCGTCTCGACAACCTTTGCCTCTGGCTCGCCGACCAGATAAACGCAGACGGGTCCGGTTTGATAAAACTTCTGCCAGCCCACCGCGAAGTCCTTCGCCAGTTCAATCGCCGGTTTGGTAGGGTCGATTTTGGGCAGCAGCTCCTTCATAAAATCGAAATGGCTGGCGTTACTTTGCAGCCGATTGTTCTCATCGAATAATTTTGCGCTCTCATCGGCCATCTGGCCTGCCATCGTTCGCAGGGCGTCGCAATACACCCGCACGGGTTTGAGCAGGGGCAACCCTATAACCTCACTTTTTTGCCGGACCAGTTCAGACAATTGTTGTTCGACCTGGTGTATCTGTTCGGTGGTCAGTCCCAGCGGTCCTGCGATTGCATCAGGCGAAATATTTTCATCGAAACTGCCGGATTCGCCTATGCCCGCCCGCCGGACAATGCAGTCGGCAAGCTCTACAACCCCGGCTATTCTCGCCTGCGGCATTGTCCGCGAGATTGCCCCCGTCTGGCTGTGGTGCAGCCAGATTCCGAGGATTACCTCAGCGGGCAATTGCATCCTCTGGGCGAACCGTTTGCCTAAAATAGCGTGGTCGATACCGAGATTTTCCTGCTCAACCTGACAGAAACTTTTTTTCTGTGACCTCGCCTGTTCGAGCAGCGTATCGAAACTCTTCGGCATCACCTCGTCCAGTAGGAATTTTCCTATATCGTGCATCAAACCCGCCAGATATGCCGTTGGCCCATCCAAAGGAGCGGGCAGCAGTCCCGCAAGCCCCTCAGCGCAACAGGCCACCGCCAGCGAGTGGCGTGTAAGTTCTCTCCTGAAATCAGTGCTTGTATCTTCCGACAGCCCCCCGCATATTCCGGCTGACAGCACCGCGTCTCGAATCTTGCGCAGTGACAGCTCATCCAGGACCTGCCCCCCCCAGCGCTGGCCTGAAGGGCCTGCTTGCCTGATTACGATTCCCTTGTTCCGACACAGGCGCAATACAAGCGCCGCCAACGCCGGGTCGGATTCGATAAGCTCCGCCAGCGACGACGGCGTGAGCTCCATCCCGGCGAGCTGGCTGAAAAACCGTCCGGCTACCGCGGGCAAAATCGATAACGTCTCACACTGACTAACCGCAAGCTCGATTTTGCGGGCATCAGAGCTGTCTGGATTCTGTTCCGGCATACGACTATCCTCATCCGTCAATTATTCGGTGATACTGATGCGGGTCTCAATTCTCGATACTCGTCTCTCGATACTCGTGCGAGCGTCGCTCTAAGCCGTTTTTTGCAGTATCTCAAGGGTGCTGCAAACTCTGTTAACTAAGTCAGTTATATCAAATGGTTTTTTGATGAAGTCCTGCGCCCCCGATTTCAAAAGCTGGTCTATTTCTTCCTGCTTTATGACGCCGCTTACAATGATGATTTTGATATTTTCGAACTCAGGGTTTCGCCTGATGGTGTGGCATACAACGTTCCCGTTTACGTCGGGCAGCATATAATCGAGCAATATGCAATCGGGTCTGAACCGCTGGGTCTGTATGCCGGCCTCGTAGCCGCTGGTGGCTGTTTTGACTTCGAATCGCCCGTCGCGCGACAGTACATCCACTAACAAATCGACGATTTCAGCGTCATCATCGACGATTAAAACCTTCTTTTTGCCCGACTCCA
Organism: Sedimentisphaerales bacterium; assembly: GCA_049510335.1. Taxonomy (GTDB): domain Bacteria; phylum Planctomycetota; class Phycisphaerae; order Sedimentisphaerales; family Anaerobacaceae; genus Fen-1362. Next base: position 5,262 of record JBEKZA010000011.1, on the reverse strand, counting down.
GTCCCTCAGAAGGGATGGAGTTTTCTCTCATAAACTTTATTAAGCTGTCGCGTGGTATCCTCCTGAAGCGCGAGCCGGGTACACGAAATCCCTCCAAACGACCGGAATCGAAGCACCTGATTATCGTCTGCTGGCTGACCCTGCAAACTTCCGCTGCTTCGCCAGTTGTGAATAGCTCCTTCATTTCACACTCTCCTCTTACTGTCTATCCTTAATCCCTACCGGCCTATCCAAATTGCCTCTTTGGCCTAATTTAACTATTGGACGGGGGTTTTGTCAAGCATAAAAAAATTATTCTTACTTTGGCTTATTATAGGACGTTTTTTATTGAGTTGTTGCCTGCCAAACTCGCTTAAAACCGGGATAATGCCATATTTTGGGCTTTTCCGTTGTCTGTTGACGGTTTCCGGGGTAAACTTGTTTTGCCAGTTTCGCAGGGATATTTGTGCTGGTCGGTTTTTGAGACGCAATTAAAAAGAGGGCCCAAAATGAAGACAGAGCAAAACACACTTACCGGCGGACAAGTTTACGAAACGATACGCAGGGAAAAGATAATCGCCATCCTCCGCGGCGTCGAGAAAGACAGCATCATCAGCATTGCCGAGGCGTTGCTGGCAGGGGGGATAAAAATGCTGGAGGTCACCTGCAATACCGAGGGCGTGTTTGAGATGATAGGATTGCTTACTGAGAAGATGGGTGACAAAATGGTCATCGGCGCGGGCACGGTAATAACTACGGAATTATGCGAGGAATCGCTTGAAGCCGGGGCGCAGTTCATCGTCGCGCCTGACGTTAATCGAAACTTGATTGATTATTGCGTCCGGAGAGATATCGCCATTTTACCCGGTGCGGCCACGGCGACGGATATACTCACCGCGAAACGCCACGGCGCGACAATGGTCAAAATCTTCCCCGCTGCCGCCATCGGCATAGATTACATAAAGGCGCTGCGAGGGCCAATCGACGACGTGGATTTTGTCGCGGTAGGGGGCGTGCGACCTGAAACAATCGCCGATTTCTTTTCTGCCGGCTGTATCGCAATCGGCATAGGCGATTCAGTCGTGCGAAAAGAATTCGTCGAAAATCGCGACTGGCAGGCAATTACCGATGTTGCTCGGAAGTATGTTCAAAAATTACCGCCGATATAACTTTTTTGCGTCCGGTTTCGCTCAGGGAGCTTCGCCGCGATCTGCGCTACGCTACGAGTAGAGGCAAAGATAGGATGTATCTTCACTGGCCTTTACCTTGAATTTCTGATTGGCCGGGACTGTGAATGACTTGCCCGGGCCGTAGTCGGTCCATTTTGCGCTTTGGGGCAGCATCGCAGAGAGTTTGCCCGTGATAACGGTCATAATTTCGACGGTGGACGTGCCGAACTCGTATTCGCCCGGGGCAATGACGCCTACGGTGGCGGGGCACTGGGCGGTTTTGAAAGCGATGGATTTAACGTTGCCGCCGAAGTATTCGTTTGTCTTGAACATTTGTGTCTCCGTTGTATTGATTCAGTTGAGTAAGATTATTTCTGTGTTTTCCTGCTCACAAAAATAATATGCGTCTAAACAAAAATAATCAATTGGTTTTCCTGAACCACAGAAGGCGGAAGACAGCGTATAGCGGACAGGTTAAAATCCTAAATCCTTTATCCAAAGACCGTGACCCTTGGAACAGTCCATAAGTATATACGCATATACTTATATAGTATCAGTCATCTTCTATTGTTTATCCGCTTCCGGCGGGTGAATCGGCGTGAACGATTTGCCTGTAAATAGCGGCAATCAGGAACACGCAGCCGCTTATGAAAAAGAACAGGATGGCCAGATTTTTGAAGACGATAAGGAGTTCCGGCCAATGTGGATGGCCCATGAAGTCCCAGGGTCCGAGCAGCAACGCGTTGTCACACACAAACCAATAGAGTAAATAAACGTAACCGCCGGCGAGGACAGTGGCGGGGACAACAAACCACAGGGGAGTGAAAAACCAGAACGGCACCGACCAGGCAAAATACTGGAATGAGAAGAAGTTCAAAAAACCGTACAGAGCCACGTACACCTGCGCGACGGTAGCCCCTAAATCCTCAACGGTTCGTTTCGAACGCCGCAGCAGAATTATAAGGGCGAGAGGAACGGCATAAAACCAGGTGTTGTGCCGGAGGTAAAACTGCGCAATCGCCTGCGTTGTATCGTGCCATTTTGGGAATGTAACGCCTGATTGTTCGATGACCCCGGAGATTCCCCACACCGTAACACCTTCGGTGGTATAAACGCGTTGTCCGCGATAGGCGAGCACGTTCTTATAAACTACGCTCGCGTCTTGGCAAAGAGCGGGCAGATATGTGGATACAGCGATGACCGCGACCGCGCAAAGAAAAATCAGCCGCCTGCGCCATCCCTGCACGAACAGTATGAATACCGGTATTACCAGTATGCCGGGCAGCTTCACCCAAAAACTTGCCCCCAGCACGACGCCGGCCCAGATTATCTTTTCCTTTGATAGCAGCCAGACGCACAACAGGAGGAAAAACGCCACCGCCGAATCCGTGTTGCCGTGGTATGAGGAGAAAATGATTGCCAAAGGATGCAGCCAATAGCAGGCGACCGCCGCGAATCGATACCGTTTATTGCGGAGGAGATTGAGCAGCAGCAGGGCCGTTCCTGCGTCGAGTATCGCAAATGGCGCCCGCAGCAGGATTCTGAAAGGAATTCCGCTGGCTTTTGCCGCGCTAAGCAGCAGGGACATAACCACGCTGATAAACGGCGGATGATTCATACTGCTGTCTGCGTGGTAATAGCCGATAAGGCCGAGGTTTCGCACGCCTATGGCGTGTTCCCACCAGATGCCGACGTCGTAGGTGCCCTGCGTGAACAAAACAAGGTATGCGCGGATGATGGCCCCGATGGCTATCGCAGCCCAGAACCATTTGCCGGGACGCGACGGCTGGCTAATATCCTCGCGCACAAAGAATCCTTTCATGCTGACCGAAACTTGTCCATTACCATTCGCGGGGTTTTCCTATTCCCATTCAATTGTAGCGGGGGGTTTGCTTGAGATATCGTAAACAACGCGATTGACGCCGCGAACCTCGTTTATGATTCTGCTCGAAATCTGCCCAAGCACCTCATACGGTATCTGCGAGAAATCGGCGGTCATAAAGTCCGGCGTTTCGACCGCGCGGATGGCGATGACGTTTTCGAAGGTGCGGCCATCGCCCATCACGCCGACCGTCTGCACGGGCACAAGCACGGCGAGCGCCTGCGAGATTTTCCTGTAAAGCCCCGCCGATTTTATTTCGTCAATGAGGATTTCATCCGCCGCTCGCAGGACCTCCAATCGTTTAGGCGTGACCTCGCCGATTATTCTGACCGCCAGACCGGGGCCGGGGAAGGGATGTCGCCAGACGACGTTATCGGGCAGGCCGAGGTATTCCCCGACGACGCGAACTTCGTCTTTGAAGAGGTCGCGTAATGGCTCGACCAGCTCGAAGCCCAACTCTTTGGGCAGTCCGCCGACGTTGTGGTGTAGTTTTATGTTCGCGGCGGTGTTGCCGTCCTTGGCGCCGGATTCGATGACGTCGGGGTAGAGGGTTCCCTGGGCGAGGAATTTGGCGTTTTTGATTTTCGACGCCTCGGATTTGAATGCGGCGATGAATTCTGCGCCGATGATTATTCGCTTTTGCTGCGGGTCGGTGACGCCGGCGAGCTTCGCGAGGAACTGCTTCGACCAGTCAACCACCCGCAGGTCGAGATGAAAATGGTCGCGGAAAGTAGAGATGACCTCTTCGCGTTCGTTTTTTCTCAACAGGCCGTTATCGACGAAAATACAAATGAGCTGGTCGCCTACGGCCTTATGGACAAGGGCGGCGGTCACGGAGGAATCGACGCCGCCGCTGAGGCCGCATATAACGGCGTGAGAGCCGACCTGTTTGCGGATTTTTTCGACGGTTTCGCCTACGAAGTCGCTCATTTTCCAGTCGCCGGTGCATTTGCAGACGTCATACAGGAAATTTTTCAAAATCGCAGGGCCTTTGGGGGTATGCGAAACCTCGGGATGGAACTGAACACCGAAGAATTTCTGTTTTTTGTGTCGAACGGCGGCGAAGGGGCAGGTTTTCGTATAAGCGAGCTTGACGAAATTGTGTCCGGCATCTTCAATCTGGTCGCCGTGGCTGGCCCAAACGGTTGTAGAATCGGGCAGACCAGCGAACAGGTCTGTTTTGTCTGTGATGGAGAGGTTTGTCCGGCCGAATTCTCTGCTCGTGGCAGGGCTGACTTTGCAGCCGAGGATTTGGCAGCCGAGCTGCATTCCGTAGCAGATTCCCAGTATCGGTACGCCAAGCTCGAAAATTTTCTCGTCACACTTAATGGCGTCTTTGTCATATACGCTCGCGGGTCCGCCTGAGAGGATGATTCCTTTGAGATTCGTTTTCGCTAATTGTTTTGCGGGCGTGCCGGGTGCGACAATCTGCGAGAAGACATTGTGTTCGCGGACGCGCCTTGCGATGAGCTGGCCGTATTGGCTGCCGAAGTCAAGAATTGCAATTGTTTCGTGATTCATAATTCTTTTCAGCGTACAGCGTGCAGCGTATAGCGGACAGAAATTTTTAAACGCTAAACGCTATCCGCTGCTTTTAGTCCTCAAGCGGTTCGACTGCGGAGTAGTTGGGCGATTCCTTGGTAATCTGTATGTCGTGCGGATGCGATTCGCTGGCGGAGGCGGAGCTTGCCCGGACAAAGTGTGTCTTGGTTCTTAACTCTTCGATGTTCCTTGCTCCGCAATAGCCCATACCGGCCCGCAATCCGCCGACTAATTGATATACGAAGTCACCAAGCGCCCCGCGATACGGCACCCGTCCTTCAACCCCTTCCGGCACTAATTTTTCTCTTCCGACGGCGGCTTTTTGTCCGTATCTGTCGGCTGAACCTTTTATCATCGCACCGAGGGAACCCATACCCCTGTATTCCTTGAACTGCCTGCCCTTGTAGATGACTAATTGGCCCGGGCTTTCTTTTAATCCGGCGAACAATGAGCCGAGCATTACGCTGGAGGCGCCGGCGGCAATCGCCTTGGTTATGTCGCCCGAATGCCTGATTCCGCCATCGGCGATAACGGGGATGTTGTGCTTGTCCGCGACGGCGACGCAATTCATTATCGCCGAGACCTGCGGCATACCTGCGCCTGAGATTATTCTTGTGGTGCATATTGCGCCGGGGCCGATGCCGACCTTGAGAGCGTTTGCGCCGGCTTCAATGAGGTCTTTGGCCGCCT
>JBEKZA010000010.1:0-62024 GCA_049510335.1 Sedimentisphaerales bacterium | reverse complement strand
TATTCTTTTCCGCCCGATAGTGCGAAATCCGCGCCTGTGCTGCGTAGCGAAGATAGCGAATCTTCGCTGCTTCGCGGAGTAGCATTTGACACCGGCGACGGCAGAAGGTATAAAGGCCCCGTTGCAAAAAAAGTAAATGGGGACGGATATTTTAGGAGTCAAGACAATGGAGCCGACGCACATCATATACTGGGTTATCGCAATTCTGGTCGTGGTCATATTCCTTGAGGGCATACGGGTAGTCAGGCCGACGCAAAGAGGCCTGATTGAACGGCTGGGCAAATACCACTGGTTCGCCAAGCCCGGCTTTCACTGGATAATCCCCGTCATCGACAAAATGTATAAAATTAATATCACCGAGCAGATGGTGGACGCCGAGCCGCAGGAGATTATCACCAACGACAATCTCAACGCAAGGGTCGATGCGCAGGTGTATTTCAAAGTAAAAGACGACGAGGATGACGTGAAAAACTCGCAATACAACGTCAATAATTATCAGTGGCAGATTGTCAATCTGGCGCGGACAACCTTGAGAAACATCATCGGAACTCTCACGCTGAAATCCGCCAACAGCGAAAGGGGCAAAATCAACGCCGAGCTGCACAAGACGCTGTGCAATGAGACCCAAAGCTGGGGACTGGAGATTGTTCGCACGGAGCTGAAGGAAATCGACCCGCCCAAGGATGTGCAGGAGACAATGAACAAAGTGGTCAAGGCGGAAAACGAAAAGATTGCGGCTATCGATTTCGCCACGGCTACCGAAACCCAGGCCGACGGACAGAAACGGGCCGAGATTAAAAAGGCCGAAGGAATCAAGCAGGCCAGAATCCTGCAGGCCGAGGGCGAAGCAGAGGCGATTCGCCTGGTCAATGAGGCGGCGCAAAAATACTTCGTTGGAAACGCCCAGGTCCTGCGAAAGCTCGAAGCGGTGGAAAAATCGATTGCTCAAAATGCCAAAATCGTAGTCCCGGCCGGCACCGAATTAGTCAACGTCATCGGCGAAATGGCTGGTCTGCTGCCTTTGAAGATGGAGCAAAAAGAAGCAAGGCCGCCGACACCCAGAATGGGTTAACGCGAAAGATGTATGAAATATCGGCTGTGTGCTGTGAAAGGTACACAGCCGATTTTTTGGGGGGCTTGGTTGTGTAGCCGAGCGTTTAATTCGCCTCTGGCGGATTAATATGGGAAATCCCAGATTGTATTTTGTGGCGCCTCGATAAATTAAGGAATAAACGCCCTTATAGGCATTTACCTCAACAAAACTAAGTATAACCCCTATATGCGTGTTTAGCGAATATCCGTTATAAAATATACATTCAAATAATATGGTAAATTATATCTGATTATTGCGGAATTGGAAGGCTTGGTTGTGTAACCGAGCGTTTAATATGGGAAATCCTGCTTAAATAAGGAAGGGTAGCTATATGAAAAGTTTTTTAAAGAACTACAAAAAAATTATTGCAACAGCATTCCTGGTAGTAGCTGTGGTGGCAATCGGCACATCACAGGCCACGCCAATATCTCTGGGTACGGCGGCTGATTTCGCAGTCCTGGGCGGCAGTGGTGTGACCAACGCCGAGTCGGGAACTTTGATTACCGGTGACGTAGGCAGTTCCCCGACACCAGCGGTGTCGGGAATCACGGCTGGAATGGTCACCGGTATCCTGTACACCACCGCCAACCCCGCAACGGCCTCGGCCCACACGGACTTGATTACCGCATACAATACAGCGGCGGGCGCTACGGGCGGCCTGCCCGGACCTGCGGACCTAGGCGGAGTGACCCTCACTCCGGGAGTTTACATCTATGCTGCGGCTGCGCCTTGGACGGCCGGCACTCTGACGCTGGACGCTAATGGAGACCCCGGCGCGCAGTGGATCTTCCAGATCGGCACCACCCTGATAACGCCCGCCAACGCCACGGTGTCCTTGATTAATGGCGCGTCGGCCAACAATGTGTTCTGGCAGATTGGGTCCTCCTTGACCCTTGGTGCCAACAACAACTTCGCTGGAAACATTCTCGCGAATCCGAGCATTACCCTTGGCGGCGGCGCCCTGAACGGCCGGGCCCTGGCCATAAACGGTGCGGTGACGATTAGCACCGCACAGACCATAAATGTTCCTTTATTCGGCTCTCTTCAGGTGACAAAATGCACGGTCACTGCTGGTAGTGAGAACAACAGCGATAAAATTTCCATATCGGGCCAGATTGATGCCACAGCAGACGACTTCAACGACGCTAATGTTATCGAGGTAGCAATCGATTCCAATGATATGGTCAGTCCCTTAGTCAAGACATTCCCAATCGACAGCAATACCTTTAATAAGAAGGGCAAGTACAAATATTCCAGGGTTGAAGGCGCATCAAAGATATCTTTTGCCTTCGATGCGAAGACCTCGAAGTATTCATTTTCGGCGAAAAACGTTGACCTGTCGGGTCTGGCCTGTCCGTTGACTGTGCGAATTGGAATCGGCGGCTACAGCGCCGAGACCGAAGTCAACGAGACAGTAGTCAATGGCCCGAAGAAGCCGATACCAATCCTGCTGATGATGGGAGTCAAGGACTCGCTGAGGGTTGATAAGACCCAGGTAAAGCACGGCTCAGCAGGACAGTTGTCGGTCACAGGCGGCTTTGCGGTTGCGAACACGGACGTGAATATGACGAACAGAGTCAGCGAGGGCCTTGTCATTACTTTGGGCACACAGACCTTTACCATACCCGCGAACAAGCTCAAAGCCGGGAAGGGTAAATTCACCTGCTCAAAGGCCGAACTGGCAGGAGGGGGCGTTGCAACAGCCAACTTCGACTTCAATAAATGTTCTTTCACACTGACGATAAAGAACGTGGATATTACGAGTTCCGGCACTGTTAATTTCGGTGTGGCGTTCGCGGGCTTCAACGAGGTTGAGCAGGTTACGCTTTCATAGCCGGTGTTCTTGTACAATCAGGAACCGGCTAATCATGCGAGTGAAGGTATATTTGAAGTATAAACACGGCGGTGAACCAAATAGAAAATACAAAATTGAAAATGCGTTTACCGCCAGTTGGTTGGGTAGAAGATTTTTGCGGTCGGGACGTTGAACTTCACTGACAGGGCGTCAATGAGGGCCTCGGTCCTTTTCATCTGTGAATCAGTCGGGCGAACGCTCCTGCCGTCGGCCACAAGACAAACCCGGATGGTCCTGCTTGAGCCATACCAGGTATGGTCAGGGATGACCGACCACTGCTTTTGCCATTTTTCGGTCGTCTGGATTTGGCCGTCGCCGCTGCCTAAGCCGTTGCAGATGACGAAGTGGCAGTTGATGTCGTCGGAGCTGGCAAGGCCCGACAGCGAGGCGAGCTGGTCGATATTGCCCGCCTTGGTGCCGCTGTAGTAAACCTCGATGCATTCCCAGCGGCCCGGCGCCTGAGTGACGCGGGAATAAATCGCTTCCTGGATGGGGTCGAGCCGATAATACGTCGAAAGACAGAACGCCCCCGCTGACGGAGGATGATTACCCAAGGCCATCAGAACAACCGCGCCCGTCGTCATCGAAACCAGCAGGACCATCAAAACTCTTGCCACCCGCGGCTGATTTGACATATTTACTGCTACCCTGTGAAATAAATTCAATATCGCCAACTCAGCGAAATTACGGTTTATTGCATAGAGATTCATCGGCACCTCACAACCTGTTGCTGTAAATTTTATGCGCTAATTTCTTAAATTATTGTAAATGAAAACTCATATGCAAATTTGAACTCCACCCGCAGCCGAAAATTTCTTGACTTGGCCTCGACGGGCTGTTAGACAATCGACCACGGTGTCGTGGGCCGACCGGCAAATGCGACCGAGTGGCTATGCGGTGGTGAGTCCGTTAAAAAACGACATCACAGGGCAAAGAGTTCAATAAAGCACAATAGAGGCGACAATGGCATCCAAATGGCGAGCTTTAACTGCCGCTGAAATCACCCGATTGACTAATCAGGGCTGCACCTGTTCCGACTGGTCAAAAGTGCAGGTGGTCGACGGCTTCGACGCAGAAAGTGTAAAAACAACCCACTTTTCAGGCGACGTCCGGCTGGGTCTGTTTCAGAAAGAGGTCCGTTTTTCCGGCGGATTTACACGCCCAGCAGGCATCTCAAACGCAACCATTCATAACTGCTTCATAGGCGACAACGTCTATATAAACCAGGTCAAAAGTTACATCGCCAATTACGTAATAGAAGACGACGTTATAATCGAAAACATCGACCTGCTGGCCATAGACGGCCAAACCAGCTTCGGCAATGGCACCGACGTCGCCGTAATCAATGAGGCGGGGGGCAGGGAAATACCCATTTATGACCATTTGACGGCCCAGATTGCCTATGTAATCGCACTTTATCGGCACCGCCCAAAGGTCGTCGAGCGGCTGCGCGCAATGATAGCGCAGTACGCTCAATCTGTCACATCCTCGATGGGCCTGATAGGAACTGGGGCGAAACTCCTCAACTGCAGAACCATCAAAAATGTCAGGATAGGCCCGGCCGCAACCATTGAGGCCGCCAGCCGGCTCGAAAACGGCTCCGTCAACAGTTGCACGCAGGACCCCGTCTATATCGGACCCGGCGTCTTCGCTAACAATTTCATCATCTGCTCCGGCGCCAAAGTCACCGACGGCGCCATCCTGTCCAACTGTTTCGTCGGCCAGGCGACCGAACTCGCGAAACAATACTCAGCGGAAAACTCCGTCTTCTTCGCCAACTGCGGCGGGTTCCACGGCGAGGCCTGTTCTATTTTCGCAGGCCCCTACACCGTCACCCACCACAAGTCCACCCTTCTTATAGCGGGCCTTTTCAGTTTTCTAAATGCCGGGTCAGGCACAAACCAGAGCAACCATATGTACAAGCTCGGCCCGGTCCATCAGGGCATCGTCGAACGCGGCTCAAAAACCGCATCCGACTCCTACATGCTCTGGCCCGCAAGGGTCGGCGCATTTACCGTCGTAATGGGCAGGCACTACCGAAACTCCGATACCTCAGACCTGCCGTTCTCGTATCTCATTGAGCACGAGGACGAAAGTATCCTGGCACCGGGCGTCAATCTGCGAAGCGTAGGCACCGTCCGCGACGCCAGAAAATGGCCAAAACGCGACAATCGCAAGGACCCCAAAAAATTAGACCTTATAAGCTTCAAGCTGCTCAGCCCATACACCGTTCAGAAAATGCTCAACGGCTGCGACATCCTGCGAAACCTCAGGGGAACGGAGGGCCAGACAAGTGACTATTTCGTTTACCACGGCGTCAAAATAAAAAACGATTCCTTGGACAAAGGCATCCGACTCTACGAAATCGGAATCGACAAATTCTTAGGCAACTGCCTTATTCATCGGCTGGAAGGCAAACAGTTCACGGGCGTCCAGCAACTTCGGGCGGCGCTCAGGCCCCAAACCGACGTCGGCCCCGGCAAGTGGCTGGACCTGGCAGGTATGTTCGCGCCGGAAAAAGTCGTCGCGCAGCTCCTCGACGACATCGAATCGGGAACGCTGGCCAATCTCGACCAGGTCGTCGAGGCGTTTACCTCCGTTCACGAAAACTACCCCGCCTATGAATGGGCCTGGGCCGCAAACGTCCTGCAGCAGCGGCTGGGAAAAACCATCGATGCAATAACGCCGGATGATATTATCGAGATGACTAACAGGTGGAAATCCGCCGTGGTTGACCTGGATAATATGCTCGCCGCCGATGCCAAAAAAGAGTTCGCATCAACCGTGCAAATCGGCTATGGGCCGGATGGCCCGCCCCGGCAGCAAACAGAAGATTTTGCCCGGGTTCGGGGAACCTTCGAAAGCAACGATTTCGTGAAAGATATCATTCAGCATATAGAAGAAAAAACCCGGCTCGGCGACGAGCTTATCCGCAAAATGAAAAAAATACTTTAATACGCTCTGTGCCAGAGGGAGGCATATATGCGAGTGATAATTCAGCCCGACTATGAGCTTGTCTCGAAATGGGCCGCAAACTATGTCGCCGGGAGAATAAACGCATTCAGACCCGCCGAGTCAAAACCATTCGTCCTGGGCCTGCCTACCGGCGCATCGCCGCTGGGAATGTATAAGGAGCTGATTAACCTAAACTCGGCAAAAAAAGTAACATTCAAAAACGTCGTCACCTTCAATATGGACGAATACATCGGTATCGCCGAAGATAATCCAGCCAGTTACCACTACTTTATGCGGAACAATTTTTTCAATCACATAGACGTCCCAAAGCAAAACATTAATATCCTCGACGGTAACGCTAAAGACCTCGCAGCCGAATGCGAACGCTATGAGAAAAAGATGAAACAGGCGGGCGGCGTCGAACTTTTCGTCGGCGGCGTCGGCCCGGACGGCCATATTGCCTTCAACGAGCCCGGCTCATCATTGTCTTCACGCACTCGCGTCAAAACGCTCACACAGGACACCATTATCGCCAACTCGCGCTTCTTCGGCGGCGACGTAAACAAGGTCCCCAAAACCGCGCTGACCGTCGGCGTGGCAACCGTGATGGACGCAAGGGAAGTTATGATTATCATCTCAGGCCACAGCAAGGCCCGCGCCCTGCGACACGCCGTCGAGGAAAGCATAAACCATCTGTGGCCCATCAGTGCTCTTCAGATGCACCCGGAAACCATTTTGGTCTGCGACGAGGACGCGACGGCCGAATTGAAATACGGCACCGTCAAATACTTCAAGGATATCGAGTCAGCCAATCTTTACCCCGAGAGATTATAAATCAAAAAAACTATTTTACGCTGGTTTTTCACCACGAAGACACGAAGGGACACGAAGGTTTTAACCACGGATTACGTGGATTTTCACGGATTTAGTCAGCCGGGGAGCATACTCGCAGCGGTCATTTCTCCCCCTAAGGGGTGTGAATGCCCGCTACTCGTCTGCCGCCCCTTAGGGGCATTGCCGAAGGCAATTTACCGGCTGACTGTAAAATCCACTCGACTATATTTGAGACAGGCAACACGAATTTACACTGTCTCTTAAAAACAAAAAACTTAGTGACTTGGTGTCCTTGTGGCAGGAAACAATCTTGACACTTTCTCTCCAACATACTAAATTGATGACAAAATTAAGATATTATGTTAAGACGACTTAATAAAATGATGGGATAGTTAATGGTATTGTACAATCGTATCCTGCTCCATGAACCTCCATTTTTTCGTCAAATCGACAAAAGAACATTGATTCGAGATGCATCCTCGTTTCCTTTCATTATCGAAGAGATCATTTCCTTTGGAGCTATTAGTGTCGCTATTCCCGCTACATCTCTAGCATCATTAGCAATAGATTCTATAGAACCATGTCTAAAGAAAAGGATTCGGACGGTGGATAAGAACCTTCGAATTGCTCGAATGGATCGAACGATCCGGAGATCAATAAACGACGAGTTTGGTTTATATCGTCTTCATGGGGGTGGCGCATTCACATTCAAGAAAGAACTCTCTCCTGACATTTGTAATGCAGTATGTTCTTTGGAAGCAGAATGGTATAATTTCCTTCTAGGACTGGAATATGGCCTTCAGATCGACATCGATATTAACCGCCTGAAACGATCAGTCACCCTCCTCAGAACCCATTCCAAAACTCCGGAAGCCCGAGCGACTTTGGCCACGTTCGAAGGCGTTCTATCAACTTACAAAGCTCATGAAGTTGGGGTTATCAAGATGGCTCCCGTTGCACATGACGATCTCATTCAATTCTTCGAAGCATTTCTAGAAGACGAAACATATCAAGATATGTCTGAGCAATTCCACGACTTGGGTTTCGCTCGCCGATCGGAGGCTAGGCTTTCAAGAATTTGGACGCTCTCAAAGCGACTCATTAGAAAAAAAGCTTTCAAGAACGCCATCGATTTAGGGACAACATCAGTCACGCTCGCAACACAAATTCCGTTACCAGAAACTGATCTTGGTGAACGTTTGCTGAGTAAAAAGTATCTGCCGACAACAATTTCCTTACAGAGGGCGATTAAGAGAGCTAACAACGCTTGGAAGAAATCCGGATGTGAACTCGTCTCATTGAAAGAATCTGGCCAATCACTCGATCCATGATACTGTCAACCCGCGAAAAGGAAACAAAAGGGAGACTGGAGGAACAAAGACAGCGGACAGTAAGAAATAGCGTTAATCCGTCTTCGCTACGCTCCGCCGAGATTGCCAAAAGAAATACTATTAAATTAGTAGGATTAGCAAAAAGCGCGCAAGCGCTTTTTGGCGTTTTCCAAAATTCTGGAAAAAATTTTTATTCCTTGTCCCACAATTAGTTAAGTGCATTTAGGCCACCTCCCAAAACACGATTTTTCGTCAAAAGCGCGCAAGTTCGCGCCATAGGATGGAGAAACTATGTTTCTCCATCGTGGTGCGTACTGCGTCGTGCGTACCGCGTAGTGACAACAATGAACTAGAAATGGGTCCCCTGCTGCGGAACCAATGGGGCGGGTTCCCGGGGATCTGCGCTGCGCTCCGAGGAGAGGATGTTATGGCGGTTATACAAGTGAAAGTTCCGGACTGGGTGGACTTGATTTTCGCGTGGCCGGCGATGGTTTATCGGAAATGGAAGTTCGGCTACGCTTATCGCAAAATCTACCTTGATGAAGGGCTGTGGGCAATCCTGGACCCGCAGGATTACTACCGTTTTGGCTGCTTCAAATGGTGCGTTGCCGGAGAAAACGGTAAACACTATGCCGTAAGGGGCCAAAGAATCAGTCCTAAAGATATAAAACTTGTGCGATTGCACAGGTTAATTATGGATGCTCCTAAAGGCCTTCTTGTTGACCACAGGAACGGCGATTCTCTCGATAACAGGAGGGCCAATCTGCGATTAGCGACGCGTTTACAGAACCAGTGGAACAGGCGAAAAAGCAAAAATACAACATCACGGTTCATGGGAGTCAGTTTTTACAAAAGACACGGGAAGTGGGCTGCTTATATTAATATAGCGAAAAAAAGAATACATCTTGGTCACTTCGATTCTGAAATCGAAGCAGCGAGAATTCACGACGCGGCGGCGAAGAAGTATCGCGGTGAGTTTGCAAGATTAAACTTCCCGGAAGAGTGTAACCCGGCAATCCCCGACAAAGACGTTCGAGGACAGGTAAAGTTGCCGGGCTAAACAGAACAAAAAAAACCGGGTTCCCAATCACTGCGGGAACCCGGTTCATTTTTACTTACAAAACAGCCAATTTACTTCGGCGCCGGAGGTATCTCCACCTCGCGCTGCTGACCGGGGGGTCGCATCGACATTGGCATCGGCTCCTTGCCTGGGGGATAAACTATCTTCGCCTCGGCCCTGAGCTTGCCGATGTATTGCCTGAACAGCCGGCCCTTCTTGGTGTCCTTGAGCATCTTGATAATGTCCGGCTTGACCTTCTCGAAGGGGGTCAGACCCGCCGGTTTATGGCCCGTAACCTTGATTATGTGGTAGCCAAACTGCGTCTCCACAATGTCGCTTACCTGCCCTGTCTTCAGCGCGAATGCGACATCCTCAAAGGGCTTTACCATATCGCCTCTGCTGAAAGAACCGAGGGCGCCGCCCTTTATTTTTGACCCGGGGTCATCTGAATTTTCCTTCGCCAGTGTCGCGAAATCGGCGCCGCCTTTGATGTCCTTGAGCAGCTTTCCCGCCTTCGCCTTGGCCTGCGCTTTTTCCTCATCTGATGCCGACGGTGCGACCTTTATCAGAATATGGCTGGCCTGCACCTGCTCGGGGGCATTATAGTCCTCCTGGTTTTCCTTGTAATACGCGAGCGCCTCGGCGTCATTGACTTCCACATCGCCGGCCTGACGGTCCACAAGCTTTTCATAGCCCAGCCCCTTCTTCATCTGCTGTTTGAATTGCTCAAAGGACTGTCCCTGCGCCTCCAGCATGGCCTTTACTGAATCTATCGACATACCCTGCTGTGTGGTGATTTCGCCGATTTTGTCGTTGACGTCGCTGTCGGTGATAACAATACCTGCCTTGGCCACCTGCTCATCCAGCAGCATTTCGGTTATCATCCCTTCGAGCATCTGGGCCCGGATGCGACCTTTGTACTGCTCAACAACATTCGGGTCCATTTGTTTGGTAATTCTGCTCAAATGCGGCTTTATTCTCGCATCGACCTCGGCTTCCGTGATATCCCTGCCGTTGACGGTGACGGCTATGCCGCCACTTTCACTCGCCACGGCCGCAGGACTCGGCACGGCTGCGGGGGCGGTTGCCTCCTTAGTTACTACGCTTTTCTTCTCCGTAAGCTGAGCCGGAACATTTGCCTTCTCCCCGGCTCCAACGGCTGGTTTGACAGACATATTAGCGTCTTTGATGGGTTTCGCTGCCGCGAAAACCGTCCCTGCCAGCGCGCAGATTATAAGCAAAACCAATTTCGGACAACTTCTCATACAACACCCTTTCGTGGAGAATAGAGGTTAATAAACTATCCGGTTAAATCACCAGTGCGTAAGTTTCACACATCGAAAACCAAAAGTCAATAGTTTTAACTGACGGCCGAAATTGACAAACAAGCTGCTTGTGGTATCCTTTTTAATCGAAAATAACTATTGTAAGGACAAAGCAATGAATTTTCCAAAAAACACAACGATTCAAAACTGCACGATAACCGTTCAGCCCCGCTACAACGAGACAGACCAGGGCGGCGTCGTGCATCACAGCGTCTATCCGGTTTATTTCGAGATGGGTCGCACCGAACTGCTGCGGGCAAACGGCCTGGCCTACAAAGACCTCGAAGCGGCCGGCGTTTTCTTCGTCATAGCCGAGCTGCGCATCAAATATCGCAGACCCGCCTTCTACGACGAGCACCTCGAATTGTTCACCACCTGCACCAACGTCACCGCCAGCAAGGTTGAGCACGGTTACAAGCTCACCCGCCCCGCGACCGGCGAACTCATCGCTGAGGCAAGCAGCGTGCTGGCCTGCGTGGATGCACAGGGAAAAGTCCGCAGGATGCCCGAATTTATGTATCCAGACGCCTGAACCGCACAAAAAGGGTTGCAATCGGGCGGCGGGGAAATATACTCACGCACAAAGAAACTATTTTGAGGACGCAGATGCCGGGAAGGAATCCGAAGGTCGTCGTTGTCGGAAGCGCTTACGTGGACATGGCGGCAAAGTGCGCACAGGTGCCGTCAGCCGGGCAAACCACGGCCGGCACGGAGTTATCATTCGCGGCGACAGGACCGGGCGTCAATCAGGCCATCGAAGCGGCGCTTTGCGGCTGCGACGTACATTTAATCAGCAAGGTCGGCAACTGCCCATTCGGGGGAATGATAAAATCCGTTTTGCGGCAGTATGACGTAAATACCAAATTTGTCTTCACCGCCCAGGCAAAAAACACGGGCGTCATCCTGACGCTGGTGGACACCGAAGGGGAAAACGCCTGCATCCGGTATGAGGGAGCGAATAGCGCTCTGGTTCCGCAGGATATCGAGGCCGCCGAGCAGGTTATCGCGGACGCCGACGTGTGTCTGATTCACGCTCGCCTGCCAAAAGAGTCGATTATCAAGGCAATCCTGACCGCAAAGCTGCATGGGAAAAAAATCATATTAGACCCCGCCGGCACAATCGGGACATCCGGTCCGGGAGCGGAAGTGTCGCTGCCTCCCGAATACTTCTCGGTAGATGTCCTGATACCGAACCTGTACGAGGCGGCTTTGATTTCTGAACGCTCCAACGCGAATATTCGCACCGCGAAAATGGTCGGCTCAGACCTCGTCGCAAGGGGGGCGGGAGCAGCGGTGATAACGATGGGCAGACGCGGCTGTCTGGTCGTTGACCGAACCGCCGCCGACCATATCCCGGCGTTTCCAATCGACCTCGTTGACCACACCGGCACAGGCGACGCTTTTGCGGGGGCACTTGCCTCGTCATTGGCCGTCGGGGATGATTTGCGCAAGGCCGTGAAGTTCGCATCAGCCGCAGGGGCGCTCGCCTGCACAAAATTCGGCTCGGTGGACGCAATGCCCACCAAAGAAGAAATCATCGAACTAATGCAGAAACAGGAACCGGAATAGCCGCTCGCTACTCGCCTGGCACGAACAACATTCTTCAACTATACTTTGGCGGTAACCGGTCCGGGTTTGGCGTGTCTAATCTCAATTGTTTCTATTTTGGCTGATTTGTCCCGCAGAATTGCCGTCGGCTCGCTGCCTATCGCACGCAATTTTTTGTATCTGTTTTCCAGCAGGGTTTCCATTGTTGTTCGCTTTAGAGCCGCAAGTGTCCTGATGATGTATTGTTCGACGTTGTAAACGGTATCGTGGATATTTCGGTGGGCGCCACCCAGCGGCTCGGCGATTGCCTCGTCGATGAGTTTTAACCTGAGCAGGTCTTTGCTGGTGAGCTTGAGCGCTTCAGCTGCCTCCGGGGCCTGCGAGCCGTCGCGCCAGAGGATGCCTGCGCAGCCCTCGGGTGAAATCACGGAATAGTAGGCATATTCAAGCATTGCCAGCCGGTCGCCGACGCCTATGCCGAGTGCGCCGCCTGAGCCGCCCTCGCCGATGCAGATACAGATTATCGGCACGGCCAATCGGGACATCTCAAACAAATTCACCGCTATCGCTTGGGCCTGACCCCGCTCTTCGGCCCCGATTCCCGGATATGCGCCGGGCGTGTCGATAAGCGTGACTATCGGAATATTGAACTTGGCTGCGAATTTCATCTTGGCCAGCGCCTTGCGATACCCTTCCGGATTAGCGCAGCCGAAATTGCACGCCACTTTTTCCTTCAGCCCGCGGCCTTTGTTCTGGCCGACAATCAATACCTTCTCCCTGCCTATCTGGCCAAGCCCCGTCACCATCGCCAGGTCATCGCCAAAGCACCTGTCCCCGTGCAGCTCGTGAAAATCTTTTACCATCGAACCGATATAGTCCGACAGCAGCGGCCTTTTCGGATGGCGGGCCACCTGTACCGTCTGCCAGGCAGTGAGGTTCGAGTAAATCTGTTTAAGCTGGGCAACCTGCTCCTGCTGAAGCCGGCGAATCTCCGCGGAATAATCGATGCCTTTTTGAGAGCTTAGCCGGCGCAGCTCGTCCATCTGGTGGTCGAGGTCCGCCACCTTCTGCTCAAAATCGAGGTAATCGCCGTCCCCGATTTTGCCGGAGTTGTTATTTTTCACTTTCGCCATTTATTTGCAACCCATCAGCCGCAACTGTTTGCCCTTCGCCGCACACGGTTTCGAGGCGACGTACTTATCAAAACGGATGCGGCATTGATTCACCGCGTAAGCTGGTATTATCGAGTGAGTGACCATCTTAGCACTAACTAAGCCAAAATGAAAGAAAAAAATTGACATTGCCGCCGGCTTGTTATAGCTTTTAGCTTCGCTTGGTATGTTATTTCTTTTCTGTAAGGTCTTGCTTATGAAGCACTTAAGAAAAGTGACGGTAATTGGACTGGGGTTGCTTGGCGGTTCGGTGTGCCTGGCGGTATCGCAGGCGCTAAACGGGGTCAAAACGGCGGGATTCTCCCACCGCCCCTCGACGCGGGTCCGGGCGCGTCGGCTGAAGGTGGCCGACGAGGTCTTTGACGATATTCGGGCGAGCGTCGCTGACGCCGATATCGTCATACTCGCAACGCCGGTGTGCACTTTTGAACGTATATTCCGCGAAATAGCCGATATCCTGCCCCCCGGCTGCATCGTCACCGACGTCGGCTCAACGAAGGAACTGCCTCACCGCTGGGCATCCAAATACCTGCCTAAAAGCGTCTATTATGTCGGCTCGCACCCGATAGCCGGCTCCGAGCAAAGAGGCGTCGATTTCGCCAGAGATGATATGTTCGACAGGGCGCTATGTATCCTGACGACCACGAAGGCCACAAACAAACGGGCGGCCGGCATCCTCAGGAAATTCTGGTCGGCCCTCGGCTGTTATGTTAAAATTATGCCACCTGCCCGTCATGACCGCATCTTCGCCGACGTCAGTCATTTACCACATATTACCGCTGCCGCGCTGGTCAACGCCAGTGACGCCGAGGAGCTGAAGTTCGCAGGCAAGGGTTTTATGGATAGCTCCAGAATCGCCTCGGGGCCGCCGAACATCTGGGCTGACGTCCTTGTGACAAACGCAAAAAACGCCGTCCGGGGCATCGACCGGCTGACAGGCGAGCTTGTTAAACTCAAAAAGGTAATTCGCTCCGGCGACAGAAAACAAATTGAAAAATTGCTCGAGTCGGCGAGAAGCAAACGCAGCAAGTTAGTGAAATATAAAATGAACAGGAAGGAACTGATATAATTTTTTATTGATTATTGATGATTGATTATTTGTAAGAAACAACCACAGATAAGTCGCCCCGCCGAACAAGTTTCTTAACAAAAAACAGTTGGCTGCCCCCATTTATTATATGGAAAATGAAATTAAAAAATTGCTGTTAAGAATACACTCATGCAAAAGTGAAGCCAGGGTGGCTGCTGTAAAGGCTTTCTTGGAGGAGAGACTGTTGTCAGAAACAAGAGAAAAACTCATTGAACGTATTAATTCATCACATGACGATGTTGAAATAGAACTATCTAAGTTTGCTTTATGGAGGAAAGAACTGGATACTTCCTATGAAGGACTGTTGCAAGTGATTAGAACCTCATCAGAGAATGACAAAATTAGAGAAGCAGCTGCTCTTTTAGGTGAAAAAGGATATAAACAGGCCGTAGAGCCATTGATATCTCTTTTGGTAAATACAAGTGATGATTCTGTAAGAGATGGAGCAGCTTTAGGGCTTCGCGAACTAGGCGACCAACGTGCACTATATCCCCTTGTGAGAATGATCAAGGCGCATCCCGAAGATTGTTATACACTGGCATATGCACTTGAGACACTGGATTGTCGGACCATACTAGAATTTCTTGTGGACACATTTCTGTCACAACCAAATAATTATATGCTATGGTGCAGTGTTTATGAATGTGTCAAGAAATCTGATATGTCAACAGTACCCAAAGATATTATCGAAATATGCAAAGAGAAACTTGAGTCAGCAATCGCAACCACAAATAATGAAAAGTATGCGAACCATTTACAACAACTCTTGGAAGCGTTTCAGGGAGAGATGTAATATCAACGGCTGTACTAGTTCAGGGGGAATAATGGGGACAGCGGGGCTATTGAAAAAGCCAAGATTGCTTCGTCACTTTGCTCCTCGCAATGACAAAAAGTGCGTTCTTACGTCATTGCAAGCGAAGCTCCCGCAGGGGGTGCAGTGAAGCAATCTCCCTCAAAAATAAACCCAGACACTGCATTTCTTGACGGCCCAGTCGTCCCGCCCTATAATTCGCTGAACTTTCAAACCTTATTACTACTTGTGAGGAACTACCGTCGTGAAGCAATGGCGATTCGAGGTTTTCAACAGGCCCGGTTTTCCCGACGTTCAGGGCGCAAGTGTGCTGGCCGAAATAAAGGAATTCGGGATAAGCACGATTCAGGCGGCGCAGTTCGCCCGTGTCTATTTAATTGAAGCCGACTTCGAGAGGGACTTCGCCGAGCGATTAGCCGGAGAGCTTCTGGCTGACGCTGTGTGCGAGGAATATTACATCGGCAGAAGCGGCGCGCCCGCGGGTCTTGCAAAAGCGACACTGATTGAGGTGCATCTCAAAAGCGGCGTCACCGACCCCGTGGCGGAATCCGTGACAAGCGCAATAGCCGATATGGGGGCGAAACCAACGTCGGTCCGCACCGCCCGCAAATACGTCCTGCTGGGAGAATTGAACAGCAAACAAATCGACACAATCGCCAGAAAGATTTTGGCCAATGACTGCATCGAGACGGCGCTGGTCGGCAGTCAGGCCGAACCGCCAAGCCCGCACATAAAACCATACGAGCTAAAGGTCGTTCACTGGCCCATAACGAAACTCGATGAGGAAGGGCTGCTGCGGCTAAGCAAAGAAAAAGACCTGTTCCTTAACGCAGTGGAAATGAAAACGATTCAGGATTACTTCAAACGCATCGGCAGAGAGCCGACCGACGTCGAGCTTGAATCCATCGCGCAAACCTGGAGCGAGCACTGTGTCCACAAGACGCTCAAAAGCGAAATTGATATGGACCTCGACGGAAAGCTCGTTCACTTTGACAACCTGCTGAAGGAAACCGTCTTTGCGGCCACCAAAGAGCTGAACAAACCCTGGTGCATAAGCGTCTTTGCCGACAACGCCGGCGTCATCGAATTCGACGACGACTCGGCGGTCTGCTTCAAGGTCGAGACGCACAATCACCCGTCGGCGCTCGACCCATACGGCGGCGCGGCAACCGGAATTGGCGGCGTAATCCGCGACCCGATGGGCACGGGGATGGGCGCAAGACCCATCGCCAACACCGATATATTCTGCTTCGGCGACCCGAATATGAAACTCGAAGACGTTCCCAAAGGCGTCCTGCACCCAAGACGTATTATGAAGGGCGTCGTCGCGGGCGTTCGTGACTATGGCAACAGGATGGGAATACCCACCGTCAACGGCGCAATATACTTCGACGACAGATACATCGCCAATCCGCTGGTGTTCTGCGGCAACATAGGAATAATGGATAAAAATAAATGCTTCAAGCACCCGCAGACCGGCAACCTCATCATCGTCGTGGGCGGCAGAACGGGCAGGGACGGCATCCACGGCGCGACGTTCTCGTCGGGCGAGATGACTCACGAGCACGAGACCGTCTTTTCACACGCGGTTCAAATCGGCAACGCCATCACGGAAAAGAAAATGTTGGACGTCCTTGTGCAGGCAAACCAGCGAGGGCTTTACGAGGCCATCACCGACTGCGGAGCAGGGGGGCTTTCCAGCGCCGTAGGCGAAATGGGCGAACACCTCGGCGCGGAGGTTGACCTTGAAAAAGTCCCGCTCAAATACGCTGGTCTGAACTACACCGAAATATGGATAAGCGAGGCACAGGAACGAATGGTCGTCGCCGTAAAGCCGGAAAATCTGGACGCGATAATGAAAATCTTCGCCGGCGAAAACGTCGAGGCGACGGTAATCGGAAAATTCACAAACGATAAAAAACTCAAGCTGCGATACAACGGCGCACAGGTCTGCGAGCTTGATATGGAGTTTCTGCACGAAGGCGTGCCGAAATACTCTCGCAAAGCCGTCGCTCGTGACTCGTCGCTCGTGACTCGTGCGAACATCGAGCATCAAGTATCAAGCATCGAAAAAAACAATTACAACGACGAGTTGCTGGCAATCCTTTCATCTTACAACGTCGCCAGCAAGGAGTGGGTCATTCGTCAGTATGACCACGAGGTGCAGGGCACATCCATCATCAAGCCGTTAGCCGGCGTCGCCAACGACGGCCCGGGCGACGCGGCGGTAATCAGGCCAAAATATAATTCGGACCGCGGGGTTGCGATAAGCTGCGGGATGAATCCCTGTTACGGAGACATTGACCCATACTGGATGGCGCTGGCCGGAATAGACGAGGCAATCAGAAACCTTGTCTGCGTCGGCGCAAGGGCCGACCGCATCGCGCTATTAGACAATTTCTGCTGGGGCGACTGCACAAAGCCGGAAACTCTGGGCTCGCTGGTCCGGGCGGCACAGGCCTGCCGCGACGGGGCAATCGCCTTCGATTCTCCGTTCATATCAGGCAAGGACTCGCTCAACAATGAGTTTCTGCGCGACGACGGCAGGCGAATCTCAATTCCTTCGACACTATTGATAAGCGCGATTTCCATCGTCGATGACGTCAATAAGTGCGTGACAATGGACGCAAAGAAACCCGGCAACCTGCTGTTCATAGTGGGCGAAACAAAAGACGAACTGGCCGGCTCGCACTACGAAAACTTAAAACTTAAAACTCAAAACTCAAAACTGTGGAATGTGCCACGGGTTGATTTGAAGTTAGCACCAAAAATTGCCCGCAGCATTGCAGAGGCGATAGCAAATGGTTTAGTCGTCAGTTGCCATGACTGCTCGGAGGGCGGCCTGGCGGCGGCGCTGGCGGAAATGGCGTTCGCCGGCGGCTTGGGCATCGAGGCCGACCTGAGAGGGTTGCCTAAAAGCAAGGATTGTATGTCAACAGACGCCCAGCTTTTCAGTGAGTCCAACTCGCGGTATATCATCGAGGTCGAGCCGGAAAAATACGATTCGCTTGCCAAACTTATGCTAAATCTGCCATTCGGCCAAATCGCAAAGGTGACCGCCGCCGGAAAACTCATCGTAAAGGACCAAAAGGGCCGGACGGTCATCAACGCGGAAATAAATTCACTGAAACAGGCCTGGCAAAAGACCTTCAACTGGTGACCCCGTATCAATTCCGAGGAATCAGCTGCCGGCATCGTCCCAGGTTTTGCTGCTAAAATAACCCAGCGAATGTAAGCGGTGCTCTCGAAATTGGTGCGGGGCTATACTGGCGGCCCTTTTATTATAGGGCTAACGAACAAAATCACCTGCCGGTAAGTATAAAAAACAACCGCCTTTTTTGTGTTGAGGAGCGGTCTTAATCGCTACGGAGGGCATTTCCAACCACGGAACTGCTATGCCGCGTGGATAATGCCAGGGAGGGTTTCGCATCGACATTTTTAAGGTAATTTTTGATGTTTGATTTTCAGTCATGTGTGTTATACGCCGATAATTCTTCTAATGAATACTATGAAGAGGTCGTGGTGTAAAATGCATAAGTTCGCAAGCCATAGACACATGAGGCACAATTTCTGTGCCCTTGTGTTCTTGTGCTCTTTTATTCTTTTAGCAGCAACCGGCTGCAGCAACGACAAGTTCCTGGACCCAACCCAGATAGGCCGATTCCGGCCTGTGCCGGCCGTGAATTTAATATTGGATTCCCTGGGAATAGCCGAGGAGACGACTGCGAGCTGGGAAACGGGCGAGGAACCGAAACCCGCCGACGTAGTCGCCTATGAGACCGACTACACGTTTGGCCCTGGCGACATCGTCCTCATCAACATCTTTGAGTTGTTCAACGAAGGAATGATGTATTCAAATCAGTTTGTAGTCACCGAGACCGGCAGAATATCGATTCCAGACGTCGGAGTTGTTGAGGCGTCTGGCTTGACGGAATCGCAACTGGAGGAGGAAATAAAGCAGATTCTTTCGCCCAATCTCCTGAAGAACCCGTCAGTGAACGTAGTGCTGATGCAGTCACAAAGCCGGATGTTTTCGATATTGGGCACCGGTGTTCCCAAGCCCGGGCGATACCCGCTACCACGGTATGACTTCCGGCTGGCAGATGCCCTGGCCACCGCAGGCGGCATAAGCCAGTTCAACATAAGCTACGTATACGTGTCACGACCCATCACCGGCAAAGAATCGCTGGCTGAGCCCGTGCCCGGCCGAGTCGAAGTTGCGCCGGTAGCCGAGCCGCCGGCAGCACCATCCCCAAAACCGGCTCTCCGGACGGAAAATGAACAGGCGCCCGCGGTTGAGTCGCCCGCTTCTAAACCATCGAGAGAACAAGATGAATTGTTCGAGGTAATCGCACCCATCGCCAGGGCCGGCCATTCCGTTCGTCCCGGCGAAATGACGGGTCGCAACGACACAGGCAATGAATACGTGGTCAGTTCCGCTGAAATGGCTACCGACGAGGAAATCGCCGAAGCTGCGTCGCCGGAAGACAAAGACACTGCCAATGAACAACTCGTCCCGAAAGATGCGAGCGAAGATACGAATGCCGTTGTGGAGCGCCAAACCGCAGCCGAACCGGCAGATACAAATGCCATCGAGCTTCGCACTACAGCCGCAGATAAAGACCACATTCCCTCCTCTGTCAACCTTGCTTCGCCCGCCGAACCAGGTTACTCCAGCGCGGGCGCCATGAAGAGCAACCCGGTGGAACCTGACCAGGGGAAAAATGCACGTATCGAGTGGGTATTCCAGGATGGTCGCTGGGTGCCGGTTCAGATAGGTCAGCCCGCGACCCAGCCCGGCCCCGCCGCGCCGGAGTCCGGCCCAGCGGCAGGTAAACCCTCGCCAGGACCCGCCGAAGGCGTGTCAAAACCGGCAGAACCGCCGGCAGAAACACCAGCCGGCTGGGAGCAAATCGGCATGGGAGGCATGCAGAGGCGAATAATAAGAATACCTGCCGATAAACTCGTCGGCGGCGAACCACGCTACAACATCGTAATTTGGCCAGGCGATAATATCAACGTACCCGTTGATATTATCGGCGAATTCTGTATTATGGGCAACGTCAACAACCAGGGATTTATCAACATAACGGGCCGGCCTATGACGCTGAAAATGGCGATAGCGGCAGCGGGCGGCCTGGGGCCTCTGGCCTGGCCCAAGCGATGCGAGGTCGTTAGAAGAGTAAGCAAGAAACGCGAAGAAATCGTAATGGTGGATCTGGATAAAATAGCGATGGGCGAACAGCCCGATTTCTTTATCAAGCCAAACGACCTGATAAACGTCGGAACACACCCGACGGCCAGATGGCGTGCGGTACTGCGCAACGCATTCGGTGCGAGCTATGGCTTCGGGTTCACTTATGACCGTAACTTCGCCTATCCCGCCCGCTTCTACGGCACAAACTCGCCCTTCGGTGCCTTCGGCTTTTAATGAAATTGTCGCGCATGGCAAACGACGCAGCTAAAACCACGATGCAGTCAGAAACCGCCCTGTCCTCAGAGCCAGCTTCGACCCCCGGCGCGCCGGGGCCGGTTGAGTCATGGCGCCAGCTCTCAGTGCACACATATATCCGTATGGCAATAATTGGAGGGCTGCTTTACTGGCTGTTTCATAAGGAAATCTGGGACACCATTCATCGGTGGCTGACCGACAGCAGCTGGTCGCACGGTATTCTCATCCCGCTTTTCAGCTTATACTTCCTGAATCAGTCCAAGACAGCGATCCTCAATGCCAGGACCAGGCCAAACTACCTTGGATTACTTTTACTCGTATGTACGATACTTTTTTACGGTTTCAACATAGTAAGTCCCGCTGGGTACGCATACTTCGGGCAGATAGCCGTAGTCGGTGCGCTTGGGTCGGTAGTGCTGTTTCTTGGGGGCTGGCCCCTGCTGAAGCATACGTGGCTGCCTGTATCATACCTGCTCTTTGCCATCCCGCTGCCCGAGAGATATTACGTCAGCGCAACCATCCCGATGCGTCAGTGGGCGGCGACTGCTGCGACGGCGATGCTCAATCTGGTCCCAAAGCTGGAGGCAACGGCAAACGGCGTCATAATAGACATCATATACAAAGGACACCGCCTCGAGCCGGGGCTTGATGTGGCGGAGGCATGCAGCGGTATGCGTCTGCTGATGGCTTTCCTTGCGCTGGGCGTGGCAATGGCATACTTGCATTACAGACCGATATGGCAACGGCTCATTTTGCTGGCCAGCACCATCCCAATAGCAATAATCTGCAATATCGTCAGGGTAACCATCACCGGCTTCATTTATGTACTGATTGACCCGCAGTATGCGCAGGGAATTTACCACGACATGCTGGGAATGCTGATGCTGCCGCTGGCATTTGGACTTTACGGATTTCTAGCGTGGTTTATGTCAAACCTGCTGGTCGAAAGCACGGAGGCCAAACCTCCTGATATTGTGGTTAGGTCCCATTAACAACTGACAGCAATGACAACACCCAAAGACATACGACAGATGATTAAGGCCAACTATCTTCGGCCGGCCTTTCTGATATGCGCCGGCGTACTGGCAATAGCGGCCGCCGCTATGTCGATAGCGGTCAAGCTGTCAGGAGTATATCTAACCAAAGAGCCACTGCCCCTGAAAAAACCGCTCACACAACTTGATATTTCCAAACTGGCGCCTTACAAGGTAGTGGCCAAAGCCCAGATAGAAAACCCTGATGTGCTGGAGACCCTGGGCACGGAGGATTACATTCAGTGGACCCTGGAAGATACAAGCGCCGCCGCCGACAGCAACTCGCGATTTTGTACGCTCTTTGTAACCTACTACGGGCTGCCGGACAAGGTGCCGCACGTGCCCGACGAATGCTACATCGGAGGCGGTTTCAGGCGAATAACTTCCGATACGGTCACGCTTAAAATCAAAACGGGCGACAAGCAGCAGCCGGTCAACATTCACTATCTCGTGCTTGCCGGCACCGCGTCGGAAATCTGGGCCGACGAGACAACTTTCCCGATAATGTACACTTTCAGCGTAAACGGCGAATACGCGGGAGGCAGAGAAGACACCCGGCTGATTCTAAACAAAAACCTGTTCGGCAAATCTTCTTATTTCTCAAAGGTCGAATGGAAGTTTTACAATAACAGATCCGGACAGATGGTTTATCCGAACAGGCAGACGGCATTGGCGGCCAGCGAAAAACTGCTGGCGGTTGTTTTGCCCGTCCTCGAAAAAGACCACTGGCCAAACGAAACAAGGAGCGAAAAGTAATGGCGAAGAAACGACTAAACAAAAAAGTGGCGCTTATGGGTTCTACGGTTTTCGTGCTCGTGGCTATTACCGCCATAGGACTGTTCTTATATTTAAGCCGGGACCCGCATAAGTTCATAAAAGACGGCGACGCCGCGGTCGAGGCGGCACGCCAGGTAACAGACCAGCAGCAGCGCAAAGACCAGTACAACGAGGCGGAACGCCGCTACAAAAAGGCCTACGGCCTTGCCAAGACCGACGAGCTTAAAGTCGAGACGCTGTACCGCCTTGTGGACGTTTACATGGCTACGGATTCTTGGAGAAACGTACTCGGCTCCTGGTCAATGATTGTGCGTCTCGACCCCAAGGACATGCAGGCACGGTATAACAAACTGAAATTCTTTTACACGGTCGCAGACACAGCATCGGGGACGGTTTGGCAGGAGGTGGCCTCGCAGGCGGCGGAGTTCGTAGAAATAATTGAAAAGCCCGGCGCCGCACCCGACCTGGCCACGACGGATACATCAAAATGGGAGCTTGACGCACTAAAACAAAAAGGGGAGCCGGCACACCGATTAGGGCCTTATTTGTATCTGATTCGGGGAAGGGCAAATCTGGAGACGGCGCGGCTCGGAATGGTGACAAACAAGTTAGACACGCTCAAGCAGGCCGTTGCCGACCTCGAAAAGGCCAAACAATTAGAGCCGGCAAATGTTAATGTGTACCTATACCTGGCACAGGCAGCGGTCGTGACAGGGGACACAGAAGCATCACAAGGCAACCTCGACGCCAAAAAAGATGGCCAGAACAAAGCCATAGAACTGCTCAGAGAGGGAATAGAGGCAACAAAGGACAGCGTCCAGGCCAACATAAACCTGCTGGGGATGAAACATTTCTTCGCCCGTAACAGCTTGGCGCCCGACCAGCAAAAACAAATCCTCGCGCTGGAACCGGAATATCTGGCGCTTGGCAGCAAATTCGGCTCGAACGCCGAAATACTCGCCGCGCTCACCGACTTCTACGCGGATTTTCAGCTCGGGCCCGCTTACCTCGACAAGGCAATCGAGACGATTGAGAAGGCAATTGCTCTCGACAAAAATAACGTGGACTACGCGCTGGCCGCCGCGAATCTGTACTCCAGGAGATTCAATATCCACCACCAGAAACAGGATGTAAACAAGGCAATCTCGATAGCCAAGAAAGCGCTTTCACTGCCCGATACCCAGGAAACAACCGGAGCGCGGTCGGCGGTAACCAGGTCATATCAAGTACAATTAAACATTCTCCTCGTGAGCAGTTATCTCGACCAGATACTGAATCCGGCATTGCCCCTGGAGGAACAAGAGGGGCAGACGCTGCTGGCAGAAGCACAGCAGGCAGTTCGCCAAATTGAGCAGATTCTCGGCAGTGGGGATGACCCACAGGTCGTTAAATGGGATGGGATGCTTGAACTCGCAACAGCCACCTTAACAAAACAGGACATCGGCGCCGCTATCCAAAAGCTGTACAAGACCTATACGCAGTTAAAGGCATCGGGGCGGGCGGACCCATACCTCTCATACCGGCTTGCGAAGGTCTTCGCCAATAGCTCCGAGAGCGGAGCGGTCGGCGAGTTTATCACCAACGCGATTCAAAACGGTATAGAAATGACCCAGCCGGAGGCACGGCTGGATTATGCCGAGGTTCTGAGCAGGGCGGGAATATGGAAGGCGGTATTGGCGAACATCTCTTTGTTTGAGGAACGATGTGGAGCAACCGACAGAAGCCGGATACTGCGGATCAGCTCGCATATAGGCGCCAAGGAATTTGCGGATGCAGAACAAGACCTGGCACAGATACCGCAACAGGACCCCAATTATATGATGCTGAAGGCAGCGATTATGGAAAGCCAGGCCAGACAGATTCGCATGATTATAGAGCGAAAAGAAGAAAAGCCGCGAACGAGCGTGGTCATGCAGAAAATACTCAGTCCACAGCGGTCACAAGAGGCAGCCGACCTTCGCTCGATCGAACAACTAACCGCAGATATGAAACCTATCTTTTCGGCCTTCATCGAATATATGGACACGCTACTTGAGAAAGACCCGAACTCACCGGGCGCCGCCATAGCAATATCAATGTGCGAGGACGCGATAGCAACCGGGCAATCCGACCAGGCGAATCTTATAGTGGACAAACTCCTCAAATATCAGCCGGACAATTCGACGGCAATGTTCTATAAACGGCTGCTTGCAGAACCGGATCCGGCAAAGGTCCCGGCAGATAAGGTAAAACAAATCAGAGAGGACGTTGTGACAAAAATAGCCGACCCCGTCAGGCGAACGATAGCCCTCGGCATCTTTTATCAGACCAACGATGAACCTAACAAGGCGGCAGAGCAGTTCAAAAAGCTGGCCGGCATATCGGCGGGTGCCGAGACGCTGCAAGCGGACGAAGCGTCGCGACACCGAGCAATATCATCCCTGTTCGACATAGCTCTGGAAAAGAAGGATTGGGAGACCGCCGACAAAATTGCACAGATATCGCGGCAGGAGAACCTCGACGACTGTTCAGGAAACATTTTTGCCGCGAGGGTCGCACTTGCGAAGAGACAATACGAAAGTGCGCTGGCGAGCGCAGACAACGCTCTGGCGCAGAGGCCCGTTTTTGGGTATGGGTATTTGTTGCGGACCCGCATCAACGCCGCACTCGGCAACGAGACAGCCGCACTGACCGACATACAAACAGCAGCAACCATCAACCCTATGGACAGAATCATTGCGCGGGAACTTGCGTCCCGGCTATACGCTCGCAACAAAAAGCTCGGGAACAATGTTTCGTCCTCGCAATTGGGCGAAACCAAAAACGCCCTGGACTGGGCGATGGCGCTGAGTCCGGGAGATTTGGAACTGATGAGCTTCTACGCGGAATACATCAGCGAAAGCGAGCCGGACCGGGCGATGGCGCTGCGGCAGAGTTTACAGGAAACTTCACCGAGTCTGCAGAATGCGTTATTGCTTGCCCGGCTTGCCACGCGACTTGCTATGGACAGCGCCGATACACAACGACGGCAGGCATTACTCGGGATAGCAGCATCAGCTCTGGACCAGGCGAAAAGTTACGACCCCCAGAATTCTGCGGTGCTCGATAGCTATGCGGAATACTACCGGCTGACAGGCCAGGAAGAAAAAGCAGAGCAACTGCTGACAACCTCAAAAGAGCCCCGGCTACTGTGGCAACATTATGTAAAAGCGGGACGGTTTGACGATGCCAGAAAAGTCCTTGAAAAGTCGTATGAAACAAACCCAAAGGATGTGAACACACTCAGGGGACTGCTATTCCTGGCGGAAAACACAGGTGACACAAAAGCCCTGACAAAATACGCCGAAGAACTGCTGTCCGCCGAGGACACAGCCGACAATCATATTTTGCTGATGCAGACCTATCTCAACACCGGTCTTGTCAACGAAGCCAAGCAGAAACTGGCGGGTTTCCAGGAAAAGTACCCGACGGACGGGAGGGGGTTGCTGCTGGGCGCGTGGCTTTATATGAGACAAGGACAGATGAAAGAGGCCCTGGAGACGATAAACAAACGTCTCGAGGGCGACCAGAGCGACGCGATAGCGTGGCGGCTGCGCGGTCAGATAAACTTTACGCTGGCGGAACTTGACCAGGCAATAATGGACCTCAAGCGCAGCAAAACTTTGCTTGACGCAGCGGTAACACGGGTGTTGCTTGCCCGAGTGTATGTGAGGGCCGGGCGCACCGAAGACGCCATTACTGAGCTCAAAAGCACTATTGAGGACCCGCAGGCGCCCGACGAGGCAAGAAATATGCTCGAACAAATTTACTCAAGCTCCGGGCGAAAAGAGGCGCTCAAGGATTTCTACGCGAAAACCCTCGAACAACTGCCGGACAGCGTTTACTGGCACAGGCGTGCCGCTGGTTTTGCCGGCGCGGACGGCGATTTCGCAAAGGCGGAACAGCTATACTCGCTTGCTTTCCAAAAAAGCTCACAACAGGGCAAACCAGACCCCGATGCTCTCAACGGTTACTTCCGGGTCCTTATTGCCGCTGGAAAATCCGACAAGCTCCTCGATGAAGCAGCTAAATACATCGACGACCCGAACCTTGCTCCAGTCGCTTATATCAGAATGGCTGAAGCTAAAAACAAACTCGGCGACCGCGCCTCTGCCGCCCAGTACTGCAGAAAGGCCATTGACAAGGCCGCCAACAATATCGACGTCGCTGTTCAGATGCTACAAACCTCTACCGCTCTGCTTGGCAGCCAAGAAACCGAGCAAATATGCTCACAAATGCTCACTGCCCAGCCGGACTCGTTTCCTGCGAACTGGGCTATGTATAACCTGTGCAGGATAAAAGGCGACTACAACAAGGCGATAGAGTATATTGACCAGTGCATCAAAACATCCAGCCAGAACCAATTGTTATGGTTTAAGTGCACACTACAAAAAGCAGACGCTCTTACAATGGCCTATTCCAAAACATCCGATAATAACTACCTCCAAAGGGCTATGGAGATATACCAAAGTCTGCTGGCAAAAATGCCGAATAATACAGGCGTTCTGAACAATCTCGCGTATTTACTTGCCGAGAATAATCAGGATATTGACAAGGCGATGGAATATGCCAAGCAAGCGTATGAGGCAATGCCGGACAACGCGATGTACCTCGATACTTATGCCTTCGTACTTTACAAAAAGGGCAGGCACGCCGACGCAGTGCAGTTTGGGCAGGCGGCAATTCAAGAATACGAGGCCCAACGGGTGCCTGTGCCCCCGGAAGTGTATGAGCATTTAGGGCAATCTCAGGAGCAACTTGGCGAAGCAGCACGAGCGCTTACGGCGTATCAGCAGGCACTGGAGGCCGGCGGGGAAAATATGCCGAAAACCGTTAAAGACAAAATAACTGCCGCAATCGAACGGCTCAGCAAAACAAAAGGCAACGACAGCAATGGACAGTAGCGCCCCGAGGGTACGGGTTATGGCAGATGTCGGCAATGGGAATAGCTGCTGGTTTTTTGGATTGGACAGTAAATGACAGAAACAGGGCAAAAACCGGTAATCGGTGAACCCAGAACGACGACGCCAAGGACGGCGACAGTCGCACGCGGCGCTGCCGCCGAAATGACGCCGAAGGAAATCCTCGCCATACTGCGCAGGCACTGGTTTATGATAGCACTCCTGACAGTACTCGGCCTGGGCTGCGGCGTCGGGAGCTATTTTTTGATTCTCAGATATTGGCCAAAGTATACGGCGCAGGCTCTTATCAGGGTGCTTCCGCCTGTCGAGAAAGACCCCACCATGATACAGCCCACTGTCGTGGCGAAGGAAATACAATACGGTTATCGGCTGTCGATGGCAGGGCTGCTGCAAAGCCAGAACATGCTTCAACAGCTGACTGACAGGGATAAGATTCAACAAACCAAGTGGTTCCAGAACTTCGGAAACATCAGGGATGTGCGCATAAAAAAGGCCATTAAGGACCTGCAGAAACATTTTGACTCCGTTGCGCAAAGGGACGGCGACTTCATCGTAGTTTCGATGACCTGCCATGACAAAGTGGAATCGGCGCTGATAGTAAACGAAATGGTGAGTTTATTTCTCATTAATCAGGGTGGAACCACACGCAAAGATGTTGCAGACAAATTATCCCAGCTCGAGACCCAGCAGGTCCGTGTCCAGAGGGATTTGACCCTGGCGGAGAATGCACTCGACGATGTCCGGCGCAGATACGGCTTTGCCGACCTTGAGGAACACGCCTTTCAGTCGGTTACCGATACAAAACTCAGTGACCTGGAACTTCAGCAGGACAAGCTCGTGCTGGATATAAGCGAGACGCGTGCAAACATAGAACAGCTCGCGGCACAGGCAGAAGGGCCGGTTCAGGTGCAGGTGGAACGGCAGGTGGAGACAGACCTAGTAATGAACGCATTGGCGGAGCAACTGGCATTACGGGAATCGGATCTTGCAAGCGCGCTTGCGAAATTCGGCGAGGACCATAGAGCTGTTCACCAAATCCGAGAGTATATAAACGCGATACAGGAAGAGCGGCTGCGAAGAAAAGCGGTGATTGCCGAACAAACAAGGCAATCAAACCTGAAGAATGCCCAGGACACGCTTATTACAATGGAGCAGCGGCTCGATGAACTCGAAAAGAGACGGGATGAAGCAGCCAAACGCAAGGAAGAGATGGACCTGGCCCGTGTGCAATTCCAGCAGAGAGTGGCGATACGAGACGAAAGAAAAACAATGCTCGATTCAATTAAAGAGCAGATCGAAAAGCTGAAAATAATTCACGACGACCCCGAGACGCCGAAGGTGCAATTTGTGGACATCGCCCCTGAACCGCTTGAGGAGAGCTTCCCGAGATTGGTAATCTTCCTTCCAGGAGGGACGCTTCTGGGATTGCTTCTTGGTATTGGGCTTGCGTTCCTGGTGGAGCTGCTCAACGACCTTGTGCGGACACCGAAGGATGTGGCGATGTATCTGCATATTCCACTTCTGGGAATAATACCGGACGCCGAGGAGGACGAGCAGCTCGAGAACATCGAGCTTGCACTGGTGGTGCGACAGGCGCCGAACAGCATCATAAGCGAATCGTACAGGCGGGTACGCACAAATCTAAAACTGTCCTCGCTGGCGGAAAAAGCCAAGACGATACTGATTACCAGCGGCGGTGCCAACGACGGCAAAACCGCCGTGGCAATCAACCTTGCGACGGCACTTGTTGCTGACGGCAAGAAAGTCCTGTTGATAGACACCAACTTCCGGCGGCCGGTCCTGCAAAGGATATTTGCGGTTGAGCGGGGCAATACCAACAAAGTAAATGCGGGATTGAGCACCCTGCTGTCAGGACAGTGCGGTTTGCAGGATGTGATAAGGCCCAGCGGGATGGAGCGGCTGGATATAATCGAATCCGGGCCGATGCCAGCCAGTCCAGCAGATGCGCTGGGGGGCGAGGCAATGGAGCGGCTGGTTAAGCAACAGAAGGACAGTTATGATTACGTGGTACTCGACGGGCCTCCTGTGCTGCTGGCAAGCGAGGCGAAAATGCTTGCAAAATGCGTCGATGGAACCATTCTGGTATTCAATGCTGCGAAAACCAGGCGCGGAGCAGCAGCACGAACCATCAGTGAGCTAAAACAAGTCAACGCCGAGATATTGGGCTGTGTGCTGCTGGGAGTCAAGATGCTAAAGGGCGGCTACTTCCGCGAGATGTTCGAGTCCTACCAGGAATATCAGACGCTCGAACCCGCAAAAACATAACAGCAGCGTTTAGCGGGCAGCATATAGCGGACACACCAATCGCTAAAGACAAGGGGTTTTTGAATGGACAAGTTTCTGGTCACCGGCGGAGCCGGATTCATTGGTTCAAATATCTGCACTAAACTCGTCTCGCAGGGCTGTTTCGTCAGGGTAGTCGATAATCTGCTTACCGGCAAAAAGAGCAATCTCGCCGCCATTTATGACAAGATAGAATTCATCGAAGCGGATATGGGGGACCCGGATGTCGCTCGGCGGGCGATGAAGGGAGTTGACGTGGTTCTGCACCAGGGCGCTCTGCCGTCGGTGCCTCGCAGCATCGATGACCCGGCCACTACACACAGGCACTGCGTTGATGCGACGTTTACGCTGCTTTTGGCGGCGAGAGACGCGAAGGTGAAACGTTTCGTTTACGCCGCCAGCTCATCGGCCTATGGCGACACGCCTACCCTGCCCAAGGTGGAGACGATGCCCGTTAATCCGCTTTCACCTTATGCCGCCGCGAAGCTGATGGGAGAGTATTATTGTTCCGTATTCTACAAGGTCTTCGGGCTGGAGACGATTTCGCTGCGGTACTTCAACGTTTTCGGTCCGCATCAGGACCCTACGAGTCAGTATGCGGCAGCGATTCCGGCATTTGTAACTTCTATACTGAAAGATAAATCGCCGACTATTTACGGTGACGGCACACAAAGCCGGGACTTTACATACGTCGATAACGTCGTCGACGCAAATCTGCTTGCCGCCCGTGCAAAGAAAACCGAGGGGCAGGTGGTCAATATCGCCTGCGGAGAGGCAATAACGGTTAATGAAATAATCGAAATTATAAACAAAAGCGTAGGCAAGAAAGTGAAACCGATATATGTCCCGTCCCGAAAGGGCGACGTCAAGCACTCGCTCGCGGACATCTCCCTTTCAAAAAAGCTTCTCGGCTATAAATCGGTCGTGCCATTCAAAGAAGGTCTGCAAAAAGCCATCGACTGGTACCGGTTGGCCTTTGGCCAACAGAGCAGTTGAACATTTGAACAGTGGAACCCCGGCCAAAAGCATACCGGGGCAGGCAGGTGAAATTGCTTTACTGCGGTCTACTGCTCTATTCTTCCCCTGGTCGAAGTTGTTCTGCGGCCTTTATTAGTTCCTGCCTGCTCGTTTCTTTTTGTGGCTGAAGGTCGAATGACCATTCGTAAGAATCGACTATGCGGCCGGGGTAAAGAACCTGGGCAAAGAAGTCAAAGGGGAAGCAATCATACCAGGGGGCCTGCAGCTTTTTATGGGTTTGGAGAGTTTCGCAGCCGGGTTTGCGAATTGTGACGTTGTAGTCGCCATACCAGTTGAATGAGACGGTCGCAGGCGTTACGCCTATCTCCTCGTCGTTGAGCAACACCAGCGCGCCAGAGGGATTCGTGTTGATGGTGAGCTTGCGCTCGACGCAGCCGCCCAACAAAAACATAGGGGCAAAAACCATAATCGCGTAAGAGCATAAGACCTTTGCTCTTGTGCTGCGGTGCACCTGCGTCTTTGCGACCTCGCATTTATACGGTTTTGTTCTCATATCAAACCTTGTAGCATTATAAGGCAAAGTCACATTGCGGAAAAGACAGAAGTGCTTGAAAGTTTAAGGTCCTATAAATCCGGGCTTCGATACCAGCACCATGATTGCCTGACAGCCATTTTGTATTCAGGATGGCCGGCGTTTTGGGCGATTAGTTATAAGAGCGGCAAACCGCCCCGGCGGCCGGGGTTAAACACTAAAGGATGAATATGATAGGAACTGCGACAACAAAAACCGTCGACGTAGTGGCTGGCATCGGGCAATTCGGCCGATTTGTCTGGCGGTCGGCGGCAACCTGCGCCAGGACCGCTATTATGCCCGCGACTTATCCGCTCATCTGGACACAGATGCTGCTGATAGGCGTCCGCAGTGTCCCCGTCATTATGATAACCGGAGCATTCGTAGGTATGACGCTGGCCCTTCAGGCGTACGACCAGCTGGCGGGACTGGGGCTGGAAGAACATCTTGGCGTGCTGATAAATATCTCGGTGGTAAAAGAGCTTGGGCCTGTGCTGGCGGCGGTGATGCTGGCAGGACGAGTCGGCGGGGCCCTGACGGCCGAACTGGGCACGATGAACGTCACCGAACAGATAGACGCGATAGAAAGTATGGGCACCGACCCCGTAAAATACCTGGTGGCGCCGCGAGTGCTGGCGTGCCTTCTGCTGACGCCGGTTCTCATCGTTTACGCGGACCTGCTGGGTATTCTTGGCGGCTGGTTTGTCAGCGTGATTCACCTGCACATCAACGCGCGGGCATACTGGAGCTTCAGCGCCTCCGGCGTGGAACTGTGGGACGTCGCATGCGGCATCATCAAAGGATTCTTCTTCGGCGGCGCGCTTGCCGTTATAAGCTGTTACAAAGGATTCAACTGCAAGGAAGGGGCCAGAGGCGTCGGACAGGCCTGCACGGAAGCGTTTGTAATGAGCTTTATCTCGATACTAATCCTTGATTTCGCCCTGGTGATAATTTTCAAGGCGATTTACGGCACCTTCTGGCCTTTGAGAAGTTTGGTATGATAATCACAACTGAAAAATTAAATCTCAAAACCCAAAATGAAAGCTTATAGCTAAAAGCTTTTAGTTTTGGCTTTGTACTTAAAACTTTGAGCTTGAAGCTATCGTATGGAAGGACAAAACAAACAGAACCAGATTAAGACCAGCGACGTCAAGCCCGACGCCGGCTTGATTGTACTTAAAAACGTCACAAAAAAATTCGGAAATAACGTCGTGCTGGACGGTATCTCGCTGGCAATAGAAAAGGGCAAAACCACCGTCGTAATCGGCCCAAGCGGCTGCGGCAAAAGCGTTCTTATCAAACATATGATAGTCCTGATGCGACCCAATTCGGGCGAGGTTTATTTCAAAGGCCGGCGAATAGATAACCTCGATGATAAAGACCTCAACGGCATACGGGCACACTTCGGGTACCTGTTTCAGGCGGGAGCGCTGTTCGACAGTTTGAGCGTGGCAGAGAACATAATGTTCCCCGTCAAACAGCACTGCCAGATAACCCGATGGAGCGCAGTGGAAGAGCTTGTGCGAAACAAGCTGCGGATGGTGGGTTTGGATGGGCTGCAGCATTTTTACCCGGCCAACCTCTCAGGCGGGCAGCGCAAACGTGTGGCGCTGGCAAGGGCGATAGCACTTGACCCCGAGGTGATATTATATGACGAACCGACAACGGGGCTTGACCCGATTCGGGCGGACACGATAAACGAGCTTATCCTGAAGCTGGAGCGGGAACTTGGCGTCACAGGCATAGCGGTCACGCATGATATGAAAAGCGCCTACAAAATCGCGGACCGCATTGTGATGCTGCACCACGGCAAAATCATAGCCGACGGCGACGCCGATTACATTCATAACCATCCTGACCCGGTCGTTCAGCAATTCATCAAAGGCGAAATCAGCAAAAAAGAGCTTGAGCAGCTTCACAAAACGACCGCCGCTAACCCTGTTCGCCTGCCCTGCGATACCGAAGATTAGCCCCAAACCATTGATTATTTTGCATTGATTGTTGATAATTGAGCACGTGAACGGGCAAACAATCAATAGCCAATCGGACGATCTGACACATCTCGTAAAGGGGGAGGTATTCACCGATGTGCTGCACCGCTCAGCATACGGCAGCGACGCCAGCATTTACCAGATTGTGCCTGAATGTGTCGTTTGTCCGCAAGACACAGCGGACATAGCGGCGGTTGTCAAATACGCCAGGGAAAAACAATTACCGATTGCAGCACGAGGAGCAGGCAGCGGCGTGGCGGGTGAATCGCTGTGCAGCGGAATAGTGCTGGACGTCACACGCCATATGAACAGGATTATCGGGATAGAAGCTGACGCCCAGCTTGTGACCTGCGAGCCGGGTGTGGTGCTCGATGACCTTAATAACTACCTCGCAGCTTACGGCAGAAAAATCGGGCCTGACCCGTCAACGGCCAACAGGGCAACAATAGGCGGCTGCGTTGCCAACAACGCTACAGGCGCGCATTCTCTGCAATTCGGCTACACCGGCGATTATGTTGAGCGAATAGAAGCGGTACTGGCAGACGGAAGCACAACTGAATTAGTCGATGATTACCCGCCAAAATCCCGAAGCGGCAATCTCATTGACATAATCGCCGGTCGCTGCGCATCACTGCTCGCGGGCAAAGAGGCGACAATCACAAATGCGCTTCCCGCAACCAAACGCAATCGCAGCGGCTATCATCTCGCGGGAATATACCACGACGGCAAAATCAATCTGGCTCAATTGATGGGCGGTTCCGAAGGCACACTGGCGATATTCACAAAAATCACGCTTCGGACGGTACCTCTGCCGAAGGCCAGTGGGCTTTTGCAGTTCGAGTTCGACTCGCTGGACAAAATGGCACAGGCCGTGCCGATTATAGTCGCCAGCGGCGCCTCGGCCTGCGAGCTTATGGACAAGCATCTGATTGCGATGGCGATTGAATATCTGCCGGCCTATCACGACATCCTGCCCGCCGGCGCGGAAGCGACGCTGCTCGTCGAGCACATCGGCGAAACACCCGAAGAAGTGAGAAATAAAATCGAGGCGACGAATTCCACGGTAGGTAATCTCGCGAATAATCGAACAATTGTCCTCGATGAACAGACGCAAAAACGGTTGTGGAAGGCGCGCAAGGACGCGGTGCCGCTATTGGAAAGAAGCGAGAGCAGGAAAAAACCGGTGCCGTTTATCGAGGACGTGTCGGTCGAAAATACCCGGCTGGCGGAGTATATCGCCGGACTGCAAACCATCGGCAAAAAATATGATATCGCGATGAGCTTTTACGGACACGCGGGCGACGGCGAGCTGCACATCAGGCCTTATCTGGACCTGGGAGAGCAAGGCGACATAGAAAAAATGACGCAGATTGCCAACGAAACATTTGCGCTTGCCTGGTCGCTGGGCGGGACCGTCAGCGGCGAGCACGCGGTTGGATTAGTCAGAGCGGCGTTCCTGAGGCGGCAGTATGGCGACGAATTTTACGACCTGCTGTGCCGGATAAAAAAGATATTCGACCCGGACGGCCTGCTCAACCCCGGAAAGATAATCAACAACGACGCGGACGTGATGACAAAAAACCTCAAGGCGGCCCGGCAACCCCTGTCACAGCGAACATTCGGGCAGTCGGGTGTGTTTTTTGAAGCCGACGAGATTGCGCTGGCACTTGAGCAATGCAATGGCTGCGGACTATGCAGGAGCAGGGAAGGGCAGCTTCGAATGTGCCCCGTATTTCGGGCGACCGGCGACGAACTGACTGTCTCGCGGGCAAAAGAAAACGTCCTGCGATTCTGGGCAACCGGGCAGATGAGCGATGAGGATTTTGAGTCGCCGGAGTTTCGCAAATTCCTGGACCTGTGCATCAACTGCAAGGCCTGCTCGATTGAGTGCCCGTCGGGCGTGGACGTCTCGAAGATTATGGCAACAGCTCGGGCGGAATACTCAAGACGAAAGGGCTTTCGGCTAACGGACTGGATTCTCGGCCACAACCGCTATTTGAGCATGCTGGGCAGCGCTTTTTCGCCCTTTTCAAATTTTTTAATGCGGCTGGAGACAACAAAACTGCTCCTTGAGAAAACAATCGGGTTAGAACGTCGCCGACAGATGCCGAAGTTTACGTTCGGCTCATTCTTGTTGACCGGCAGCGACTACTTGGAAACCCAAAAGCCCTCTGAAATGCCGATAGACAAGGTCGCGTATTTCGTCGATACCTACGTCAACTACAATGACCACGAACTTGGCTTTGCGGTTATCGACGTTCTGCGACACAACGATATCGAGGTGATACTGCCGAAACAAAGACCCGCCCCCCTGCCGGCAATTGTGTATGGCGACGTAAAGACGGCCAAAAAGGATTTGTCTTACAGCACAAAATTCCTCGCCCAGGCGGCGCGTGAGGGCTACAAGATAATCTGCTCCGAACCAAGCGCTGCAATGTGCCTCAAACAGGAATTGCGGCATTACGTAGAAGGCAAAGACGCAAAAGTTGTTTCCGAGAATACGTTCGAGCTGATGGAATATCTGCTCGGACTGGCACGTCAGGGCCGGCTCGAAAAAGCAAAACACAAACCGCCTCTACAATATGTTTACCATACGCCCTGCCATTTGTTTGTGGCCGGGACTTACGGCGCGAGTATCGAGGTTTTGAAAACACTTTGCGGTATCGACGTCGTCGATTTGAACGCCGGCTGCTGCGGCTTAGCAGGCACATTCGGGATGCAAAGGAAAAACTACGAACTGTCTGAAGCAATTGCAAAATCGCTGAAAGAAGCCCTGGCTAAATCGCCCGCGCAATGTGTTCTTACCGAGTGCGCTGCCTGCGCAATGCAGATTGAGCATATAAGCGGTAAACGCGTAATTCACCCGATAAAGCTTTTGGCGGAGTGTTATGGTATATAGTGTGCGCGGACGGCAATGAGGTACTCATGCTGAAGATAATCGAGGCGGAGGCAGGTGGAAATCTTGAGGTCGCGAGAAAACTTTTTGAGGAATACCGCGGTTCGCTGCCCTTTGATTTGCACTTCCAGAACTTTGATGAAGAACTGGCTAAACTTCCAGGAGAATATAATCCGCCGACAGGGTGTTTGCTGCTCGCGACGCATCAGGACCAGGCGGCTGGATGCGTTGCGCTGAGGCGGTTGAGCGAAGGGATATGCGAGATGAAACGACTGTATGTCCGGCCAAAATTTCGGCGCCAAGGAATCGGGCGAGCATTGGCTGAAGCGATAATTGAACACGCCAAAAAGGTCGGTTATGCTCGAATGCGACTGGATACCGCTCCATCTATGGATGCCGCCAGAGGGCTGTACGCATCCCTTGGATTTAAGAATATCGGCCCCTATCGATATAATCCGCTAAAAGGCGCGGTATTTATGGAGCTGGCGCTGATATAAATACTCAGTAAGCTACTGCGCACTCGCTTTTTCGTCATTTTCCGGCCGCGGCTCAACCGGGGCTGCCGAATCCTCTTCCGGCTGTTCGGCGGATTGTTCCTTCTCTTTTTTGGCAGCTTCCTTCTGTGCGGCCTTGAAGGCCTCGACGTCGGCGCCTTCGGGAACAACAACGACGCTGACCGCGGCCTTGAGGTCATTATCAAACCACAAACCAACGCGGTAAGTGCCGACCTGCTTTATATGCTCAGTAAGCTCAACAGTGTCGTCAGCGACCTCAAAGCCCTGAGCACGCAGATTATCGGCTATCTCGTGCCTGAAAACAGAGCCGAAGAGATGACCCTGCTCGTTGGCGGCGGCGGCGATGACGACCTCGGCGCCGTTGACGGCCTGACAGACCTTTTCGAGCTGCTGGCGTTCGAGCTTGCGCTGTTCGGCACGCTGCGCCTTGGCCCTTGCGATTGCCTTTACATTCGGATCCGTGGCGAGCTTGGCAAACCCCTGTGGGAAAAGATAGTTTCGAGCGTAGCCGTCGGTGACCTCAACCACGTCACCGAGCCAGCCAAGTTTTTTTACGTCACTGACTAATAACACCTTCATTTACAAACCTCCGCGTAAATAATAGCTTTTAGCGGATGGCGTAGAGCGTATACGCTGTCCGCTGTCTTTGTGGTTTATGCAGTAAACGGCAAAAGCGCCATATATCTTGCGAGTTTAATAGCCCTTTTGACCTTGCGCTGGCAGCCGGCACAGTTGCCGCTGCGCTTGCGCGAGTATATCTTGCCGCGATGCGTCAGCAACTTCTGCAGGGTTTCGGTGTCCTTGTAATCGACGTATTTCACGCGTCGCCTGCAAAACCGGCACTGAGTTTGCTGTCGGGCAGGCAGCTTGTGGTCTCTTTCTGCCCTGTCATTTCTTCTTTCGTTGAATTCCGCCATATTTCACCTTCCTGAACAGTTTTTAGTTTCGAGTTTTGGGTTCTTAGTTAAAAACAACTAAAAACTTTTTTTGTTTAAAACGGTATATCATCTCCAGCCGGACGTGTGTCCTTCGCGGGACCATCCTGGCCGCCTGTTTCCGGCTCGGCCTGACTGTCCGGGCCGGCTTCGCCAGCGCCCTGGGTCCCCGCCGCCGGCGCGCCGGGGCCGCCGCCTAAGAACTGGCAATTATCGACATGGACTCTGTGCCTGCTGCGTTTGGAGCCGTCCTGTGCCGTCCAG
This sequence comes from Sedimentisphaerales bacterium, assembly GCA_049510335.1. GTDB lineage: Bacteria > Planctomycetota > Phycisphaerae > Sedimentisphaerales > Anaerobacaceae > Fen-1362. The sequence goes on along the minus strand of JBEKZA010000010.1, from coordinate 24,293 downwards.
GTCTCATACGTCAGCCGGCCTTCGACGAAAATGGGTCTGCCTTTGCGCATATACTTGTTGATGTTCTCAGCCAGCCGACTAAAGGCACGACAGTCAACGAAACAGGTTTCCTCTTTGCTTTCGCCTTCCTTGCTGGTCCACTTGCGATTCACAGCCAGCCCGAAATCCACAACCGGTGTCTGACTGGGCAGATACGACAGTTGCGGGTCGCGGGTCAGGTTACCCATCAACAATACCTTATTAAAATTGGCCATAAGTCACTCCTATGCGTTATTGCAATGCAGGAACATCCTCGACCGCCGCCGGTTCATCCCGTGCGGGCTGCACCGTCTTGTCCGCAGCCGGCTGGTCCTGTCCCTGGGCGCGCGACGGAGACGCCCGCTTGGCGATATCCTCTTCGGTGAGGTGGTCGGCACTAAGAATCAGCGCCCGCATAATGCGTTCCGACAGCTGCACGTCCCGCTCAATTTCGCGGATTTTCTGCCCTTCGACCCTGAAGTACGCAAGGATATACGTCCCGCGGCCGCACTTTCTGATTGTGTAGGCAAGCGGCCGCTCATCCCACTTGTTGAGGGAAACGATTTCAGCGTCGACCTTGGCCAGCATCTTCTTTATAAGCTCGATTATGCCGTCCCAGTCCTTTGCCGCTTCGGCTGAATCAATTAAGAACATACCTTCATAAAGCTTTTTGACAGCGGTCTTCAAATTATTTACCTCCAGCAAAAGTCGCTAATTGTGTTTTTCGCATATCACAAAATCACTTTCCAAAACCTTACTCGTCGTGGCGGGCCTGCCCGTCCGGCAGGCGGGTATTAAACTTCGTCATCGCCGCCTGGATGCCTTCCGTAAGCCAGCAGGCCACCGCGTCTTTGGCTCGCTCGACGCCTTCGTTTACCAGGGCGGCCTCATTGCGGTCCGGCTCGCCCAGCACATAGTCCACGGCGTCGCCCAATTCACAGCGCCCTATGCCGACTCTGAGGCGAGGGATATTCTCGGTGCCGAGCTTTTCTATCACATCGGCCAGGCCGTTATGACCGCCCGCGGAACCTTTGGCTCTCAGCCGGATTTGTCCCGGCTCAAGCCACATATCGTCGAGCACCACAAGCACATCACTCAAATCCAGCTTGTAAAAACCGACGGCGTCGGCGACGGGCCTGCCGCTGCAATTCATATACTGCTGAGGTTTCATAAGCATAACCCCTTCGCCGGCAAATTCGCCCTTGCCCAGCTTGGCGCCAAAATTCCTCTTGTCTATCTGCATACCGATTGCCTGGGCCAGCGAATCAATCACCTTGAAGCCCACGTTGTGCCGCGTGTCGGCATATTCCTTACCGGGATTACCAAGTCCTACTATCATTCGCATACCAGGCATATTGCCGGCTCACTAAAAACGGCCCTATTACTTCTTCTCCTTGTCTTCCTTTTTCTCTTTCTTCTCCTTCGGCTCCTTTGACTCCTTCTGCTCGCCGGCGGCCTCTGCTCCCTCCTCCTCTTCTTTCTTGACCTCGGTTATCACCTCAGGCGCAGCGGGCATCTCGGCCTCAAGTTCCTCGGTGGTCTTGACCTCAGCGACAACATGGCAGGTCGCCAGGAGCAATTCGGGCGGACTTATCAGTTTGACCCCTTCGGGAAGCTGAAGGTCTTTTGCGTGCAGCGCGTCCCCAAGCGCCATCTCTTTGATAGGCACCGATATACGATCTGGAATCTCGGTGACGCGGCACTCAACTTCCACATGGTTGGTATGAACCTCGACCATACCGCCCTCATGGGTGCCTTTAGCTGTGCCTTTAAGCTCTATCGGGACAGTAACGCGGACCATTTCGGTGACATCCACCCGCATCAGGTCAACGTGGATGATTTCCTTGCCCAGATGGTCATACTGCACCTCTTTGACGAGCATTGCCTCGTGTGCTTTGCCCATCTGGATATTCATCAACCGGCGTCCATGATGCAGCTCTTCGACGAAGCTGCGGGCATCCAGAGATATCGCAACGGGTTCTTCCTTGTGGCCGTAAACAATAGCCGGAATCTGGCCCTGCTTGCGCAATCTGGCCGCGTCTTTCGACCCGCGATTCCGGCGAACTTCGGCTTTTAACACCTGTGCTTTGTCCATAATCTCCTCATAACAAACCGATTTTCAAATGTATATCAGCGAGCCGGCCGCAATCAATGAGCGCTGAACAAGCTGCTGACCGACTCATTTCTGTGAATCCTTTTTATGGCCTCGCCGACCATAGCAGAGACCGTCAAAACCTTGAATTTCCTGAGCTTGGCGGCCTCGGCGGTCAACGGTATTGTATCTGTGACCACGATTTCATCGATGGGCGCCTTGTTCAGCTTCTCGACGGCGCCCGGTGCGAACACGCCGTGTGTTGCGCCGACGCAGATATTCTTGGCGCCTCGTTCCTTGACCAGCTTTGCGGCGGTACAGATGGTGCCGGCGGTGCTAATCATATCGTCGCACATAAGTATGTTTCTGCCCTCGACGACACCGATTAGCTCCTGCGCCCGAACCTCTTTGCCGCTGATGCGTCTTTTGTGCACAATCGCCAAATCGCCCCCGAGATGCGAGGCGTAACGCGACGCAATCTTGATATTGCCCACGTCCGGTGACACGACTGTAAGCTTTTGTATCTTCTTGTCGCGGAAATACTTGCTCAACACAAGCTCGCCCGTCAGGTGGTCAACAGGTATATCAAAAAAGCCCTGAAGCTGCTGGGCGTGGAGGTCAATGGCTATAACGCGGTCCGCACCGGCGGCGGTAATAAGATTGGCGACAAGCTTGGCGGTAATCGGCACACGGCCTTCGTCTTTGCGGTCCTGCCTGGCGTAGCCGAAGTAAGGGATGACGGCTGTAACGCGCTTGGCGCTGGCGCGTTTGAGGCAATCGAGGTAAATGAGCAGCTCGACGAGGTTCTCGTCGACGGGGCTGCAGGTGGATTGAATCACGAAACAATCCCTGCCTCGCACATCGTCCTCGACACGGATGATTTTTTCGCCGTCGGGGAATTTATCTATCCGGGCCCCGCCAAGCGGCACCTCGAGGTAGTCGCAGGCGGCTCTTGCCAGCGGCTCATTGGAGCAACCAGAAAATACCTTTATATGGTCATTCAGAAACATCTCTCACCTCCTTGCGCGTGCCCGAATCGCTAAATCCGAAACCCGACCCGATATGGCTGTTGTCGCCGATACTTGTGCCGCTTCGCAGATGCGCGAAAGGCCCTATTCGGCAGTTTCTGCCTATGACAACCTGGCCGTATATGCAGGTAAACGGCTCGATTACCGTGTCTTGGCCGATTTGCGCCCTGGCGTCTATCCATGTGTTGGGCGGGTCAATTATGGTGACTCCGTTTTCCATCAGGCGCTTCTGGATTCTCCTCTGCATAATCTTGCCGGCATCGCTTAGCTGCTCCCGGCTGTTGACGCTCACCGCCTCTTCGGGCCTGACGGCAGTGACCGCGATAACCTTGTGTCCGCCTGCGATAATCATCGCCAGCGCATCGGTAAGATAATACTCGCCCTTGACGTTGTCGGCCTTCACCTGCGAGACATACTCAAATAAAATCTTGTTGTTAAACAGATAATAGCTGGGGTTGACCTCCTGGATTTCGAGCTGTTTGGGCGAGCAGTCGGCGTGCTCAATGATGCCCTCGATATTGCCGTATGCGTCGCGGACTATTCGACCATAGCCGGTCGGGTCTTCGATGACGGCCGTTGCCAAAGTGGCGGCGGCGTGCTCGGTGTTGTGTTTCTCGACCAGCGTTTTAAGCGTCGCGGTGCGAATCAGGGGCCCGTCGCCGCAGAGCACAAGCGTCTGCCCCGTAAAGCCCTTAAGATGCTCACTGCAGCACATTACGGCGTGGGCGGTGCCTTTCTGCTCTTTCTGCTCGACCCATACGATGTCCCCGTTGCCGCCGAACCTCTCGCGAACTTCCTTTGCGCTGAAGCCGACCACGATATACATCTTGTCAACGCCTGCACCCCGGCAGGCATCGATGACGTAGTCGAGCATCGGCCTGCCGCAGACCTCGTGGAGGACCTTGGCAAGCTTTGTGTTCATCCGCTTGCTCACACCGGCAGCCAAAATTATCGCAACCCTTTGCACGACAACTGACACCTTAAAACTATAAACTTTTCCGCAGTTTTGCACTTTACACTTTAACTTTTAAGCTAACCAAACTACCCGGCCAGGACTCGAACCTGGAATGGGAGGACCAAAACCTCCTGTGTTACCGATTACACCACCGGGTAATCAATCCAATCTTAAAACTCAAAGTAAGAAACTCAAAACCAAATCTTCAAGTTCAAAGCTTATGGACTTTACGTTTCAGTTTTGCGCTTTGCACTTTGCGTTTTAAACTTCCAAGTTGTCACGGAGGCCATTCCAGACCGGCCCGACTGGGCTTCCGTCGGAGGCCTGAATCAACCATGCCGTGATGCTGTTGACCCACACCGCCCCTTTCGACGGAGCTAATACGGTTAATGTACACCACCCGGAATGACCCTGCAACCTTTTTTTTGAAAAAAATCGCCGCTATGGCTGGTTGGACTCCAGCGAGGAGGCAGGCGAATCCCCGCGGCCGGCGGATGAACCGCCTCGCTTAATCATCTGGAAGGTCGCGACGATGTGCGTGCGGGCCGGCTCAGGAGCGGGCGGCGGCCGAAGCAGCAGCCCCTGGGAAGAAACCTTTGTTTCCTCAACCAAATCCTGGGTCAAACTGCTCTTGATAATGCGGCCTGTGGATTCTTCGATTTCGAGCTGGCCCGTGCCCCGGCCGGAGACCTCGCGTCTGGCCTTGACGCCCCCCATCAGAATCTCCTGGGCGCCGGCTATGGGGCTTACAACGAGATTAACATCAATAACGGCAACGCTATCCGGCGACCCGACTAAAGCTGTTCGGCTGACATCCGCCGGGTTGCGGGACTTAAGCCGCCAGGTCTGCTCCACCACAATCCCCTGCTCCTCTATCCGATTGCTGCGGCTCCAGGTGTCGCCGACCTCGATACCGCCCGGCGAACAGGCGTCAGGAAACACAGCCAACTGGTCTTCCAGCATACCCTTTATCAAGGGCTCGCTGAGCTGGCTGTCGATTACCTGTATGAACTGGTCCCGCCCGGCCTGCGAAGGAGGAACTTTGCCCTTTGCGGCGCTGACAACAACCTGCAGGCCGTTGATTTTGTTGATAAGGCCCTGCGGGGTTATCCTGACATAGAATTCCTCTCCCACGGCAAGCGCGAAAGGCGTAATCGGCGTGACGCGCCGGGGCAACAGCTGGTTCGCGTCTGTGTCGAAATCGAAAAATATGCCCTGGCTTTTGGTTTTCATCGCGGCCCGCCTGTAGGTATATCTGGCCCAGGCACAGCCGTTTCCATCGACCTCTTCAACATTCAGATTGCATCCAAGCCGAACGGTCTGCTCGACGGCCTGCTCGTTTCCATCCACTATGCGAGTTGTTTTCTGCTCGGTAACTGACATCAATGAAAAACCGTCGCCCGGCTGAAATCTGAATTGCAACCGCCCCTCGGCCGCAAACGTAATCGCATAAGTCATAAGCGCACAAATCACGCTGCAAATTAAGAATTGAGAATTCAGAATTGAGAATTGCGCCACGCATCTGACGGCCCTGGGTTCTTCATTCTTAATTCTAAATTCTAAGTTCTTCATTCTTAATGCCTCAAGGAGCCAAGCTGCCCGCAGGCCGCGTTTATGGTCCGGCCCATTTTCAGCCGGACCGTCGTTTCTATGCCCGCCTCTTTCAATACATTCGCAAACCGCTCAATCGACTCCGGGCTGCTGGATTCCAGGTCGCAACCTTCATGAGGATTATATTCTATCAAATTCACGTTGCACTGGAAACCGCGCAGCCGTTTCACTAACAGCCGGGCGTGCGACACCGTGTCGTTGACGCTTTTTATCATACAATACTCAAAAGTGACGCGGTTGCGCGTCTTTCGCTGATAAAACTCGACCGCCAGAAAAAGCTGGTCCAGCGGGTACTTTTTGGCAATCGGCATAAGCTTTCGGCGAATCGCGTCCGTCGGCGCATTGAGTGATATCGCCAGTCGCGGCCTGATATTCTCGTCGGCAAGACGCTCTATCGCCTCGGGTATTCCGCAGGTGCTGATTGTAATACGGCGGATGCCGATGTTGTGGCCGGCGGGATGATTGAGGATGTGAACCGCCGACAGCACCGCGTCGTAATTGGCAAGCGGCTCGCCCATACCCATAAAGACGACATTGGTAATGCGTTCTGCGTTCTGCGTACTGCGTAAATCGTCGCGGGACGCAGGACCCGGCACGCAGGACGATGCTATGTTCGCCTGGTCAACTATCTCGCCTGCGGTCAGATTACGCGCGAGGCCCAGCCGGCCCGTCGCGCAAAAAACACACCCCATCCCGCAACCCGCCTGCGTCGAAACACACAACGTCCGGCGACCATCATCAAATAACAATACCGACTCTATTTTATTGTCGATTGTCGATTGCCGATTGCCGATTGCAAAAACGTATTTTACCGTCCCGTCCGGGTCCGTGAGTTTCTCAATAACCTCAAGTTTCGAGATGTAGTAACCCTGCTCCGCAAGCTCGCTGCGAAATGATTTACTCAAAGATGTGATTGCGGCAATATCCGTTATGCCGCGGGTATGGATAAAGCCGAATATGTAGCCGGCAATGTATTTCTTTTGCCCAAGCCCGATAACCAGCCGCTCAAGCTCGCCAAACGTCTTTGATTTAAGGTCCTTGTCCACGGGGGTATTCTATCACATTTAAGACGACGGGGCGCGGGCTTAAAACCCGTGAGTACGCGACTGGGGGGCTGTTTCGCTACTCTTCCTCTTTATCGACCGCGGTATAGCCCTGCTGGCCCTCGCTGATATAGGCGGGTTCGGAAACACCTGGCCCGGGCTGCGCATTTGTGGCCTTATCCTGTTCCATCTGCTCCCGCGTCCGCTCCCACTGCTCGACGGTCATCATTACCTCGCGGGCCTGACTGCCCTTGTACTCGCCAAGCACGCCTAGCGCCGCCATCTGCTCTATCATACGCGACGCGCGGGCGTAACCCACGCCAAGCCGACGCTGAAGCAGCGACACGCTGCCTCGTTTGCTGTCCAGAACAATCCGCACGGCATCGTCGAACAGCTCATCGGCTATCATATCGGATGTGTCGGGCTGGCCCAACTGCGTCAATTCGGGGTGGAACTGCGGCTCCGCAATCTCCTTGAGGTGCTTGACGATTCGTCTCACCTCTTCATCGTCAACAAATGTCCCCTGCGCACGGACCAGGTCGCTGGTGCCGGGTTTCAAAAAGAGCATATCGCCCTGACCTAACAGCGTCTCGGCGCCGTTCTGGTCCAGGATAATTCGGCTGTCCATCCGCGCCGCCACCCGAAACCCGATGCGCGTGGGCATATTCGCCTTAATCAGGCCCGTCACAACCGTCGCCTGAGGCCTCTGGGTCGCCAGAACAATGTGGATTCCAACCGCCCTGCTCTTCTGCGCCAGACGCACAATGTGCGCTTCTATCTCTTTCGCCGCCGTCATCATCAAATCCGCAAGCTCATCAATGACTATCACGACGTATGGCAATCTCTTCGGAATCTTCGCCTCCTCGTCGGCGCTTGCCGGCTCGAAACGCCTTACGATTTCCTCCGTCCCCAGGGTGTTGTATTCGCCGATATTCTTGACCCGCGCCTCGGCTAACAGCGCGTATCGCTCATCCATCTTGATGGTGGCCCACTCCAGTATCTGCACGGCCCGATGCGTCTCGGTGACAATCGGCGTCATCAGGTGCGGTATCGTGTTAAAAGCGGTCATCTCGACCATCTTCGGGTCGATGAGAATCATCTTCACCTCGTCGGGCCTGCGCGTCAGAAGAATGCCCGTGATAATGCTGTTGATGCAGATGCTCTTGCCCGAGCCGGTGGTGCCTGCGATAAGCAGATGCGGCATAGACGAAAGGTCCTCAACCAGCGCCTCGCCCGACGAATCCTTGCCCAAAAACAGAGGCACCGCCATACTCCTCGGCTTGTCGCCCGCCAGCCGAAGCATATCCTTCATCCGAACACGCTCTTTTTCGCTGTTGGGAACCTCGACCCCTATCGTGTGCTTGCCGGGCAGCGGCGCAACTACACGGACGGCGCCAACCCCCAGCGCGCGGGCAATGTCGTTGGACAGCGAGCTTATCTGGCTGACCTTGACGCCGGCGGCAAGCTGAAGTTCGAACATCGTGACCACTGGCCCCGTATCGGCCGCCACCACGCGAGCGGAAACATCGAACTCGCCAAGCAAACTCTCCAGCGCGATGGCCTTGGCCTTGACAACCTTTTCCTGCACCGCGGCAAACGTGTATTGCGGCTCATCGAGCAGCTCAATCCCAGGCAGCGTGTAATCATCATAGCTCGGCGGCTCATACGGTTCGGCGGTCTTGTGTGTAACCACCGGCTGGAGCTTTAACTGCACCGCGCCGGGGGCGGCGGCAGCCGGGGCGTCCTCGATTGTCTGCTCGCTCTCGGAATCGGACTGCGAGGTCGGTTCTGAATCAACAACAGCAGCTGTGACTACCTGTGGCTGCTGTCTCTGCCTGATACTCAACTGACGCCAAATCTGACCGAGCATCCTCGAATGCTCCCCGCCGCTCATCCATTTCGGCGCCGTCAGGCCGGTCGCCTTGCGAATCGCAAAACCAAGCCAGCCGAAAACCATCGAAACAAACTGGTCTGCCAGCAGAATCATCCCGACCAGCCACGTGGCGCCGAGCAATATGGCGGTCCCAAGGACCGCGAAATGACCGCGGAGAAATTCCGCCACAGCAACGCCGAGGACGCCGCCTGAACCCGTCGGAAAGCTGAAAACACCGTGCGGCGCGAAAAAATAAAACGTCGTCGATGCCGCGGTTGTCACCAGGACAAGACCCGCGCCACGCAAAACCATCTGGTCAACCTCGACCTCTGCGATTTTGGTAATCGCAAAATACAGGCCGCAAACCAACACGGCAAATATGCCCGGGCCAATGTAATAAAGCAGGTAATATGCAAACAACGCCCCCGTCACGCCGCACCAGTTGGCGGCCGGCTTATTGTGCGGATAAACGAACCTGCTGGGCCAGTCGCCGATGTCGAAACTAAGACAACTGCACAAAAGCACCAGCAAAACCGCAACAATGACGCACTGCAGCGCCTTTACTTTCACACGTCTGTCTTTAAGCCGACTCATAATAGCGTCCGATAATAAATAAAGTCCGTAAAAATAGCAGCCGCTTATGCTGCAAAATAACTATTGCTTTATCGGCAAGCCCATCATTTTCTGTTTATTATTTAATATTTTCGATTCGCGGATTTTGTTCCTCCCTCTACATAGCAAATCATAAATCGAAAATAGAAAATCAAAAACAAAAAAGCCCCGCGGCGAATCCGTTCACCACAGGGCACATAAATGCATAAAGCTCAACGCTTTAAACTTTAACTTCTAAAGAGCCGCCCGCTACTTCGGCTGAGAAGCCGGTTTAGTTGCCTGACCGAGGTTTTCAGGCGGCGGCTCAGGCGCCTGCGGGACCTTAATCACCACCCCCAGCCGGCCCAGTTCGCCGGCGACGTCCGGCTGATTAGGATTAAGCTGGAAGCTGCGGGTGAAATACTCCTTGGCAAGGTCCTTCTTGTTTTTGGCCAGGTAATAGTAACCGAGCTGCCGGTTCACCTTAGGCGCGTCCGGCGCCATCTTAAGGGCGTCCTGATAACACCTCAAAGCGTAATCATCCAGCCCCTCCTGCTTATCGAATGCCGCACCAAGATCCAAAAGCTGGTCCGGCGACGACGCCGCTTGAGCAATGTAGTTGTCGGCAGCCCATTTCGCTCTGGACTTGTCGCCCTTGTCAAGCTGGAGCTTCACTATCGAGGCCTTGGCGTTATACATAACGGGGTCGAAGCCCAGCGCGTTATTATAATACCACTCCGCCTTCGACCAGTTGCCTTCCGCGTGGTACAACTGACCCAGCTCGAAAAGAGCCGCGGGATTTTCCCATTTCTTGTCAAGCTCCCTCTGCAACTCGGCCTTGCGGATGTCGGTCGCAGTCCTCGTATTCTGGCTGACCGCCGCCGCATTGTGTCCCTGGCAGCCGCCAATCCACACCGCGCACAACACGGCGCCTACGATAACAGACAGTTTAGTCCTCATATCGCGCCTCCATTATAAGCATCTCAAACCTCCGCATTGCTCTTCGTGAAAAGCAAGTCATCATCGCATTACCCTGAACAAATAAATCAAGCAACGATATTGTGTTCGACCGCAAAGCTGTTTGCAAGAAAAATTTGACTCGTGAGATAAAAAACCGCTCGAACCATTTACTGTCTCCGGCGTTTTGTCCTCCGGGCTAAATATCCAAAAACTGCACCTCCAGCGCATGGTCGCGGATGAAATCGCGGCGCTGCTCGACGTCTTCGCCCATCAGGATGCTGAACAGCCGGTCGGCCTCGCCAGCGTCATCGAGCTTGACCGCCAGCAGCGTCCGGGAGGCCGGATTCATTGTCGTCTCCCAGAGCTGCTCAGCGTTCATCTCGCCAAGCCCCTTGAACCGCTTTATCTCGACTCCCCTGCCGCCGATTTTCCTTATGGCCGAACAGATGTCGCCGAGCGACGCGACGTCGAAGCTTTCCTCCGCCGTGGTAAGCTTGAATTTGGTCGCCAGCGCCTCACCGCTGACCGCCCTTTCGGCTTTAAGCAAAAAGTCCTTAAGGTCCAGCTCGAAGTCGTGCCTGAGCTTTTTCGCCAGCTCGTTGATTCTGCCGACCTCGTGAAGCTCCTCAGCCACGAAGGTTTCTTCCGCCTCGGCCTGCTCTTTTGTCTGGCCGCGGTCCTTTAGCTCATCGACGCGTTTTTCAAAATCATCTTTATCGTGGAAGATTTCGTCCTGGCCTTCGGAATGTATACGGAACATCGGCAGCCCTTTGCCGTTGCAATGTTTCCGGACAAACTCTTCAAACTTGATGCCCCGGCGGGCAAGCACTGCGACGCAGCGTTCGATGTCCACCAAAACTTTGACGAGCTCGACGAGCCGGGCGTCGGTAATTTTCTGCTCCTTGGCGCCCTTCTTGCCGGCCGCACCATCTCTTATTGTAAGCTCAGTACCCTGCAGACCGCGGTCAACCAGACGTTTGTGCATTATCGCCTCGGTAAGGACGTATTCGGATTTCTTCTGGCCCTTGGCGCGGACCTCGTAGAGCGGCGGCTGGGCTATATAAACCATCTGCTGCGTGAACAGGTCCGGCATTTGCCTGAATAAGAAAGTCAAAAGCAGCGTGCGTATGTGCGCCCCGTCGATATCGGCATCGGTCATAAGAATAATTTTTTCGTACCTGCACTTGGTAACGTCGAACTCATCCACGCCGATGCCGGTGCCTAATGCGCTTATAAGCGTGCGGATTTCCTCATGCGCGAGGACCTTTTCGAGCCGGGCCTTTTCGACGTTGAGGATTTTGCCTTTCAGAGGCAGAATTGCCTGGATGTTTTTGTCCCTGCCCGCCTTGGCCGAGCCGCCTGCCGAGTCGCCTTCCACAACAAACATCTCGGTGCCCTTTTTTTCTCTGCTGGCGCAATCCCACAGCTTGCCGGGCAAACTCGAACTGCCCAGCGCCCCTTTGCGTCTGGTCAGCTCGCGGGCCTTGCGTGCCGCCTCTCGTGCCGCCGCCGCCTGGATGGCCTTGTTGAGAATCCGCTTTGCCTCGGCGGGGTGCTCCTCAAGATAATGGCCCATCTGCTCATTTACCACCGTTTCGACGAAGCTGCCCACCTCCGGGTTGGTAAGTCGCACTTTGGTCTGTGCCTCAAAATGCGGTTCGGCCAGCTTGACCGCGACGACCGCCGTAAGCCCCTCTCTGAAATCTTCGCCCGTGGCTGCCTCGTCTCCTTTCAGGAGATTGTTGGCCCTGGCGTAGTAGTTCATCGTCCTTGTCAGGGCGGTCCTGAAACCGGAAAGATGCGTGCCTCCGTCGATGTTTCGAATGTTATTTGCGAAAACGAGGACGTTCTCCGTATAACCCACATTATACTGCAGGGCCACCTCGCAGCTCATCATCGCCTGCTGGTCTTCCTTCGCCAGATGAATCACGTCTTTGTGCAGGACCTCTTTGCCCTCGTTTAAGTGCTTTATGAATGCGCGGATGCCCTCGTCGAACTTGAATACCTCTTTTTTGTGAACCCTCTCGTCCTTAAAGGTTATCTGCAGGCCGGCGTTGAGATAAGCCATCTCACGGATGCGCTTGGCAAGCGTGTCGAACTGAAACTCGGTGTCGCCGAAGATTTCCTCGTCAGGCATAAAAGAGATGCGGGCGCCCTGCTTTGTGGTTGGGCCGACATCGCGGACGCTGCCTTTGGCGTTCCCCCGGCGACATTCGAAATGATAGTGGCGGCCTTCTCTGTAAACGTCCGCTTCGAGCCACTCGCTCAGGGCGTTGACGACGCTGACACCGACGCCGTGCAGGCCTCCCGCCACTTTATAGCTGTCCCTGTCGAACTTGCCTCCCGCGTGAAGAGTGCACAGGACGACCTCCAGCGCGCTTTTCTTGGCTTCTTTGTGCTCCTCGACGGGTATACCGCGGCCGTTGTCTTCGACGGCGCAGCTTCCGTCGGCGTTGATTTCGACGAGGATTTTGTCGCAGAAGCCGGCGAGCGCCTCGTCGATAGAATTGTCGAGAACCTCGTAGACCAAATGGTGCAGCCCGCCGACGCCGCGGTCACCGATGTACATATCTGGTCGCTTACGGACGGCTTCGAGGCCGCCCAGAATTTTTATTTTACTGGCATCGTATTTATGGTCCTGCATATTTAACCTTCTCCCTGCCGCCTCGACTCGCGTCGAGAGACGCGGAGGCGGGCGTGGCGCACAACCGCGACTAACGAGCGAGCATAACCTTTATGGCCCTGACCTTCGCAGCGGGGCAGCTTTCTCGCAGTTGTTCAAGAAACTGATGGCTGCTTATTCGTAACTCGTACATATACGATGGCGAGTCGGCCTCTATGGTCAGCAGGCCCGCTGACAGGTCCACAACCCGGCAGTGCTGTGCCAGCTTGGACGGCAACAGCTGCACCCATACCTCGCCGAGCTGGCTGGCCATCTCATAACGCTGCGCAACCCCGGTGCGTCCGGTACTCATCACCCCCGCCAGCGCATCAGCCAGTAAAACCGCCTTCGGCTGTCGCCTCGTTTGTATCTCTGGATACATAAAAACCCCTGCAATAGTATGCCTACGAAAGATTTATCGGCATCAGAACGTAAAGGAAATTAGCTCCCGCCTTGATGACTCCGGGCGTATCGGACTGGCCCAGTTCAAGCTCGAACTGTGGCTCCTTGACAACGCGGATGGCATCGGCCAGAAACTGCGGGTTGAAGCCGATTTCGACCGGCTCGCCGCTGTATTCAACGGCAACATCCACTTCCGCGTCGCCGGCCTCCGGCGCTTTGCCCGAGAAAACGAGCTTGTTCTTGCTGACGGCTAATTTTATGCCCCTTGACTCCTCACTGGTAAGCAGGGCCGCCCGGCGAACCGCGCTGAGGGCGACATCGGTCGGCAGCGTCAGCTTTTTCTGGTAGTCAGCGGGGATTATGTCTTCGTATTTTGGGAAATTGCCTTCGACGAGATTGGAACACACAACCACATTGCCGCAGGCGAACATTATCTGGCTGTCAACCAGCTTGATGGCGACCTTGTCTTTTTCACCGCCTGCAAGTTTTGCCAGCAGCGCCATCGTCTTGGCCGGGATGATTGGTTTGGCGGCGGAGGCCTTTTCGCTCGGACTGGAAATCAGGTTGACGCGGGTGCGCGCCAGGCGCCTGCCGTCCGTGGCGACCAGTGTTAATTTCTTTCCCTTCATCTCCCAGAGCACACCGTTAATGGCATATCGCGTGCTTTCCTTGGCGGTGGCGAACAGCGTCTGCTCAATACCGACCCGCAGATTGTCCAGCAGCACCTCGACATCCGGCTCGCCCGTAAAGGTCGGTACCGGCGGGTACTGGGATGGCTCCTGGCTATAAATGGAGAAGTGGCTGTCGGCGCCCTTGACTTCGCACTGCCCCTCGGTCGTATGCAACAGAAGTGTTTCGTCTGCGCTTTCGCGCACGACGGCGGCAAGGCGAGCGGCAGGAACTACCGCCTGGCCGACTTCCTTAACGTCAACCGCTGGCAGAAGACAACCAATACCCACCTCAAGGTCTGTGCCGTATATGTGGACGCCGCTTTTTGTCGCGTCTATCTTAACGCACCGCAGGATGGGTTTGGGCGTTCTGTCCGGCACAACAGATGTCAGCAGTGAAAGTGCCTGACTCAGTCCTTCCCGGTTAAATTGTACCTTCATTTGCGCATCCCTCTTTTCTTCAACTATTGGCTGCTTTCTTTTTGTGAATACCAGTTCTACATGGTAGTAGGTTACAGAAAAGTACTGACAAAATCAAACGCCAAAAATAAATTACATAGGGTAGTTCTGTTTATAATATAAGATGACTTATTTAACAGCAGGATTCATAACGTGTGTGATATCGTTAAGGGAACTGGCGGGGGATTTTGTTACTCCTTGCTGCACCAGTAGATACGCCCTTTTGGAAGCCAAAGCGGCCGGTGGACAACATGTTAGATTGGTCCATGGCAAGTGGCTTGCGACGCTTAGGAAATAACTATGCGCTCATTGCCGCACACTAACCATTGTTAGCTTTTATCATTTTGCGTTCATCTCGGGCGCGCTGCGATGCCAGTTGTCAGCCCCTGTACTTCCCGCAACGAGTGCCGGGAGAAGCGTTTGACTTTTCTATATCTTCGTGGCACAATCATTTATAAGAGCCATGCACGCACTAACTCTGATAATTGTGGCGTTGCTTTTGTTCACTATAGCGTACAGATTCTACGCCAAGTTTATCATAACTAAAGTCCTCGTATTCGACGCAAACCGCCCCACGCCTGCTAACACTCTCCGTGATGGCAAGGATTACGACCCCACAAACCGTTATGTTTTATTCGGTCACCACTTCGCGGCCATAGCCGGAGCGGGTCCGCTTGTCGGTCCCGTTTTAGCGGCACAGTTTGGTTATCTGCCCGGCTTTCTGTGGATACTCATCGGCACGGTCCTTGGCGGAGCGGTCCACGATATGGTCATACTTTTTGCCTCCGTAAGAATGAAGGGCCTGTCGCTGACTCAGCTTGCGAGGGAACATATAAGCAGGCCCGCAGGCGTTGCTACGGCCTTTGCGATACTGTTTATCATAATAACCGCCCTCGCAGGCCTTGCCCTTGTTGTGGTCAATGCGCTGAATGAGAGTAGCTGGGGCACGTTTGCCATCGCGGTAACACTGCCCGCGGCGCTTCTTGTGGGTCTTTATATGTATAGGATTCGCCCGGGCAAAATCTTCGAGGCGTCGCTGGTCGGCGTTGTAATCGTAGTCCTCGGCATCGTTTTAGGCGAACCGCTGTCGAAGACGAGTTTCGGCGCTTATTTCCTGTTCTCCAAGCAATCGCTTTGTATAATCCTCCCGGTTTATGGTTTTATCGCTTCGGTGCTGCCCGTGTGGCTGCTGCTGTGTCCGCGCGATTATCTAAGCTCCTATATGAAAATCGGAACCATAGCCCTTCTCATCATCGGCATATTCGTAGTCAATCCCACGATACGTATGCCCGCGACGACCGCCTATATACACGGCGGCGGCCCGATTATCCCCGGCAAGGTCTGGCCCTTCGTCTGTATAACGATTGCCTGCGGAGCCATCAGCGGTTTTCACAGCTTAATAAGCTCGGGCACCACCCCCAAAATGATAAGCAGCGAATCCGACATCCGTTTTATCGGCTACGGCGCGATGCTGACTGAGGCGGTTGTGTCGATTATGGCCCTGATAGCCGCGACGGTGATGCTGCCCGGCGATTATTTTGCGATAAACGTGTCGCCTGAGATTTTCGCCAAGCTGGGCTTTGCGACGGACAAACTGGCTGATATCGAAAAAATGACGGGCGAAGCCCTTGCTGGAAGACCAGGCGGGGGCGTGTCTCTGGCGGCCGGTATGTCGCTTATACTCTCGGCGATACCCGGTATGAAACACCTGATTGGATATTGGTACCACTTTGCGATTATGTTTGAGGCGCTGTTCATCTTGACGACCGTTGACGCCGGCACACGAGTGGCGAGATATATCCTCCAGGAGATGCTTAAGGTCATTCACCCCAGATTAGCCAGCTCTTCCTGGATGCCTGCCGTGCTTCTCAGCGGCGGGGCCATCAGTTTTCTCTGGGGCTATCTGCTTTATCACGGAGACATAGCCACCATTTGGCCTTTGTTCGGCGTGGCAAACCAGCTTTTGGCGACGCTTGCCCTGTGCGTGGGGACTGTCTTTATACTCAGACATTCACGCAGATGGGCTTATGGCCTTATAACCTTTGTCCCGGCGCTGTTTATGGCGGCGACCACCTTTGTAGCAGACATAGAAAATGTGAAAAACAACTACCTTCCCAAGCATACCGTCCAGGGAAATATCAACGCGGGCCTTTCGATTGTGATGCTCGTGCTGGTTGTAATCATATTCTTTGAGTCGCTCAGGAAAATATGGGGATTCTGGAAAAACGGCCTGCCCGCCGAACAGCCCTTCACAGGCGAACCTGCGCCTGATGTCGGCATTGAAATTCCGGATTAGCCCTTCTCGAAAACGACTCCCCTTCGACAACAATGCTCAGACAGGCGACCTCTTTTTCGTCTTAATGTTTGCGTGGTTTGCGAGGTTTGCCCTTGCCTTTAGGTTGCCAGATGGGCTCCGGCGTCGGTTCGGTTTCCCTGTGTGCCCGGACCAGCAGCCGAATAGGCACTTCGGCCACGGGCAATAAATCGCTTAATCGGCCAACGATGAATCGGCGATAATTATCGTCGAAAAGGTCCGCCTTGTTGACGAACATAAGAATCGTGACGGGATTGATTGCGACCTGCGTGGCGTAATAAATTTTCGGCCTGCCGATTTTCGAGGAGCCGGGCTGCGTTTCCTTTATAATCTCGAACGCCCTGTTCAGTTTTGGCGTCGATATCCACGTCGTCGCCTGCTTGAAAAGCTCGGCAGTCAGGTCGAGAACGCTTTTGACGTTTTTGGCTTTTGTCGCGGTCGTGAAGGCGATCGGGGCGTGTTTTAATCCCGGCAACAACTTCGTCAGGTAATCTTCGTATTGCCCGGTATCCGCGGAATCCTTCGCCAGGTCCCATTTATTGACGACTATTATGCAGGCCTTGTTTTCTTCGGCGATTAGCTGCGCAAGCTTCTTGTCGGGTTGTGATACTGGCGTGGTCGCGTCAATCAGCAGCAGCACCACGTCCGCCCGGCGAACCGAACTTTCCGCGCGGACAAAACTGTAGAACTCGATGTTGTCGGCGAGCTTGCTCTTTTTCTTTACGCCCGGTGTGTCGATGACGACGATGGTTTGACCTTCTTTCTCGAATCGGATATCGACTGCGTCGCGTGTGGTGCCGGGCATTTCGCTGACAATCATGCGGTCGTCGCCCACGATGGCGTTGACAATCGAGCTTTTGCCGGCGTTGCGTTTGCCGACGATGGCTATTTTCATAACCGGTTCGGTTGGCTTCGTTGTTTCGATGGTTTTCAGCCGGTCAAAAATTTCATCCAGCAGCTCCTCTTTATGGACATTGTTTTTGACCGAGACGCACAGAAACTCGCCAAAACCCAGCTTGCCGAATTCGCCCGCTTCGGGGAATTGCTTTGCGGTGTCGGCCTTGTTGGCAACGCCGACGACATCGAGGTTATGCTTACGGAGCAGGCCCGTTATCGTCTGGTCTAACGACATAATCCCATCGCGGACATCGACCATGAACAGGACGAGATTGGCTGATTCGATTGCCCGCTGAATTTGCTGGTGGACGTCTTTTTCGAGGTGGTCTGCGTCAACAATGCCGTAGCCGCCCGTATCGACAAGCTCGAAATAGCAGTTGTCTTTCTCGATGATTGCGCTGACCCTGTCGCGTGTGACGCCGGGAGTCGGCTCGACAACGCTTATCATTCTGCCCGCCAGCCAATTGAACAAGCTGCTCTTGCCCACGTTGGGCCTTCCGATAATCGCGACGATAGGTAGTGCCATAGGCAGCCATTATATCAGAGAAAGCGGCTTATATGAAGCGGCGGGACAGAATAACAGCGGTCGGTTTTACTGTCCGCTACACGCTGAACGCTGTCAACTGTACATTTATAGGACGTGGCGGGCGGTTTTTAATACAGGCACTATTGACAAAAGGCGTCGTGGCGCGGTATAATATCTCTAATGAGAAATAACTTTGCGAAGATTACTTTGGCCGGTTTGCTTTTAACAATAGCCCTGCTGTTAACGGGTTGCGGTCTTTTCGACCAGCCAGGCAAAACTGCTGAGGAAGTTAACAGGGAACACTTGCGGGCGCTTCAAATTAATCAGCAGCAGATGATGCGGGACATCGACCGGACGCTGGGTGTGGACCAGCCCAGCAAGCTCACGGACACAAGGATACCGTAACGGCCCACAACCGTCAAACGAAGTAAGGAATTCTGAACGGATGCAGACTCTTATCGATTACTTCCGACGCGTTGCCAATTACGACTGGTGGGTCGTCAGCATCGAGCTTTTGCTTATCGGGGTGGTTGTCTACTGGGCGGTGGATTTTCTCGAGGGTACCCGCGGCGAGCGTCTGTTCCGCGGCGTGATACTTCTGCTGTTTGCGGGCGTTCTCATACTCAATCTCATTTCCGAAAGATACCGGTTCGAGCGTCTGGAATACCTCTACAAGGGCTTTCTGATAGCGGTGCTCATAATCGCGGTTGCCGCCTTTCAGCCCGAAATCAGAAGGGCGCTGATGCGCCTGGGTCAGCCCACTTTTTTAGTCGGCTCGTCGCATCGCGCTGCGCGGACGGCCGAGGAGATTGTCGGCGCGGTGGCGGAACTGGCCGCCAGCAAAACAGGAGCCATTATCGTCATCGAGAGGCGAGTTGCGCTCGGCGAGTTTATCGAGACAGGCATCCGGCTGGACTCAAACGTCTCCGCGGAACTCCTCAAGACCATATTTTTCCCCGACACGCCGCTGCACGATATGGCGGTTGTTATAAGGGGCGACCGAATTGTGGCCGCCGGTGTGCAGCTGCCGCTGGCGGAGCCCGGCTCAGTTGATGGCGTTCAACTGGGGTCGCGGCATCGCGCCGCCATAGGGATTACCGCCGGCTCGGACGCCGTCTGCGTGGTCGTAAGCGAAGAGACCGGCATCATTTCTCTGGCCAGCGACGGGAAGCTCGTCCGCAGCGTAAGCACAGAAGAACTTAGGGACACCTTGGCTGGCGCGATGGGCGTGGCACAACAAGGGCTTCGACCGAACTCGGCTGAGGGTCCTCGCCATCACGAGCAGGACCGAGGGGGTGCGACCGGATGACAAGACGGCTGAGTTTCAGAAAGATATTCGCAACGGTCATTTTGACCCTGCTGATATGGGTCTGGGCGGACCTTGCGCTCGACGAGCAGTTGACGGTCTCGAATGCGAAGATAAGCGTCGCCAAGAGCGTGAACCCGGCGCTTTGGGTGACCTTTGCGGGCCAGCCCGCCATTTCTCTTGAAAAGGTCGTCCTCAAGGGCTCTGCGCGCAAAGTCGCCGAGGTCCGCCAGAGAATAAACCAGGGAAGCTTTGTCCCTGATTTTTACTTCGACCCGGAACACGAGAAGACGACCGCCGCCGGCGAGCATATGCTCAATGTGGCTGAATTTTTGAAAGGCACCGACAAGGTGCGGCAGCTCGGCCTTACCGTTGTCTCAGCCGACCCGAACAAAGTGACCGTCAATATTGTAGAGCTGCAGAAAAAACAACTGACCGTTCGATGCTACGATGACAGTCAGAACCCCTTGAAGGCGGCCGGTATCGAGCCGGCGCAGGTGGAGGCGTTTGTGCCCGCCGAGCGTGAAGGCGCGGCGCTCGAGGCCAGAGTGGTGCTCGGCAAAAGGGAAATCGAGCAGGCAAAACTGGCCGCGGTGGAGAAAACGCCCTATGTGGAGCTTGCGCCCGGGCAAACCAGAGAAGCGGCGACCAGCGTCAAGATTACGCTGCCCAAAGAGCAGCAGCGCCTGCAGGAATATCTGGTCACCAGCGTCCGGCTGACTTTTTCGCTCAGCGCAAATCTTCAGGGCAAATACAGAGTCGAGCTTGCCAATCCCGACGCGGTAATGGGCGCCATCGCCATCAGGGCGACACCGGAGGCCAAACGCGCCTATGATAATGTGCGTTACCAGGTCATTCTCGAAATCGACGACAGCGATAAAGACGTCCAGATGCCTGATTTCGGCGAGACCGCCTCCACGGGCGCCGACAAATCAACAGGGCCGGGAGCGAAAGAACCGGTCCGCGCTGAGATTCGAAGGCAGCTTGTCTATAATTTCCCCGAGGAGTTTGTCCGCAGGGACGAGATAATGCTTAACCAATCGCCGGTGCAGGCAAGATTCCGGGTGGTGCCGTTGTCCGTCGAAGGCCCCGCTGCTGCGCCGGCCACGAGCACACCTGCCGTTCAGAAATAACCGCTTCCCTCATCAGCCAAAACGAATCGTATTCGGCATCAGGGATTTTCTGGTTCGTATTGGAACACCGATTCGAGCGGTACGCCAAACGCGAGGGCGATACGGAATCCAAGCGACAGCGACGGCGAGTATTTGCCCTGTTCGATGGCGATAATGGTTTGACGCGTCACGCCGACAATGTCGGCCAAATGCTGCTGGGTCATTTCGCCTTTTTCAAATCGAAGCCGGCGAATCTGGTTTTTCAGCTCATTTGTCTCCATTGCCCCTCCAGCCGTATTCTTTGAGAGTTACCAGAGATTGCACCAGCATAACAACAAGCATCCCGCCAAATACCATCCACGGAAGATAGTTGGTTGTGATAGTGCCATTCGGCCCGATGATGAACCACGGAACCATCGCCGCCGCGACGAACAAAAGCCAGAAGATGGAGTAGGCGAAGCCGGCAGCTTTGCGTTGAATCGTTGTGTCACGTTCGTCGAACTGCACTTTGTTTTTATCCTTTTTGAATAAAACAGGGCTCAAACCTGAAAACCCCATAATCCCTATGAACGCGAAGCCGCTCACCGCTCGGTTGACTGGCAGACCTAAAACAAAGCGAAATACGGCAAAGGCTGCTACGCTCAATCCCAGGGCGGACAAAGCCACAATCAAATTGAACCACGCTATTTTTTGAAATCTATTCATTGTCTTTGGTCCTCCAGCCGTATTGGACAAGAATCGCAACAGATTGAATAAAGAAAAATGTAAAGGTCACGGCCAAAAAGATATCCGGCAGCCGGCCAACGGATATCATTGCATCAGGGCCCATTATGAAAAATGGCAGCATACAGGCAAGACCTGTTATTAAACATGCCGCAACGAGGCCTGCCAGGTTCGCCTTGATATAGATGAACCGCTCCCGCTCATCACAGGTTGCTTTGTCGGGGTCTTTTTTGAAAATCAGAGGCCCCAGCCCGCCAAACCCGGCTATACCCAAAAATTTCAGTCCTGCCCTTGCTATTGACCAGGGCATACCATTGATGAAGTGCAAAATTGCTATGGCAATCGCGGCAAGAATAGCCCCTGCCGATATACAAATCACCATCCACAACGCCATTTTTTGAATTCTGTTCATACCTGATTCTCCTAAGTTATGTATGTTGTATCGTACATAATGTACTCTAAACTTTACGCTATGTCAAGTGTATTTTACAATTTTTCGCAAAATTTTTTCATACAGGGGAATAGGAGAAGCATTTTAGGATTATTTAACACTGGGCAAGTTGAGAGGGGTTTCCCGATATATGGGGTATGCAGGTGGCTACGTCACAGACAAAAGTGTGTCCGTTTTGCGCCGAGACGATACTGTCAGCGGCGGTGAAGTGCAGATATTGCGGAGAGTTTCTCAATACCGAGCGGGCGAGAGCGCTTTTTCGGGGAAATAGCACACTCGATGCTGACAGTCAGGATGCCGCACAGGGTCAGGCCGGGACGTCTCATCAGGATGAGACAATTTTTATCGGCCAGCCGTCGCTGTGGGCGATGGCCAGTGCGTTCGCGAAGGGCGGGGCGATGTTAGTGGCCGCGGTGTTGCTGATGTTCTGGCGCATCGAGAATATTGCGTTGCTAAAACTTTCCCCTGAGCATGCGGCGGTGTTCGGCAGGTATCGGCTGCTGCTGGGCCTGGTGTTCGACCTGGTTGTCGTTATGGTTCTTTTTTATAAGGCGCTGAAGCTGCGGATGATGCATTACGAGGTCAGCGCCGACCGGATTGAGTACGGAGAGGGAATATTCGTCCGCAAGGTAGATAACCTCGATATGTTCCGCGTTGTGGATATCAAACTTCGCAGGAGTTTCCTGGATTGTCTTGTCGGCGTGGGGACGGTGCTGCTGACGACGACGGACAAAAATCATCCGGAGTTTGCATTTGAAAAGGTCCGAAACTGCCGCGAGCTTTACGACGTTATCAAAAAGGCTAGCTTGTCCGCCGACCGCAGAACAAACGTAGTTCATATGGAATAATCTTTAGCACGGGAGGGCTGAGGAAAGGATTATTATTCCATTATGCTAGGAATAGCAAGAGCGGCTAATAATGGTGGCTGTCCATATTATTGCCAAAGGAGGCTTAAAAATAATATGCATAGAAACATCTACATCGTCGTTTTGATTGCACTAACAGTTGCAATGGCGGCATTAATAGTGCTATTATACCAAGTATATCCAGTGTCTACCCAAAAAGATGTGCCTACCCTGGCTCCCTGGGCACTGTTGTTGATGATGGCGATGCTCATTATCTGCACGGTTTTGTATGCACGTCAATCTGACCGCATACGCATCTCTATTTATTACAACAATATCGAAACTTTATCTAACAATGTGTACTGGACTAATCTGTGGGTAGTATGGACGGTGTTGATACTAGGTGGCGTGTTTTGTGGTGACATAATCCCTCGAATTTTTTCTCATAATGTGCCGCGATTTCTAGATCTCCTTTTGTGGAGTGTATACTTATTAGTTATACTTCCTTTATTATTCGCAACCGTGATTTTATATGCACGTGAGGAGGAACGTGTTACGAGAGCCATTTTTATCAACTTTGCCAAAGGATTGGGCGCTGATGAAACGACTTTGCAGCAGTTTGGGCAACCGGTTTACGGAAACCGAAAGATTCCATGTATATGGGCCACGGTTCAAGTCACGTACAAGAGTCATCTATTTGCTTTTTCTGCTGAAAACGTATTGGGGTCTTCCAAGCTCGGTTGCTTTAGATATTTTCTCATTTCTATGAGCGATACGATCGATTTGTCTCATAAACGGGTTAATTTGTTGGAGATGTTGAATCCCCAAGCAAAAAGTATTTTTGAAGAAGTTCAACAAGAGCTAAAAAGGTCTTGGATATATAAAGAGCATAGATTACAACTGCTTACTAAAGACGGGAAAATATCTTGCAGGGTACCACTGACCTCGAAGACTTCCCTCAAACATCTACAGTCTGCTATGGACATTCTGTTGAGCATTAAATAACTGGCGAATAATGAATAATGGGGCGAGCAACCTTTTAGTGTTTATTACTTTCCAGAGCTATTAATTTTTTCTTAGTATCGGTTCCGCCGGGGGCGCTGAACGCGCCGATTGAGCCGTCGGAGCGGATGACGCGGTGGCAGGGGATAATCAGGGGGATTGGATTTTTTGCCAGTGCATTGCCTACGGCCCGGCTGGCGCGAGGATTACCAGCCATCGCCGCTAATTGCGAATAGGTGACAGTTTTGCCGGAAGGGATTTTACGGCAGCCGGTTAAGACCTTTTGGGTGAATGGCGGCAGGCCGGCGAGGGCGAGAGTGGTATTAAACTTGACTTGCTTGCCGTTAAAATAGGCGACTATCTTGTTTTGGAGGGGCTTCAGAAGATTTTTCTTGAACCGGGGATTTTCCAGACCGGCGAGCAGATAACGTTCAACTGGTTTTCGATTCATACGGGCCCTTCGACTCCTTCGATTGCACTCAGGACGAGTCCGCTCAGGGCAAGGCAGAACGCTGCGAATAAGTCCATTTTCGCCGGCGACAAGGCCGAAGTAACCCCATTTGGTCTTAAAAATAGTGTATTTCATGTGTTTAGCCATCAAAAAATGATTTGTAGCGGGGCAAAGTCGTTGACGCAAGGGGTTATTTCTGTTAAAAGAACTGGTTTATAACCCTGTTATGGCGAATGGTTTTACGCCGAGGATTCGGCAGGTGGATATGTTGTCTCTGGATGACCTTAGAAAACGGATAGACGAG
>JBEKZA010000001.1:0-126929 GCA_049510335.1 Sedimentisphaerales bacterium | reverse complement strand
CATACAAAGACGCCTATACGCGGGTCTTCATCGGTAACGTCGTGCTCAGTGGGGTAACTCTTTTTGGTAATCAGGGTATTGCGAACCGGCGCCAACAGCTCCATTGCCATTGAGGCGGCGGCGCTGGCCTGCGTAACGGTTTCGGGAATATCCTTTGGTTCCTGGAATGCTCCGCCGACAAAGACGCCCGGTATGGAGGTTGACAGCGGCGACAGTCGGTCGGTTTTGCAGAAACCGAAATCATTGAGTTTTATATCAAGACGCGAGGCGAATTCCGCCATAGAAGCGGGCGGCTCCATTCCCACGGAAAGCACAACAAGGTCAAAATCCTTTTGCTGAATATTATTGCTCTGGTCGTAGTAATTCAGGCGAAGGTCACTGCTGCCGGGGAGCTGAATTACCCGCGAGGGGATACTCTTGATGTAGTGTATGTTTTTCTGGGCTTTGGCACGCTCGTAATACTGGTCGAAATCCTTGCCGAACGCGCGGATATCCATATAAAAGATGGTCGCGTCTAATCCATCGACGTGGTCGCCTGCTACCATTGCCTGCTTGGTTGCCATCATACAGCAAATCGAGGAGCAGTACTCGTTGCCGCATTCTGAATCGCGTGAGCCGACGCATTGAATCCACGCGATGCGTCTTGCGGGCTTGCCGTCTGAAAGACGAATCAGATGTCCCTCGAACGGGCCTGCCGCTGAAAGCATTCGCTCGAATTGAACGCTCGTAACGACGTTCGAATATCGCCCGTAGCCATATTCACCTTTTCGGGTCGCGTCGAATTCTTGAAAGCCGGGGGTGAGCAGAACCGAGCCGACCTCTAATTTGACTATCCGCTCTTTCATAGCGTGGTCGATAGCGTGCTGCTCGCAGGCCTCGACGCACTGGTTACACTCCGAGCACAGGGCGCAATTCAGACATCTTTCAGCTTCCGCGAGGGCCTGGGCCTCGGTGAGTCCTTTTTCGACCTCTTCGAAATTCCGCAATCGTCCTGCCGGCGCTAATTCTTCGGGATGAACGCGGGCTTTTTTCTCGACGTCCTCGGTATCAGGAAGCAAATCTTCAGAAAGCGGCTTGAGGTTGTCCTCGAAACGATTGGTCAGCATTTCCTTGTCGGTCAGGAATCGCTCGATGGATTCCGCGACCCGTTTGCCCGCCGCGACCGCGTCAATAACAGCCGCTGGGCCTGAGGCATTGTCACCGCCTGCAAAAACGCCTTCTATCGAAGTTTGACCGGTTACAGGGTCGGCCTTGAAATACCCACGTTCGCTTTCTACGCCGATATGGCCGACAAACTGCTCATCAGTCATCTGGCCTATGGCAATGATAATCTGGTCCGCGTCAACCGTTATAAGCTCGTTTTCGTCAAATATCGGCCTGAAACGTTTCTGGTCATCGAAGACCCTTGTGCAGCGTTTGAACTCTATGCCTGTAATCGAGCCGTTGCCGGTGATACGTTTCGGACCCCAGCCATTACGAATCTTGATACCCTCGGCGAGAGTCGCTTCGACTTCCTCCTTGTAGGCGGGCATCTCACTCGCGCCCTCAAGGCAAACCATTTCGACTTGTTTTGCGCCGAGGCGAAGCGCAGTTCTCGCAACGTCAACCGCGACGTTACCGCCACCGATGACTATGACTTTATTTTTCACCTTCGGCTTATTGACTGAGCCGGCATCCCTGAGGAATTCAACGCCGTGGATAACGCCGTTGATTTGTTCACCGGGAATACCGAGCTTGCGGCTCTTATGTGCGCCGGCGGCAATGAAAACCGCCTCGTTATCGTTGCGCAGCTTCTGGATAGTAACGTCTTTTCCGACAAGACAGTTATAAACAAAATTAACGCCCTTTCGGCGGATAATTTCTATTTCGTGGTCGAGTACCTTCTTGGGCAGTCGATATTCCGGGATACCCCATCGAAGCATACCGCCCGCCTTACTTTGCGATTCATAGACGGTGACAGCAAAACCCGCGTCGGCAAGGTCACTTGCCGCGGTAAGTCCGGCCGGACCAGCGCCGATTATGGCGACTTTTTTCGCGTCAGCAGAAGGTTTCTTTTCTTCGGGCAGAGTAATCTGGCCCGCTTCGAGCATTTCAATTTCTTTATCTGATGCGAATCGCTTTAGCAGCCGTATCGCAATAGGGTCATCCGCCTTGCCTCGTGTGCATTCGGCTTCGCAGGGATGAGTGCAAACCCTTCCGCATATCGCTGAAAGCGGGTTTCTCTGGCGTATAAGGTTGACCGCCTTGATATATTCTTTTTTCTTTATGAGCTGGACGTAACCCTGGACGTTCACTTTCGCCGGGCACGCCATCTTGCACGGCGCGTGGCCGTTTTTCAAAATGCCGAATATATTGGGGGTCGCCTGAGCGTAGAGTTTTGCGATGCCTTTTCTTGTCCCGAGGCACCGGTTAAATTCGTCCGGTACATCCACCGGGCAAACCTGCGTGCATTCGCTGCAACCCGTGCATTTGTCCTCATCCACGTATCGCGGATGCCGTTTGACGGTGGCCTTGAAATTGCCGGGCTCGCCTTCGAGGTCAACCAGCTCCGAAAGGGTCATTATCTCGATATTTAAATTTCGTGCGCATTCAACGAGCTTGGGTGAAACAATGCACGTGGCGCAATCACCCGTCGGGAAGGTCTTATCCAAATGGGCCATCATACCGCCTATCGCTGCGTCACGCTCGACCAAGTAAACCTTAAAGCCGCTGTTGGCTAAATCGAGCGATGCCTGAACACCGGCGATACCGCCGCCCTGCACAAGGACCGCACCAATTTTTTTGTCGTCGTATTTACCCATTGCTGCTCACTTCCACCTTCTCCAAGACATTTGAAGCAGGAACCATTAGCTTATTGAATCCGAGTTTCTTTGAACTGATACCAAGACCAAGCCCAAGAAGCTGCGTGATGTACACGATAGGTATTTGATAGTCCCTGCCGGTTTCTTTTTTAATGTCCTGCTGCCGTAAATCGAGATTCACCTGACACATCGGGCAGCTTACCGCAATACAGTCCGCGCCCGAACTTTTGGCCATTCCAAGAATCGTATCTGTAAGATTGACCACCACGTCCGTCCTCGAAAGCGACAACCCGCCGCCGCAGCATTCGACCTTGTATGGCCAGTCGATTGCCTCGCCGCCTGCCGCTTTAACCAGCTTATCGAGCGACTTCGGATTCTCCGGGTCGTCAAAATTAACGACTTTCGGCGGACGAACAAGCAAACATCCATAATAACAAGCGACCTTCAGGCCTTTGAGTGGCTGCTTGATTGCTCTGCTGATTTTTTCCAAACCTATATCTTCAAGCAGCACCTCAATAAAATGCCGAACCTTGACCGAACCGTCATAATCCCGGCCAATCGCGTCGCTGACGTCTCTGCGAATTTCCGATTCGGTCGTGATTTCGTGATTCGCCACCTTCATCCTGTTGTAGCAGGCCGCGCAATTCACGACGCAATCAAGCCCCATATCCTTAATCTTGGCCAAATTGGCGGCAGGCAATGCTGCTGCCAATACGCGGTCGGTCTGGTGGCCTGCGGTTGCTCCGCAGCAAGTCCAGCCCTTCGGCTCAATCATTTCGATTCCAAGTACACCGGCAACCGCCAAAGTTGACTGGTGCATATCGCGGGCCGTTGATTCAGCGGAACATCCGGGGTAGTAGGCGTATTTCATATTCCGGCCCCTTTATTTTGCTTTGTTTTTTTGAATATGCGTTTCACCGTTTTCCTGTCTCCGCCAAGCGAAGGCAACAGGGAGATTTTGCCTTTTTTCAGCATCGTCGGGAACTTTTCCGTATCGTTCATTAATTTCCCGGTGCCTAACTTGTAAGCGGTTATCATCGCCATTTCGTATGTCCGGCCGAATACCTCGACCGTTTTCAAAAATGCCTTGTTAAACAAAGGCACGTTACCTTCCTGTTTTGACGCCCCCCTTGATAACGCCAGCTTTCGCAGTGCATCCATTACCCCGGCGACGTCAATACCCATCGGGCAGCGAGCAGAACACGTCTCACATGAAACGCACATCCAGAGGATATCGCTTTCCAGCAGCTCATTGCCTGCGTTCAAGTGGAGCCGACGCATAATCTCTGATGGCCGGGACTTTGTAAGTTTGCCAACGGGGCATCCGCTGGAGCATTTCCTGCACTGAAGGCAAACGCCCAAGTCCACGCCGGAAATTTTCTCGACTGCGTCCTTCAGGGCGTCGCTGGTTTTTGTTTTCTTGATTGTTATCACCGTAATTACCTTTCGCAATCTGCACTATTTAGCAGCTAATTCCTCTTCGGAAGCCTCTTCAACGTCATCTGTATCTTCCGAGGCGATTTTTGCGATGTTGCCGGGAACAACTTTGCGGTAAACCTCTATTGGCTCGCGCCGCTCGTTGTTAACGGTTAAAAGATGGTCTATTTTTATTCCGAAAAGCTGTTCATTTTCTTTAAGGTAAGGCAGTATCAGTTCCCAGTCCTCGTCGGTTACTTTTGCGAAGAAGCCGCCGTTTAACTGCTGGTCAACCAGCGTCCTGTTCGGGTCGCGGACAAAAATCGCCCCGCCTGAAGCGAGGGAGAATATGTTGCTGCCTGGATATGGCTGCGACAATGTTACTAATTTGCCGTCGTCATCGAATTTGACCCCGTTTAAGATAACAAAGCCGCCGCCGTTATGCGGGTCGCCCGCCATAAACGACTCGGCTAAAAAGTCAAGGCACGTGCCGTTTATTACCACCTTTGGTCTGCCGACGGAGTTGATAAGTGGTCTTCCAGCGGCGTTACCAAGTACATAGACGCTGCCGCCTTTGGCGCCATACATAAACGTCTGGCCCACGTCGCCATGGATAACCAATTTGCCTCTTTTTATGATTTGGCCTAACTGGTCCTGGGCGTTTCCGTGCACGTTGATAGTCAGCCCGTCGATGCCGGAGGCAAGATAATCGCCGCTGCTTCCGTAAACATCTATTGTTACATCATCAGTATCCGGGCCGAGGCCGCAGCCAATGAATCGCTGACCGATACAATTGAAGCTGATAAAGTGTCGCCAGCCCTTAATATACGCGTTAACTAAAAGGGCCGCGTCGCAGTCGTCTCCTTCGGGCGCAAAATTGGCGGCATCGATTACAAGAGTTGTTTCATTATACCCGGGTCCCTTGAGATTGCCTCGCGTCTCAAAATCAATGAGACGGTGCGTCCCATTATAAGAATTCTTAACGTCTATATTGGGAATATTCCGGAACAGCAGGCTTAATTCGCTGCGGACAATGTGAAGGATATGACTTCGTTTCTTTGAGCCGGTTGAATACCTGCGGTCATTAAGCAGCGTCAGAACCTCTATCGCGAGATTTGCCTTATGCGGGTCTTTCGCCTGGTTTACTATTTGCCCGCAGGCAAAACGAAACTCATCGAACGTCCATTCATGCACAACGTTTCGAATCATCTCGAAAATCGCCATGCCGTTGCCGGACACGAATCGCTCGCCTATGAGTGTCTGTATTTCTTCTTCATCCTCAGATACAAGCGACGGCTCCTGTGAGAAATCGCAACTTTCCGAGGATTCGGGCATTGGCACCGCTGTGCCAAACTTGTCGGTGCAGTAAATTCGCATTTTGCCCGCCGAATCTTTTTCAAGATTGAATATAAACGACCCGCCATCGGTATAACTGCCCCCGCGGGCATTCCAGTATTTATCCGCCACCGGGCATATCCTTTTGTCGTCTTTGGATAAGCTGTGCAATGTGGCATCGATGGCCTGTTTTTCCGAGCAAATCAGACCCACCTGGACTTCGCCGTCGCAGAACGCAAAAACCTGAGGCCGAAGCATCGCGGTATCGGTTATACCCATAAGCTGAAATTTTTTCTCTCGGGCAAGATTGCGGGCGATAATGAAAAACCACGGGCCGTCGGGTGAGCCGTGAATATGAGTCGCCTGAATGTCGCGGTAAATCTTTTGTTTCTCCTCATCCAGCCGGTCAAAGTCCAGCTCGGTGGTCGGAGCCAATGCTTCAATAATGTATTCGAGCGGGTAGTGATAAGTCCTGCTCAGCAAGTCGAATAAAAGCGCGGATACCTCAGTATCGGTTAGGAACTGCGGATAAATATTACGCTGCTTGAGATATTCGGTTACGGAATGGTAATTGGCAAAGTCGCCGTTGT
Organism: Sedimentisphaerales bacterium; assembly: GCA_049510335.1. GTDB lineage: Bacteria > Planctomycetota > Phycisphaerae > Sedimentisphaerales > Anaerobacaceae > Fen-1362. The sequence continues at coordinate 120,787 of JBEKZA010000001.1, read as the reverse complement.
GCACCAGCGCCATATCGATAGCGGCGAAAGGATGCGCCCCGCCGGGATGCCATACGCGGCCCTTGGTCGGGAAACGCTGATGGGCAATCCACTCGTGGGCACAAAGGTCTTCGATTTTGTAATACTTTACAATCGCTTCAGCAAAACCAACGACCTTGAGTATCATAATATTCCGGCCGTGTGAAAGCACAAAGGCCCTCTTCTCGCCTAAGGACGCATAGTATTTCTGATTCAAGCTGAAGCTGTTTTGGTTGATAAATTCGTCTTCCGCTTCGCTGCGGTCGAGTTTTTGCAGATTATTCCGGGCGATGAAAGCATCGAGCACCTTTGGCTTTACCCGAACAAAGTATCGGCACACGTCAGGCGGTTTTACTTCCAGACCTGGCACGCTTTTCCAGTCGTCAACTTTATCGAGCTGGCTTGATTTAGCGATATCGAAATTAGGATTGATAAATTGCCTCTCTATCTCGGGCTGGACCTTATCATCCAGGAACGCGACGTGAAGCATATAATGATTGTCCAGCACTTCCCGGCTGACACCGAGCTGTTCCGGCACAAATCCGACCGCCGCGATGCCGCCGCCTTTACCGTTTCCGCGATTGTGCATCTGCCGTGAGGGCTCATAAATATGCTTTCCCGGTACCGGCTCACTGCAGCAAAAACCCACAACGCCGCAGCCGCCCTCTTCCGCCTCTTTTCTTATTTCGCAGGAATGGTTCAGTTTTTCAGCCAGTTGTTTTCTCGAATATGCCAGTTGTTTTATAAGTTCATTGTTCATTTCTTGGCCCCCACGCCTTGTCCTGAGCTTGCCGAAGGGTCATTGGTGTAGTCAAGATGCATCAACAGGTCGGTGCGTCCGCGTAATTCCGTGACGCTGCGCATGCCGAAGCGTTGCAGAATTCCCACAAGCACTTTTCGCCAGGCATTGTAAAGGTTGATAATCCGCTGTGTGCCCCATTCGATATTCATTTTCTGCGCCAGCTCAGGGTCGGTTGTGGCGATACCTCGCGGACAGCCACGTCCGCTTTCGCATCGGCTGCATCGAACACAACCAAGTGCGACTAATTCCACGGTCCCTATCACAACTCCATCGGCACCAAGGGCAATTGCCTTGGCCACATCATGTGCCGAGCGTATTCCGCCGCTGGCGATAAGCGTTACTTTGTCGCGAACGCCCTCGTCGGTAAGGAACTTGTGGACCCTGCCTATGGCGTATTCAATCGGCATCGCTATATTCTTTTTCGCGATATCAGGAGCCGCGCCGGTTCCGCCGTAGCCGCCGTCTATGTGGACAATATGAGTCCCTGCGGAATAGCTTCCGACCGCGACCATATCGACATCTGTCGGCGTCGATACCTTCGTTGATATTAAGGCCCGCTTGTTAACGTGCTTTATCCAGTCGATATGCTTTTGATGGTCTTCGATTGAATAAACGCTGTGGAACGGGAACGGCGAAAACAGCGATATGCCTAAAACCGCCTCACGCATTTTTGCCACAGCAGGGGTATTTTTGTCGCCTAACAGGTGGCCGCCCAGACCCGGTTTTGCGCCCTGGGCATATTTGAATTCCACTATCGGCACACGCTGAATCGTTTCCTCACGCACGCCGAAAAGACCCGTTGCGACCTGTGTAATCACATGGTCATCATAAGGCCTCATCCGCTCCATATACCCGCCCTCGCCCGTGCAGGTAAAGGTATTCCAGGCCTTAGCGGCCCTGGCTTTTGATAACTGGGTTACGTTGCTGACTGACCCGAACGACATACCGCCGCCATACCAGGGGACGTCAATCTTGATTTCGGGCCTACCATCGCCGCGCTTATTTAGCGATATGCTTGTGTCTATCTTGTCGGCGTCGATCTTTACTGGCGGCTTGTCGGGAAATTTAAACCTCAGCCGGTCAAATCCGCCGCCTGAATTGCCGCACTCGTATTCATAACCATACTCCGCGGGCGGGACGTCGCCGGTTTCAGCCATTTTCCACGTTGCTAAAATCAAATCTCCAGGCCAGCGATAATCGCCCAGCGCCTTAAACAGCGGGTTTTCTTTGAGCTGTAACGCCCCCTGCGGGCACTTAGCAACACAGAAATGACCGTTCTTTTCACAGGCAGGTCCTATGCATAAATGATTCCTCGGCTCAGCGAAATACTTGTAGCCGGGCTTTAGCACGTGAACTTTATACTGGCACACCTCGGCACATTTGCCGCATCGCTTGCAATTCAGGTTTCGATGGACAATGAACTTCGCAATCTCGTTACGATAGCGGGATGGCGCCGTCTTAACGACACGGGCCACCTCTTCCTGCGGCACAAACGTCTTGAGCGTATTTTCAGGAAGGATATCTTTAATTGTTTTTTCTGGAACCGAAAAGCTTGCCAAAGGCTTCCTCCTCAAGATTCTCGAAGAACATCGCGCGGCCGACGTCGCCCCGAAGACGACGAACCTCACGCATTCCCATCGCGCCCATAACCTCTATCAACTGGTCGTGCCAGGCGGCGATAAGATTGGTCATTCGACCGACACCGTAATTGGTATCTATTTTTTCGAGCTTGGCCGGACATACCATCCCCGGCTTACAGCTATTACATAGATGACATTCCAGTGATATAAGAAGCGGCAGATTGATTGTTATCAAATCCGCACCGCATATAATTTCTTTCGCCATATGCTCAGGCAGCGCTATTCCGCCGCCGGCCATAAGCGTAATCTCATCCCTGCATCCTTTTTCTATCAGCGTCGTATGAATCTGACGTGTCATATCTTTGATAAACCGCGGCTTGTTTGCGCCAATCTCGTTTCCGTTGGCGTCCGCCACGATATGAATCACTTCGACTTCTTTAAGCTCGGCGAGTTTAATAGCTCGCTCGACTCCCGCCGCCGTCAGTTCAACCCTTATCGCAATAACTATCCCCGGATGTGTCTTTTTTATTTCTTTGATGCGTTCTATTGCCCTGGCGCTGTCAGCTATTTCCACTAACCTGGTTTTCTTCAGGGTGTTTCTGGGAATATCCTGACCCTCAGCAAGATAAAACGCTATGTTCCTGAGCTGCTTGTCATTGCCCTGCCATTGACGCGAATCAATAATCGCTATCATGTCGGTGTTTACGGCCGTCTGAGCGATAATCGAATTAAGCTGCGGCAGAGTATGTGCAGGCGAGGTCATATCTATTATTAACGGCATCGGAATCGAAACAAGCGGCGACGCGTTTGCGCCGGTCTTGTTACCATTAAAAGCGAGATATGGCAGTTTCCTTCCGATATCGACCGAAGAACTGATGTATTCTCGTCCGTGAATTCCGTCGCGGGTTGGGCGAACGATTTCGGACATATCTGTCCACATCGAATCAAAACCCTTGCCCGCAAATGGCCCGCGATAACCCGCGCCAGAAACCGGAATTTTCGCCGTCTCCGCTTGGAGCCAGGTCGTTTTGATAATATCGGGAGTCCAGTAGCTGTTTCCCATTTTCTGGTATTCGGGATTGATGGACATACACAAAAGACCCTTTGTGCAATCCTGAACACACGAAAAACATCCCATACAATCAAAGAACAGGGTGTCCACATCGTTGAGATTGCGAATATAATCCGCCTCCTGCCTGTAGCGGTCGTAAACGCAGGCCTTTTTGACGCAGTTATGACAGCGTGCGCAATCTTCACGCCAATCGACCATTCCGTATTTGCCGATTCGCGGGCTTATTGGCGGCACAGGTTGTGTTTTAATGTGATATTTTTCAGGCATATTCGATTCCTGTTACGACAAGGCCGCTGCGACAACTTCCGGCGACACTTTTCCTTTACAGCCACAATGTATATGGATGCCTCTGAGGCCTTTCATTTTTTTAAGCTTCCCGATTGCCTCAACACATATAGCCAGTCCCTCTTTTTTCTGTGCCGCTTCGTTGCCGGCTTTTTTGAGCCGCTCAATCACGCTGTCCGGAATTGAATAGTCCGTGTATGTATTCCGCAACCTCTCCGCTTCAGCGGCGCAATCCAAAGGCAAAACGCCCGCCAGAATCGCCGCCTTTGCGGTTATCCCATTGCTTATCGCTGCGTCTAACCACTGGCTGAATGTCTCTATATCAAATACGGCGCTGGTCTGAATAAATTTTGCGCCGGCTTCGATTTTCTTTTGCATCCGAAGCATATTTAATTCCACCGGCTTCTGGAATGGGTTGGCAACCGCTCCAACAAGCATTGAAAATTGCCCCTCAATCTTTGACCCGTCGGCAAGAACGCCTTTCTCGGACATATTCGTCGCCATTTCTATAAACTGAGTGGAATCGATATCATAAACGTTTGCCGATTCCGGACAGGTCGACAGCGTCTGATGATAACCGGACAGGCAAAGCACGTTCCTGATTCCTAAATAAGCCGCCCCGAGCAAATCGGATTGTAACGCGATTCGGTTCCTGTCGCGTGTAACTATCTGACAAATCGGCTCAGCGCCTGATTTGAGCACCGCGACCGATGCGGCAATAGAAGACATCCCTATATTGTGACAGTTATCCGCCACGTTGATTGCCAGAGGCCCCTTGCCCAACACCTTCAATGCCGCTTCGACTGTTGAACCATCTCCGCCTGCACCGGGCAAAATCTCTGCGGTGACTATAAAATCTCCCTTTGCTATTGTATTTGCAAGTTTACTGTCAACTTTCATACAGTTCCTATTCTCCTATACGTGCGTAGTACTGTTTTAGGGCTGAGGTAAATTTCTTACCCTGTCAATGAAATCCCTGATTTCGCCAAGGGCCTGTTCGACGCCGCCTTCCTTCAACATAATAACCGCCATTCGCCCTTTCCCCATTCCAATCTCTTCCAGCAGCGATTCTACGGCCTCAGCTCGCTTATTAGCCCGTAAATTTCCTTCCAGGTGCTGACACTCATTTTGTTTGCAGGTAACGATTACCGCACCATCCGCGCCGGTTTCAAACGCTTTCACTAAATATGGGATGTCAACTTTCCCGGAACACGGCAAACTTATCGTCTTAACTGTAACCCCGTCCAGTTTGCACAAGCCCCCGGCCATTTGCTCCGGCTCGATACTGTTTGAACAATAAAAAACATACATCTTTAAGGTTCGATTATTCATAACGCTTTTTTTATCTATTAGTTTATCTTATACTTAATTTTCTCGTGTCTTTGCTTTTCAACGCCCCCATTATAGCCCTTTTAAGCAACTTTAGGGTTATTTTCTACAATAATGTACCAAGGAGTATAACTTATATTTATGGAATTAGCAACACTTTTGTATCTTGCATTTCCAATAAGGTGTAAGGTCGGAGTTTAATAGCGGGTTAATTTGGAGATAAAAAGAAAAAGATAACTCCCAGTTGGCCAGGAAGCTATCTCTGCAAACCAATAGCGGGGGCAGGATTCGAACCTGCGACCTCCGGGTTATGGGCCCGACGAGCTACCAGGCTGCTCTACCCCGCGATCAATTCCGCCACAGGCGGATAAGAATTCAAAATCAAAATCTAACAGTAAAACCTCTTAATAGCAAGAACAAAACCGGTTACAGATTGCTTTTGATTTTAACGGCGATGGCTTCAGCTTTACCCTTTGGATATTTATATGAAGGCCACTGCGTAAAGACCCCATCACCTGCTCTTCTGGGGACAATATGAAAATGCAGGTGGTCAACAACCTGTCCGGCGACTTTGCCGTTATTACACAGAACATTGTATCCATCGGCGCCAACGGCTGAAGCAACGGCGCCGGCGATTTTGCCCAGGCGGGCCCACACTTGTCCAAGAAGTTCAGGCGGACAACTATGCACATTTTCGACATGCTGGTGCGGCAGCACAAGTGTATGGCCATCGCTTATCGGCCCGATGTCAAGGAACGCGACGACAACATCGTCCTCGTAAATCTTCGTCGCGGGTATTTGGCCGGATACTATTTTGCAGAAGATGCACTCTTGAGCGCTCATTTGCCTATTCCCTCACCGAGCACTTAAGAAACGGATTACTGTGCTGCGCCGGCAGCGGCTTCGGCAGGCTGAGTCGTTTTGGCGTGCCTGCCCTTGCCTTTTTTGCCGCCTTTCGGCTCTTCCTCAATTGTTTCTGCGCCGACCAACTGGAGCAAAACCAGTTCGCCGTTATCTCCCAACCGTCTCTTCTCCAGATGGATTATCCGCGTATAACCGCCGGCCCTGTCAAGATACCGCGGGCCAAGCTCGCTGAACAACTTTCCAATTATCGTGCCCTTCCTGACCGGTCCGCTTTCTTCCTCTTTGATTACGTCGCGGTCGCCCAGCAGTGCTATAGCCCGGCGTCTGTCAGCCAATGTGCCTTTTCTCGCCAGGGTAATCAGCTTCTCAGCAAAGCTCTTGACTTCTTTGGCCTTTCGAATAGTCGTCGAAATTGTCTCATGCTCAAAAAGCGAGACCGTCATATTGCGACGCATAGCCATACGATGTTCGCTTGTTCGACTCAATTGTCTGCCTGAAACTCTGTGACGCATAAATCAGCATACCTCTTTCCGCCCACGGCGGATAAATTCCCGCCCCGCCGCAAAATTGCGGGGCAAGACACAAAATCAATCTATCCCTGTCATTCCCAGCGACAAGCCGATATCCGCAAGTTTTCTTTTGACTTCCCGCAAACTGGTTTTGCCGAAGCTGCGGACTTCCAGCAACTGCGCATCGGTCATTTTAATAAGCTGTTTGACTGTTTCTATCTTGACCGATTCGAGACAGTTGCTCGCCCTGACTGAAAGCTCAAGCTCCTGGACGGGCATATTCAGCTTGGTTTCAAGCTCTTTATCAAATGTGGGCTGGGCTTCTTCAGCCACGGCGCCACCGGCCACCGTTTCGATACCCACCTCGCTGTATTGCACAAAGGGGTTGATGTGCTTGCGAAGAATCTTGGCCGCTTCGACCAGCGCCATTTCCGGCGTGATGGTTCCGTTGGTCCATATCTCAAGTACCAGCCGGTCATAATTGGTTTTCTGGCCAACCCGCGTGTCTTCGGTGGAATAACGCACTCTCGTGACAGGTGAATACGCCGCATCGAGCACTATTCTGCCGATTTCCTGCTCGTGTCTGTCAGCCACAGCAAGCCGTTCCGCAGCGGGCATGTAACCACGACCGCTTTCGACCACCATTTCCATTTCAAAATTCACGTCTTTGGTCAAAGTCGCTATGACTTTGTCTTTGTCTATTATCTCTATCGCGGGGTCGGCGACAATATTGGCACCTGTCACCACACCCGCCTTGTTGGCGGTCACCTTCATCAGCTTCGGACCGGAACCTTGAAGCCGAACGATCAGATTCTTGACGTTCAGGACTATATCGATCACGTCCTCCATCACGCCGTTTATCGAAGTAAACTCGTGATTAACGCCCGTTATCTTGATGGACGTCACAGCACTGCCTTCAAGCGAGCTGAGCAAAACCCGCCTTAAGCTGTTGCCTATAGTTGTGCCGAAACCTCGCTCGAACGGCTCGATATAGAACTTTCCATATCTGTCGCTCGCCACCTTTTGGTCACGCTCAACATGTGTAGGCAACTCAAGATCACGCCACGTAATTCGCATACAGGCCTCCTCAGACCTATCACTATCAGCCAGTTCACATTAACCGCCGAATCACAATTATCTCTGCCGATTCCAAACTATCTCGAGCAGAATTCAACAACCAACTGTTCTTCCACCGGGATTTGCACATCATCCCTTGTGGGAATCGCCACTATCGTCGCTTCGGGCTTGTTGCGGTCCAGCTGCAACCAGCCCTGCGTTGTAAAACTCGGGTTCTGTTCCAGCTGTTGCTTAACTCTCTTGACGCTTTTTTCCGCACCCTTGAGCGTAATTTTGTCGCCCATTTCGACGCTGTAGTCCGGCAAATCAACCTTATGCCCGTTGACATATATATGTCCGTGAGTAACCAGCTGCCGGGCCGATTTCCGCGACGGCGCAAAATTCAGTTTGTAGACCACGTTATCGAGACGCCTTTCCAGAAGCCGCAGAAGGGTCTGGCCGGTGTTGCCCTTCAGCCGCGAAGCCTCGTGAAAATACCGCATAAACTGGCGCTCAAAAATTCCGTAGTAGCGCTTAACTTTCTGCTTTTCACGAAGCCGAACACCGTATTCGCTCGACCGGCTTCTGCGCCAGCCATGCATCCCCGGGGCCAAACTACGCTGTTTTTTCTCAACCGGGCATTTCGCCGTCTCACATCTGTTGCCTTTCAGCATCAGCTTGATACCTTCACGACGACAATGCTTACAAGATGAACCGAGATAACGTCCCATTTGTTTTAACCTGTCTCCAGCGATTTTCTAAAACGAACCATTATCAATCATTTTATCAACTTACACTCGTCTGCGTTTGGGCGGTCGGCAGCCGTTGTGCGGCAGCGGCGTCACGTCCTCAATGCCTGATATTCGCAATCCCGCCTGCTGCAAGGCGGAAATCGCAGATTCCCTGCCGGGGCCGGGGCCTTTCACTTTCACCTCGACCTCGCGGACTCCGTTTCGCATAGCTACACCGGCGGCACGTTGCGCTGCCTGCTGGGCTGCAAACGGCGTGCTTTTACGCGCACCTTTGAACCCAACACAACCAGCCGAACTCGAGCAAATCGTATCCCCGTTAGTATCCGTGATTGTAATCAGAGTATTGTTGAATGTCGCCTTTATGCAAACAACCGCCTTGATTACATTCTTCCTGACTTTACGTTTTACAGTTTTTTCTTTTTCCATCGTTCCAAAATCCCAAGTGTCAAGACAAACAATTATCCACGCATCTCTTTGACGCCCTTCTTCCCGGCCACTGTTTTCCTCGGTCCTTTACGCGTCCTGGCGTTGGTCCGCGTTCGCTGCCCGCGAACAGGCAGCCCCTTTCTGTGACGAACCCCCCTGTAGCAGCCGATGTCTCGCAGGCGGGCAATATTCTGAGTAACCTGTCTGCGAAGCTGACCACCTACCACATAACTGCGTTCGATAATCTGTGTGATTCGGCTCAGCTCGTCCTCAGTCAGCTTACCCGCCTTGGTATCCTTATCCACCTTCGCCTCTTTGAGTATCTCCACAGAAGTATGCCTGCCTATCCCGTAAACATAGGTCAGCGCAATCCACATCGCCTTTTGAGCGGGAATATCAACACCAACGACACGCGGCATATATATAAGCTCCTTTTAACTTTCTTCAGGCCGTCGCCTGCCTGTGCCCGCAAATCACCCCTGTCGCTGTTTGTGACGGGGGTTGCTGCAAATCACGTGCACAACGCCTTTACGACGCACAATCCTGCAATTCTCACAAATACGCTTTACTGAACTTCTGACTTTCATTGCTAAAATCCGCCTTGCAAAACAAACACAACCAATCGTCTAATTGCGCAAAATTATCCGGCCTCTATTCAAATCATAAGGCGACATTTCGACGGTGACCGTATCGCCTGGCAGTATACGGATAAAATGCATCCGCATTTTGCCGGAGACGTGCGCCAGAATCTGATGTCCATTTTCGAGCTTGACCCTGAACATCGCGTTCGGCAGCGCCTCAGTCACCTCTGCCTGCAACCTTATTGCGTCCTTTTTGGTCATAACAAACTATTTCGTTGTCAAAACCTCACATCTGTTACCAGTTATGGCTATCGTGTGCTCGAAATGAGCCGAGCACTTGCCGTCTCTGGTCACAACCGTCCAGCCGTCCTTCAGGGTTCGCACATCGCTGGTGCCGCTGTTAATCATCGGCTCAACCGCTATAACCATTCCTTCGGCCAGAACAATATCGTCCGCCAAAAGCTCTTCGCTGACGAAGTTCGGCACTCGCGGCTCTTCGTGCATCTGGCTGCCGATTCCGTGGCCAACGAACTCTCTGACCACTGAAAAACCAGCTGATTCAGCCAGCTTTTGCATTTCGCCCGCTATTGTGCTCCAGCGAATCCTCGGGGCTGCTCTGGCTATGGCTATCTCAAGCGTCTGCTTAGTAATATCCATTAACCGACGCTTCTCAGCATACACCTCGCCGATGGGAATAGTCACAGCCGCATCGCCGCAATAGCCACCAAGTCGCACGCCGAAATCAATACTCAAGATGTCGCCTTCCCTGAGCTTGATATGGTCCGACGGTATGCCGTGAACCACCTGCTCGTTAATCGAGGCACAAATCACCCCGGGAAACGGCATCCGGGCATGGGGACTTCGCACACCCTTAAACAGGGGCTGCGCCCCTGCCTGCAACGTCATTTTCTCCGCGACGGCATCAAGGTCGGCTGTGCTCACGCCTGGCCTGGCAATCTCCTGCAATTTTAAAAGAACATCGGCTACAACGACGCCCGCGTTACGCATCAACTCAATTTCACGTCGGCTGCGAAGCGTTATAGCCATTTAAAAAGCCACACATCACGCCAAGGGGTCGAGTTTGCTGAATACCAGCTTGCTTACCACTTCTGCGTCCCTGTTGGCGTCAATGTCATAAACGGTATTTCTGCGTTTATAATAATCAACCAAAGGCGCCGTCTGCTCGTTATAATTCTTCAGTCGCGTTACGACGACCTCAGCCGTATCATCAGGCCGCTGAATGAGAGAGCTGCCGTCCTTGTCACATACTCCGTCAACCTTAGGCCTTAAATTCTCAACGTGATAAACCGCAGCACACTTTGGGCAAATCCGTCTGCCTGTTATCCTTCTGACAACAACGTTCTCGCCCACGCCGAGGTTCAAAACAGCGTCTATCTTTTCGTTTTTGCCGGCAAGGGCCTTATCAAGGTCGGTCGCCTGTTTTACCGTGCGGGGAAAACCATCCAGCACGTATCCGCCTGCCGGCGCCCTGCCTATTTCATCAATCATCATCTCGATAATAACATTATCCGGCACAAGTGCTCCGGAATCCATATAATTCTGGGCCTTTTTACCCAGCTTTGTCCCCTGCGCCCTGTGGCGTCTGAGGATGTCACCACTCGACAGGTGCAGCAGGCCGTATGTATCCACTATATATTTACACTGTGTACCCTTACCGGCACCAGGAGCACCCAACAGCACTATTCTCATGCATAGGCCCCTTTTATCCTGCCGGTCTCACTGAACCCTTCGTAGCTGTGCATAAGCAAGCTGGCTTCTATCCTTTGAACAAAGTCGAGCGAAACACTGACAACTATCAACAGCCCTGTGCCGCCCAGAAACGTCGCCACACGCCAGTCAACGCCCAACAGCCACATCACTATGGACGGCACCACGGCGATTATGGCTACAAACGCCCCGCCGTAATACGTCACCCTCGTCATAACCGTCTCAAGATATTCCGCGGTCCTGCGACCCGGCCGCAAACCAGGGATGAAACTACCAGAATCCCTGAGATTTTTGGCGAGGTCCTTCGGCTGGAACTGAACCGTCACCCAGAAGTATGCAAACAGGAATATCAGCACCATATATATGAGGTTGTAAGTGAAGGCGTGGGGGGCAAAAGCGTTTTGGATGGCTATAAACACGGTCGAATCAGCGAGCATCCTTATCCGCCCCAACTGGCTTACAATCACCGGCAAAAAAGTCATAAACGCCGAGGCAAAAATTATCGGCATAACGCCGCCATGATTTACCCGAAGAGGCAGATAATGTCTCTGACCGCCATACATTCGCCTGCCTCGCATCATCTTGGCCTGCTGAACAGGTATGCGTCTCTGACCCTGTGTTATCAGTATGGCGCCGGCAACAACAAACACGAACGCGCCGACAAGCAGCAGAATCTTCGTGGGGCCGATGCTGCCCGGAGGAGCGGCAACATCAAAAGAAACCGTCGCCAACAGCTTGCGAATCGCCCAGGGCATACGCGCTATAATCCCCGCCATAATTATCAAACTGATGCCGTTGCCTATGCCGTATTCGTCTATTTGTTCGCCGAGCCACATCAGGAATATCGTTCCAGCGGTCATAGCAAAAATGCCCATTATGGCCGCCTGCGCATGCATCCCGGCATAGGTGTAGCCGCCCAGCAGACGCATATACATCAGCGACTGAAGCACACAAATCGGCACCGTCAGATACCGTGTATATTCCTGTATCTTCTTGTAACCGGTCTGCCCCTCCGTTCGCAACTTTCTCAAAGCCGGAACAACCTCCTGCACCAGCATAAGAATAATCGACGCCGTGATATACGGCATAATGCCCAGGCCGAACAGGGAGCTGTTGTCAAGGTTGCCGCCCGTGAATATCTGCATCATCTCAGCAGCCCGGCCAAACGGACTTTCCGTGTCGCGAGCCCCCGCCGCCGACACTATCTTGTCTATATCAAAGCCGGGTATGGGGATATGAAAACCAACGCGATAGATAATCAACAGCCCAAGCGTGAACAACAGCTTGTTCCGCAAATCCTCAATCTTGAATATGTTGACTACCGTTTTAAGCATTTTTGCCTTTCCGCCTTCGGCGGATAAAGTTGACCCACGAAAATTCCCGAATTACAAATCGCCCGCTATATAACCTGCACCGTTCCTCCGCAGCCAGTAATCTTCTGTTCGGCGGACTTGCTGAATCTGTGAGCGGCCACCTGCAGTCGCTTGGTCAACTGTCCGCCGCCGAGAATCTTGACCCTGCTTCCGCAGTCGTCAATCAGGCCCATATCGGAAAGCTGCTGCAAATTCACGCTGGAGCCATCCTCAAACCGCTCCAATTGCGAAACATTTACAACCTCGTATCTCTGGGCAAACTTGAAGTTGCTGAAGCCGCGTTTGGGCATTCGTCGGAACAGCGGAATTTGTCCGCCTTCGTGCGTTCCACTCCGCATCGCACCTGAGCGGCTGCGGCTGCCTTTATGACCCCGGCCACAAGTTTTACCGTTCCCGCTGCTGGTGCCCCTGCCGAGACGTTTGCACGCTTTATGTTTGCCCGCAACAGAAGTTATTTGCCACTCGTACATTTCTATCATCACCACCTTTTCACCGGCTGGACCTCTACGCCCCGAAGCTGCTCGACCATTTCCTTGTTGCGCAGCTTCAACAGTCCATCCATTGTGGCCTTTACGACATTCTTGGCCGATGTGCTTCCATATACTTTGGTAAGCACATCCTGGACGCCCGCGTATTCGAGAACTGCACGAGCGCTCGAACCGGCAATCACGCCCGTGCCGGGACTGGCCGGCACAATTGCTATCCGCGTCGAACCGAATTTTCCGGTGACCTGATGAGGAACCGTCCGGCCCGACAGCACTACCTTTCGCAAGTCCTTTTTCGCCTCTTTTATGCCTTTCTCGACCGCCGCCGGAACCTCTTTGGCCTTGCCGTAGCCGACGCCAACCGTGCCCGCACGGTCGCCCACCACAACCAAAGCCCCAAAGCCAAACCTTCGTCCGCCTTTGACCACCTTGGCGCATCGATACACTTTAACCACTGTATCTTCTAATGGCCCTTCTTCCTGCTCAATCATTCTAACCGCTTCTGCTGCCAATTTTTATCTCCAGCCCTATTACTTTCTTTTATTTAAAATGCGAGTCCGGCTTTTCTGGCCGCATCCGCAAGCGCCTTGACCCTGCCGTGAAACTTGTACGGCCCCCTGTCAAAACACACGCACTTTATACCCACGCCTAGCGCTTCCTTGGCAATCGCCTCACCTACAATTTCCGCGGCCTTTTTGTTGCCCGTTTTTGCGATTTTATCCCGCAGGGCTTTCAACCTGGTACTTGCGGAAGCAAGCGTCAAACCTGCCGCGTCATCTATCAACTGGGCGTATATATGTCTGCTCGAACGGAACACCGACAATCTCGGCCGGTCAGGCGTTCCATGAACTTTGTTTCGCACGTGAAACTTGCGTCTTTGTGCGGCTCTCTGTACGTTTTTCCTGCTCATTGGTTATCCACCCGCCGTTCCGGAAGTAAACGTCTTGCCGACCTTGCGTTTGACGACCTGGCCGGCATAACGAATTCCCTTGCCCTTGTATGGTTCCGGCGGCTTTATTTTGCGCACGTCGGCGGCGAAACGGCTAAGCACGCACTTATCCACTCCCGACAAAGTAAACTTGGCGGGCGTGTCATCGCCTCTGGTCGCCGGCACATCGATTTTCACCTTAACCCCCTGGGGTATCGTCATCTCCACCTGATTTGCAAAACCCACCTGCAAAATAAGTTTGCCGCCTTGGTCTTTGACGGTATAGCCCGTCCCATACACCTCGAGTTTCTTCTCGAACCCCTTGCTCACACCCTCCACCATATTCGCCAATAGCGCCCGCATCGTTCCGTGCAAAGCCCTGTCCTGGCGAACCTCCGGGTGTTTGTTGTCAACCACCAGCGTATTGGCTGCGCCGTCAAGCCGGACGTCTATATTCGGATGACAGTTCATCTCCAGCGTGCCCAATGCGCCTGAAACCTTAACGGTCCGGCCCTTCTGTTCAACCTTCACGCCAGATGGAACGCCAATCGGTTTTCTGCCTATGCGACTCATCAATACACCATACAAACTATCTCGCCGCCGATTTTTGCCTGTCGGCAGCTTTTATCACTCATCAGTCCTTTGCTTGTGGAGACCACCGCTATGCCCATCCCGTTCATAACACTCGGCAAATCATCAACCGAGGTGTAAACCCGCCGACCGGGCTTGCTCACCCGTTTGATTTCCTCTATGACGCTGCGGCCGGTCTGGTCGTATTTCAGCGTAACTCTCAGTATCCCCTGCGCAGCGTCCTCTATTCGTTCAAAGTCCTCTATATAACCTTCCGCTTTCAGGACAGCCGCTATCGCCGCACAGACCTTCGAGGCCTTGATGTTCACCTGCCTGCTTTTTATCCGCGCAGCGTTGCGAATCCTTGTCAGCATATCCGCTATTGGGTCACTCAAACTCATATTTGTTTCTCTTATCTCCTCGCCGGCGCTTTCAATCGTCCGGCCAATTCTTACCAGCTCGCCTTTTGGACCCCGGGTATCTTACCTTCGTGGGCCAGCTTCCTGAAGCAAAGTCGGCAAACCTTGAACTTCTGATAGACAGCCCTGGCCCTGCCGCAAATCTCGCAGCGGGTGTACTGCCTTACCCTGAACTTCTGTTTCATTTTTACTTTGTTTTCAAGGGCCTTCGTAGACATAATTACTCACACAAACCTTTAACTTATCGTTTCCAACCGGTATTAGTCCATTTCTGACTGGTCCGCTTTGTCGCCGCTCTTTTGGGTTCTGAACGGCATACCAAACAGGGCCAGCATCCGTCTCGTCTCATCATTGCTTCTGGCCGTCGTCACAAACGTTATGTTCATACCCTGCTGAAATTCAACCTTGGCCTGGTTTATTTCCGGGAAAACCGTCTGCTCGCTAAGTCCCATCGAGTAGTTGCCTCTGCCGTCAAACCCACTGGGGCTCAGACCACGGAAATCCCGCACCCGCGGTATTGCCAAACTTATCAGCCGGTCCATAAACTCATACATCCGCTCGCCGCGAATTGTCACCTTCAGGCCGGTTTCCTGTCCCGCGCGAACCTTGAAGTTCGAGACGCTCTTCTTGGCCTTGCACACCAGCGGCATCTGGCCCGTTATCGTCGTCAGGTCGGCCTTGGCCAGCTCAATGAACTTCTTGTCCTGCACCGCCCTGCCCACGCCCATCGAGACGACTATTTTTTCCAGCCGAGGTACCGCCATTCGGTTCTTGTACCCGAACTCCTTTGTCAGCTCCCCGACAACCTTCGACTTGTATAAATCTTTCAAACGCGCCATTGTTCGCTACCGCAGCTCATTTCTTTTCAGGATATCTGATATCGCCTATTTTCGTGCCGTCTTTGGCAACACGTCTTTTGCCGCCGTCTTCGCCGATTTCATACCGCACTTTGCAGCCCTTTGACGTCTTGGGATTGACCGGCAGAACGTTGCTTATATGAATCGGCTGCTCGATATTTATACGCCCGCCCGAGGGATTTCTTCTCGATGGCCGAACATGTTTCTTGGCCAGGTTGATACCCTGAACGATAACCTTGTTTTCGTCACACAGCACACGAAGCACCTTGCCCGTCGCCCCTTTGTAGTCGCCGGTCATCACCTGAACCATATCATCTTTTTTTACGTGCATCGCCATCCGCTGAATCCTGTCCTTTGTTAAACCACCTCGCTGGCAAGCGAGATAATTTTCATATAATTCTTTTCGCGAAGCTCACGGGCCACCGCGCCGAAAATACGTGTGCCTATCGGGTTGCCCTCTTCGTCTATCATAACCGCCGCGTTGGTGTCAAACCGCACATAGCTGCCGTCGGCACGCCTGATAGGATGCTTCGTGCGAACGATAACACATTTGTGCACCTTCTTGTTGTCAAGCTGACAGGTGGGAAGCCACTTTTTTATCGCCACGCACACGATGTCCCCGACGCTGGCAACCGCCCGCGTGAACTTGCCGTGGGCGCCGCTCTTGCCCAGAACCCTTATGCACTGCGCCGACTTGGCACCGGAGTTGTCGGCTATATTCAACATTGTTTCTTGTTGTATCATCTTTTACTTTCCAGCTATTGTTGCGGCTGTTCCTGAGCCGCTTTCGTCAAAATCCGCACAAGACGCCAGCTCTTGGTTTTGCTGTAGGGCCTGCACTCGGTCACTTCCACTACATCGCCCAAGCCCGCCTCGTTACGCTCATCGTGCACAATCAGCCGCGTCCGTCTTTTCATAAACTTGCCGTATTTCGGATGCTTGTACACATAGTCCATCGCAACCTTTATGCTCTTGTTGCCGCTCTTGCCAACTACCACTGCTTCCGTTGTCTTGACTTTGCTTTCCTGCATCCTTTTTTCCTTATGTTACCGGCGCTCGGTTTCAATCCGGCGCTGATGCAATACCGTCTCTATTCTTGCTATTTCACGACGCGCATTTGTTGCCGCGCGGTAGTCCTGCAACTTTTCCGTTGCCGCCTGCGAACGCAAGTCGAACACATGCCGCCGCAGCTCGTGCACCTTGCTCTCGAGCTCGTCCGTGCTCATCTCGCGATAAAGATTCGCTTTCATTCGAATACCCTTATCCAACCTTATGTCTGCGTCTGACTAATCTGCATTTTATCGGCATCTTGTGCGCCACCCGCAGTAAAGCCCGCTTGGCCACTTCTTCATCAACGCCGCCGACCTCAAACATAACCATTCCCGGCCTGACCCGTGCGACCCAAAACGCCGGCTCACCTTTGCCTTTACCCATTCGCGTTTCAAGCGGCTTGGCGCTCACCGGCTTGTACGGGAATATCCTCAGATATACCTTGCCCTCACGCTGCAGATAATGTGTCGCTGCCACGCGACCGGCTTCTATATTCGTCCCTTTGACCCAACTGGTCTCCAATGCCTGCAAACCATACTCGCCGAACGCAACATAGTTGCCCCTGCTGGCATTACCTTTCATCTTGCCGCGCTGGCTTTTACGGTACTTCACTCTTTTCGGCATCAACGCCATTCTGTAAACCCCGTGCTAAAAACTGTTAACAAATCTATCTATAAAATCCTTCCGTCACGTCACAAAACCGGCTGTCAACTCTACTGCGGGCCGTCCGCTTTGGGCTGCCCGCCCGCCGGCGGCTCAACGCCCCCCGCCTTCGTATCGCCGGACTGCGGCTCAGGTTTCGACGCCGCCGCCGGCCCACGCGAAACCTCGCCACCGGCAACATCCGCCCGTCTAAACGAGCGACGTCGCTGCGGCTGTCTGGTCTGCACCGCTTCGCCAAAAAGGCCTCTGTATATCCACACCTTTATACCTATCGTCCCGTACGTTGTCTCCGCACGGGCCGTAGCATAATCGACATCGGCATCCAGCGTGTGCAGCGGAATGCTTCCCATTTTCTGCATTTCACGCCTGGCTATCTCGGCGCCAGCCAGTCGGCCCGAACACATAATCTTCACGCCCTTGGCGCCGGCGTTCATCGCCGCCTCACAAAACTGCTTCATCGCACGCCTGAAAGACGCGCGTTTGACAAGCTGTTCTGCAAGCGCTTCTCCAACCAGAAAAGCGTTCAGGTCCGGCTCTTTTATCTCAACAACGTTGACGGCCACCTTTCGACCCGTTAACGCCTCTATTTCTTCTCGCAGCTTGTCAACCTCGCCGCCACGTGGGCCAATTACCACCCCAGGCCGGGCGCTGTGCAGCGTCACTGTCACCTCGTTGCGCGTCCGCACTATCTCGGTTTGCGCAACTCCGCCCTTGGGCATCTGCTTGTTGTACTTCTTGTCGATATATTCACGAATTTTCTGGTCTTCGACAAGAAACGTCCCGTAGTCCGCCTTCGACGCAAACCACGTGCTCTGCCAGCCACGTGTTATGCCTGTCCTGAAACCTATTGGCGATACCTTCTGACCCATAATTGCATTCGCCTCTACAATGTTTACCCGCTGCTACGGCTGCGTCACCGTCACATGTATATGGCAGCCCTTTTTGCAAAGCGGATGCGCCCTGCCTCTGTCCTTTGCTATCCACCGCTTGGTGCCAATCCGAACACCCGCATCATCCACGCGCGCCTCGCTGACGTAAAGAACGTCCACGTCCGCTTCCTGCTCGTCCGCGTCGGCAATTGCGGCTCGCAGCGTTTTGCTGACCATTTCTGCCGCCCGCTTGCGAGTAAACTTCAATATGTCCAGCGCATCCTGCACCGGTCGGCCGACTATCAACTGCGTCACCAACCGTGCCTTGCGAGGAGCCATTGGCGCGTACTGATACGACGAACACCACCCGCGAAGCTCGTTGGCTTCCACCCCGAGCGCCGCCGCAAGACGCTGAATGTCTTCGCCGCGGGGCCTCGGCTTAAACAGGCCCTTACGCCAGTTCTTCACCGCCGAAATAGCGGCCTGTTTGTCCAGCCCCGCCCTGGCGAGCTGGTTGGCCAACTGCTCCACGCTTACCTTCCGCTGCTCACTGATTTGTTTCAATTTACTGGCACTTAGCATAAAAATTTATCACCTTGATTCCGGCGCCGGTGCTTCTTCCACCTTTCTCGTTGAATGTCCCCTGAATATTCTCGTCAGCGAAAATTCGCCCAGCTTGTGCCCCACCATATCCTCGGTCACGTAAACCTTGTTGAAAATCTTGCCGTTGTGAACCATAAAAGTGTAGCCCACAAACTCCGGGATTATCGTGCATCTGCGCGCCCAGGTCTTTATCGGCTCGCGCATCCCCGTCTGTATCTGCTTGTTGACCTTCGCAAACAGCTTCGCGTCAACATATGGTCCTTTTTTAAACGATCTACCCATTCAGCTACCTCAACCGGCCTCGATAATACCTTTCTAATTTATCTGCTGTTGTCCCTGTTTGCTGCTTCTGCGTCTTCGGATGATTCGCTTGTTGCTTACTTTCCGCGGGCACCTTGTCTTGCCGCCCTTTGCCAGCACTCCCGTCGGCGAACAGGGATGTCGTCCGCCGTTGCTTCTGCCTTCTCCACCGCCGAGGGGGTGAGACACGGGATTCTGTGCCTTGCCTCGGACGTGCGGTCTGAAACCGAGGTGTCTGGTCCGTCCGGCCTTGCCCCAGGTAATGTTCTGGTAATCGGCGTTGCTCAGCCGGCCTATAGTCGCCCGGCATTCTTTGCGCACCATTCGCATCTCGCCGCTGGGTAATATAAGTGTTACCCAGTCGCCTTCTTTGGCGAGGATTCTCGCCGCACCGCCGGCCACTCGCACCAGTTTACCGCCCTGGCCTGCAGACATTTCGATATTATGAACCTCAAGACCACTCGGAATCGCTTCTAACGGCATCGCGTTGCCCACCTTCGGCTCGCACGTCGTACCGCTTTCCACCATGTAGCCCGGCTTTACGCCCTCTGGCGCCAATATGTATCGCTTTTCGCCGTCGGTGTAATGCAGCAACGATATGTAACAATTCCTGTTCGGGTCATATTCAATCGTCACCACTTTGGCCGGGACGCCGTCCTTGTCGCGCTTGAAGTCAATAAGGCGGTAAATCTTTTTTGCGCCGCCTCCTCTGAACCGCACCATCGTCATCCCGCTGTGATTTCTGCCGCCGGCCTTCTTTATGCGGATACACAGTGTCTTTTCCGGTCTGTCGGTAGTCAGCTCGGAAAAGTCGTTGACCGAGCTGTTTCTTCGTCCGGCACTCGTTGGTCTGTAAATTTTGATTCCCATAAAATACCTCCTGTCCTATTCTTTAGAACAGGTCTATATGATAATCCTTTTCGAGATACACCACGGCTTTTTTCCAGTCCGCCGTGTAACCCATCGCTCTGCCCTTGCGTTTGAGTTTGCCTTTTCTGTTGGCAGTCCTTACCCTGCTCACTTTCACATTATAAAGCCGCTCAACGGCGCCTTTTATCTGCTGCTTGTTCGCAACCTTGTTCACTTCAAACGCATACGCGCTAATTTTGCCCGCCAAGTGCGTTCCCTGCTCAGTAATCAACGGTCGAACTATGATATTATGGTCGTGCATAATGATAACGGCTAATTTTTGCTCCCCTCATCCTTGTTCATAAGCGACAGAAATGCATCTTTGGTAAACAGCAGTTTGGTGTGCCTGCAAATGTCCCCCGCATTCGACTCGGCCGCCGGCAGCACCGATACCTTCGTAATGTTTCTCGCCGACAGCCAAAGCGATTTGTCATAATCGCCCGTCACCACAAGACAACTGCGGTCAATCTTCAGATTGCCCAGCACGGTCGCAAAATCCTTCGTCTTTGGCTTCTCAAACTTCAACTGGTCAACCACCACGACGTTGTTGCTTAAAAGTTTCGCCAGTATCGCCGAATCCCTCGCTAATTGCTTCTGCTTTTTCGGCATTCGCTTGCTGAAGTCCCTCGCCACCTTCGCAAACGTCACGCCGCCGCCTACTCGCTTTGCCGTTCTTATAGTGCCGGCTCTTGCGTTGCCGGTATGTTTCTGAGCGTATATTTTTCTCGTCGAACCTTCAACCAGCGACCTGTTTTTCGTCGCGGCGGTTCCCACCCGTTTATTCGCCTGATACATTACTATTGCCTGCTTCAACAGCGCATACCTCACTCGCCCGCCGAACGCCGACTTATCGACCTTCAAGCTGCCAACCTCTCGACCTTCTCTATCGTATACAGGCACACTAATCATCTGCTAATCCCTGCGCTGATATCTATACCTTTTTCTTTTGTGAACCCCGCACCACAACGTAACCACCCGCCGCACCCGGCACCGACCCTTTAATCACCAGCAGATTATTTTCCTGGTCTATTGAAACAAGCCGATGTGTCTTTACTGTAACCCGCTCCGCCCCCATATGCCCTCCCATTTTCTTGCCTTTCTTTATGTCCCCGCCGTGACCACGGTCGGTTCCATAACCCGCCTGCGAACCCGGCGAGCGATGCTTTCGCTCGGTCCCGTGCGAGCCGGGCATACCGCCAAAATGGTACCGCTTCATCGGGCCCGCAAATCCCTTGCCTTTGCTTGTCCCGATAACGTCCACAAACTTGGTCTCGGCAAACGTCGAAACCGTTATCGAGTCGCCCGCGTTTAATTCCATCTTGGCATCGTCGGCCAGGCGCATTTCCCTGACGAACCGCTTCGGTGTGGTCTTGGCCTTCTCAGCGTGTCCGACCTCCGGTTTTTTCCTTCGCGACGTCTTCACGTCGTCAAACCCAAGCTGCAGGGCGTTATAGCCGTCCGTCTTAACGGTCTTGACCTGCATCACGACACAGGGGCCGGCCTGTATGACCGTAACGGGCAACAGCCGTTCCTGCTCATCGTAAACCTGCGTCATCCCAATCTTTTTACCAAGCAGCATAACCACTTTTTATATTCCCTGTCCCCGGTCTGTCATTTTATGCCTTGATTTTTACGAAAACACCCGCCGGCACCACCAGGCGATTTAGCACCTCAACCGTCCGGGCATTGGCCTCGCGAATATCAATCAAACGCTTGTGTGTCCGCATCTCAAACTGCTCGCGGGACTTCTTGTCAATGTGAGGACTTCGCAAAACCGTGTATCTTTCGATTCGAGTCGGCAACGGAATAGGGCCGCTGACCCGGGCATTCGTCCGCCTCGCGTGTTCCACTATTTCCTTCGCAGAGGCGTCCAGAATCCTGTGGTCATAGGCCTCCATCCTTATCTTTATTCTTTCGGTTTCACCGGCCATAAACCTGCGCCCACGTCTTTAATATTATTACAACCTGTTTTTCAAACCTGCGGCCGCAATCGACAAAACTACATACTTACCCTGCCGATTCGACAAAACAAAAATTTCCTTTTGCCGTCAAAACTTTCGCCTCGCCGGCAGTTCATCTAAGATTTTGGGCAGGAAAGGCCTTGATTGATTTATCGAACGCCCGCGGTCCCGACGTCCGACTACCAAATCGCCTTCCTTAAATAAACCGGGCTTCGAACCTTACGGAACGGCATCGACCGAATCGGCACCGTCCTACGGTCCCACAGGGCTTATTGACAGCTCCTGTTTTACCCCTTTAACTAAAACAAACCTCAATCAAAAACCATCCCTGACGACCACGATTTGCAGACGTGTACAGCCCAACTTGTCTATCGCAAAGCCATCCTGGCGATGCTCGCTACGGCCGCAAAACCAGCAAATTAACATACGATTCAGTATTCGTCAACAAATTACAAAAAAAATTCGAATTTTTTCACACTATAATCTGCCCGGCAATCTGTTCAGGCACCTTTTCGTAGCTGCATGGCTCCATTGTGAACGTACCCCGCCCCGCCGTGACGCTTCTTATCTCGCTGGAATACCCAAACATCTCACTTAAAGGCACATTGGCGTCAATTGTCCGCATCTTGCCGTGGATTCTACTGTCGGTAATAAGCCCTCTTTTGGCCAACAAGCTGCCCTGCACAACCCCAAAACTGGCCTCCGGCGCAATTACCTCGATCTTCATAACCGGCTCCAAAAGCACAGGGCCTGCTTTTTCGA
Organism: Sedimentisphaerales bacterium; assembly: GCA_049510335.1. Classification (GTDB taxonomy): domain Bacteria; phylum Planctomycetota; class Phycisphaerae; order Sedimentisphaerales; family Anaerobacaceae; genus Fen-1362. The sequence continues at coordinate 98,036 of JBEKZA010000001.1, read as the reverse complement.
GCACGCTCTTGATAGCAAGCATAGCCGCCTGCTCAAATGCAATATCCGAGGAATCCACTGAATGAAACGACCCGTCAATTAACGTAACCTTAATCCCCATAACAGGATAGCCCGCCAATGCCCCTGTACCCAGTGCGTCTTTTACCCCTTTTTCAACCGCACCTACATACTCCCGCGGCACCTTATCGCCTCCCACCTCATTTTCAAATTGTATCTCGTGGCTGAAATGCCCATCCTCAGTCAGAATCGGCTCCACTCGCAAAACAACATGCCCATATTGCCCCCTTCCCCCAGTTTGACGAACAAACTTCCCCGCCGCCTCCGCAACCTTTGTAATCGTTTCCTTATAAGCCACTCTCGGCCTGCCCACCCTGATGTCCAGACCCCTTTCCTTCATAAGCTTATGCTGCAAAACCTCCAAGTGAAGCTCGCCCATCCCGCCTATGACCATTTGCCCGGTTTCGTGGTCAACTTTGTATTCAAAGGTCGGGTCCTCCCGTCGCAGTGAAGCCAGCGCCTCAGACAGTTTACTCTTGTCCGCAACCGTCCGCGGCTCTATCGACATACTGATAACCGTCTGCGGAAACGTAATACTGGCCAACAATACCGGCGGCTTCTTGGAGTCGCAAAGCGTATCCCCCGTCATAGTATATTTGGGCCCAACCACCGCGACTATGTCCCCCGCGCCGGCCTGTTCCAGAATCTTGCGGTCACTGGCGTGCATCTCAAATATACGCGTGATGTTCTCTTTCCTGTCCTGCGTCGCATTCAGCACCCTGCTGCCCGATTTCAGCGTCCCCTGATATATCCTTATAAAATTCAAGTCCCCGTGTGAGTCGCTGATTAGCTTAAAGGCAAGCGCAACAAAACTCGCTTGTGGGTCGCACTTGACGGTCACTTCCTTCTTCTCGTTACCCGGCTTATGGGCAACAATAGCGGGCTTATCCAGTGGCGACGGCAAATACGCCACAACTCCGTCCAGCAGCCGCTGTATCCCGATATACTGCAGCGCAGAGCCGCAAAATACGGGCTGCAATTTACCCGCCAATGTCCCCTTCCTTATCGCCCTGTGTATAATCTCCGCATCCATCGGTTTATCGTGGACGTATCTGTCCATCATTTCTTCATCAAACTCGGCTGCGTGCTCAAGTATATCGTGCCTGGCCTGCCAAGCCTTATTGCGATATTCTGCCGGAATTTCAAGCTCCGTGAAACTCGCCCCAAGCTTACCGACGTCGAAAACAATGGCCTGCATCCTGACAAGGTCTATCACGCCGGTAAAACTATCGGACGCCCCTATCGGAAGCTGCAGGACAATCGGATTGGCGACAAGTTTTTCCCGAACGCTGTCAACGCTCATTTCAAAATCGGCACCCACTTTGTCCATCTTGTTGATGAAACAAAGACAGGGCAAGCCGTATTTTTGTCCCTGCCGCCAGACCGTTTCGCTTTGCGCCTGTACCCCTTCGCTGCCGTCAAAAACAATAACGGCTCCATCAAGCACTCTCAGCGACCTTTCAACTTCGGCCGTAAAATCAATATGCCCGGGCGTATCAATCAGGTTGATTTCCGCACCCGCCCACGGGAATTTTGTCGCCGCCGAGGTAATGGTAATACCTCGCTTTTGCTCCTCCTCCAGATAGTCCATCACCGCGGTGCCGTCGTGGACCTCGCCCATCTTGTAGGTCTTGCCGGCATAATAGAGAATCCGCTCGGACACCGTCGTCTTGCCGGCGTCAATATGAGCGATAATCCCAATATTGCGTATCTTTTTAAGTCCGTCTAACATCATTTCAACTCATCGCTGCAAATAAACAGGAATGGGGTATAAAAAAAACTGCCACGGTTTTTTGCCGAAAGGCACCATGGCAGTTCAAAGTCCTTTTGCTACCACGCGAAATGAGCAAATGCCTTGTTGGCATCCGCCATCTTGTGCACGTTTTCTTTCGTTGACACCGCACCGCCTCTTTTGTTGTAGGCCTCTAACAACTCCGCCGCCAGCCGCTCGCACATCGGCTTGCCCTTGGCGCCTCTGGCCGCCTCAAGAATCCAGCGTATCGCAAGCGACTGCTGACGCTTCGAGCTGACCTGCATCGGCACCTGATAACTTGCGCCGCCGACGCGCTTGCTGCGAACTTCAATCGCCGGCTTAACATTATTTACCGCGGCTTCAAAAATATCAATCACCGGTGCAGATTTCTCCTTCTCAGCTATAATGTCCATCGCCCGGTAAAATATCTGCTGTGCAACACTCTTCTTGCCCTGCCACATAAGACAGTTGATAAACTTTCCCGCCAGCCTGCTGTTATATCTGCCGTCGGGCTTCAACTGTTCCTTCGATGCTGTTGGTTTTCTGGCCATTCTTTTTATATTCCTCGCTAACCCGTTACTTTCCCATTTTGGCGCCGTATTTGCTTCTGCCCCGCTTGCGGTTAGCAACACCGGCACAGTCCAGCACGCCGCGAATTATGTGATAACGCACACCAGGCAAATCCCGCACCCTGCCGCCTCGTATCATTACGGTGCTGTGCTCCTGCAGATTGTGGTCTATGCCCGGTATATACGCCGTCACCTCTTTGCCGTTGGTGAGACGCACACGCGCAACCTTGCGCAAAGCGGAATTGGGCTTCTTAGGCGTCATTGTCCGAACAATCAGACATACGCCCCTCTTTTGGGGCGAACCGCTTATATCAGAACGCCTTTTGCGCCCTTTTGACTTGGCCCTTGGTCTTCTCACCAACTGGTTCATCGTCGCCATAAATATATCGCTCCAACGTCCATTACAACTTATTTGATACCCAAAGCTTCCTTTATTGCCGCATCCTGCCGTGCTTCTGCCGCCTTGGTCTCTTCTACCTCCTTGACCTCTTTGAACTCCTTAGGCAGCGGCGCCTCGGCAAGGTGCTTGACCTTCAATTCCAGATACGGCTTGAAAGCCGTGCCCGCCGGTATCAAATGCCCGAGTATCACGTTTTCCTTCAAACCACACAGCTTATCTACACTACCAGCTAATGACGCCTCAGTCAAGATTTTAGTTGTCTGCTGGAAACTGGCGGCGGCGATAAAGCTGTCCGAACGCAGCGACGCCTTGGTAATCCCCAGAAGCAGCGTCTTGGCAGTCGCCATCCTCGGCTTTTTGCCCTTTGCCGGCTCGCCTCCAATCGCCTCGAGCTTCTCGTTGATGGTCGCCAGCTTGGCCTTCTCGACAACCTGGCCTTCCTTAAGCTCGGTGGCGTCTCCGATGCTGGCTATCTTGATGCTTTCGTTCAATCGCTGGTTCTCACGACGGAACTCAAATTTGTCAACCACTTCGCCGGGCAAAAACTCACTGTCGCCCACCGACTCAATCTCAACCTTCCGCATCATCTGGGAACAGATAATCTCAATGTGCTTGTCGTTGATATTAACGTTCTGCGAACGATAAACGTTCAGAATCTCGCCTATAAGGTATCGCTGCAGCGATTCTTCGCCTTTAATCCGCAGAATATCGTGTGGCACCAATGGCCCATCCGTCAACGTATCGCCCGCTTCGACTATATCGCCGGTGTGAACGTTCAGGTGTCTATCTCGCGGAACGTGGTGTTCCTTTTCCATACCGGATTCTGAGCGGACAATAATCGTCATTTTGCCCTTGCGCTTGTCACTTTTAAGCTCGACTCGCCCGCTGATTTCCGCTATTGCCGCAGGGTCCTTGGGCTTACGGGCCTCGAAGACCTCCGTCACGCGAGGCAGCCCACCGGTGATATCCTGTGTGCCGCCCGTGGCCCGCGGCTGATGAGCAAGCAATTGGCCTGCCTGAACCTGCTGGCCTTCCACTACCTCTATTCTGGCACCGGCGGGCAAATAATGAACGTCGAGAATCTTGCCTTCGGCGTCCTCTATCATAATCTGCGGATGCTTGTCCCCCTTGTGCTCGATTATAACCGGTTTCCCCAACTGGCCCTTGCGCTCTTCCTCAAGACGAACCGTCTCGCCTTCGACGATATCCACAAACCGGATTAAACCCGAAACTTCCGCCAATATAGGCGTGCGGTGCGGGTCCCACTCGAACAACATAGCACCTGCCTTGACCTGCTCATTGTCCAAAACCCTGACAACCGCCCCATACGGCACCTTGAACTTGTCAAGCTCACGGTCCTTATCATCCAGAATCGCAACCTCTCCGTTGCGTTTCAGGGCAATAGCCCTGGAGCTTCCATCCTCGACTTTGAACACCACAGCATTGAGGTCGCGGTATTTAATCTTGCCAGCGTAAGTCGCCCTTTGTTCTCGCTCCAGAATGGCACGCGAAGCCACACCGCCGGTATGGAACGTCCGCAGGGTCAACTGCGTTCCCGGCTCGCCAATTGACTGAGCCGCTATAATACCCACCGGCAACCCCTCCTCAACAAGCCGACTCGTGCTCATATCCCAGCCGTAACACTTCGCGCAAACACCAAAAGCACTGTCGCAGGTCAGAGTACTTCTGACCCTTATCGCATCAAGCCCCAGCGCTTCAACCTTCGCCGCCGCCTCAGGCGTTATTACCTCGTTTTCCCGAACAATCATCTCGTCGGTAATCGGATTACGGATATTGTCCCTGGCCGTTCTGCCGACAATAAGCTGTGACAAAGGCGCATCAACCTGCTCGCCTCTGGTAACAGTACTCTTTGTAATACCCTGCAGCGTCCCGCAGTCCCGCTCGGTCACTATGACGTTTTGAGACACATCGATTAACTTACGGGTCAGATAGCCGGAATTGGCGGTCTTCAGCGCGGTATCTGCAAGCCCTTTTCGGGCACCGTGCGTAGAGCTGAAATATTCAAGAACCGTCAGCCCCTCACGGAAATTCGATTTAATCGGCGTCTCGATAATCTCGCCGCTTGGTTTGGCCATCAGTGCACGCATACCCGCAAGCTGCTGAATCTGGTCGACGCTGCCCCGCGCACCCGAGATACTCATAATGTGAATCGGATTCAGATACGGCGAACCGTCGTCTTTCTTATCGTCCTTCAGGCCTCGCATCATTTCATTAGTCACGGCCACACGGGCATTAGTCCAGGCGTCGATGACCTGGTTATACCGCTCGCCTTCGGTCAAAACGCCAGCTATGTAATTCTTCTGTATCTTCTTGACCCTTTTCTCTGTCTCGTCGATGATATCCTGCTTCTTGGGCGGTATCTTCAAATCCATCATCCCGAAGCTCAGGCCTGACAGAGTCGCCCACCTGAACCCCTGCTCTTTTATTCTGTCCAGCAAATCGACGGTCGCAGCACTTCCGGCAATCTCATAACAGTCGCTGATTACCCGGCTTAGCGGTTTTTGCCCCATTACGCCGTTGTAGAACGGCATTTTCGCCGGCAGAACGTCGTTGAAAATACACCTGCCAACAGTCGTCTCGGCCAAAACAGGCCCGCCTGTGTTGTCCAGTTTAATCTTAGTCGCACGTTCGCCCTCATCGACCACCGGCGTGTATATCCGAACCTTAATCTTTGCATGCAGGGCAATCTTGCCCCTGTCATAAGCAAGCATCGCCTCGAAGTTATCCTTAAACACCGAACCTTCACCCTTCAGGCCCGGCAACATACTGGTCAGATAGTAATTGCCCAGCACCATATCCTGCGACGGCCCCACCATCGGCGAACCGTTTGCAGGCGAGAAAATGTTGTTCGTCGTCATCATCAGCGTATGCGACTCGGCCTGTGCCTCGATGCTCAAAGGCAAATGCACCGCCATCTGGTCACCGTCGAAGTCCGCATTGAACCCTTTGCACGCCAGCGGGTGCAGCATTATGGCGTTGCCTTCCACAAGCACCGGCTCAAACGCCTGAACACCCATACGGTGCAGAGTCGGTGCACGGTTGAGCAGCACAGGATGCTGGTTAATCACCTCTTCCAGAATATCCCATATTTGCTCGCCGCGCCGCTCAATCATTTTTTTAGCGCTTTTAATCGTGTCGGCAAGGCCGCTTTGTTTGAGCCGGCGGATAATGAACGGCTGATACAACTCCAGCGCGATTCTCTTGGGCAGCCCGCACTGATGCAGCTTCATCATCGGCCCTACCACAATCACCGAGCGGGCCGAATAATCAACACGCTTGCCCAGCAGGTTCTCTCTGAACCGGCCCTGCTTACCTTTTATCATATCGCTTAAGGATTTAAGCGGACGGTTATTGCTGCCCAGAACCGGTCTGCGACACCTGTTGTTATCCATAAGGGAATCGACCGCCTGTTGGAGCATCCTCTTTTCGTTGCGAACAATCACTTCAGGAGCGTTGAGGTCCATCAATTTTTTGAGCCGGTTATTGCGGTTGATAATTCTCCTGTAGAGGTCGTTGAGGTCGCTGGTCGCAAAATTGCCGCTCTCCAGAAGCACTAACGGCCGCAAATCCGGTGGGATAACAGGAATCACCTCAAGGACCATCCACTCCGGCTTATTGTTGCTGTTCTTGATAGCGTCTATGGTCTTGAGCCGCTTGCTGATTTCCCTCATCCGCTGACCAGAGCTTGTCTTGCTTATCGCCACCCGCATCTCAGAGCTAAGCGACTCCAAATCAAGCCGGGTCAATAGCGTCTTTATCGCCTCGCCGCCCATAAGGGCCTTGAAGGAGGTTCCATATTTGCTGGAGGCCTCGCGGTATTCATCCTCGGTGAGCAGTTGTGCGAGCTTGAGGGGGCTCTGCCCCGGGTCGATGACAATATAATCCTGATAGTATATTACCTTCTCGAGGTCAGTCCCTTTCATTCCCAAAATCGTGCCAAGTTGATTCGGAACAGCTTTGAAAAACCATATATGGACGCACGGGGCCGCAAGATTGATATGCCCCATCCTTTTACGGCGAACCCTGCTGTGCGTTACTTTAACCCCGCAGCGGTCACAGATGATGCCTTTATACTTTGTTCCCTTGTACTTGCCGCAGGCACACTCCCAGTCCCGCTCAGGACCGAATATACGTTCGCAGAAAAGTCCGTCTTTCTCGGGTCTGTAAGTTCGGTAGTTGATTGTTTCTGGCTTGCGAATCTCGCCGAACGACCAGCTGCGAATATCATTGGGACCGGCAAGCGAAATCTTGACCGAACCGTAATCGTTTATCCGATCATAGATATTGCTTATCATTGTGTCTCTTGCTCCTTAACGACCCTATTGTTAGAAAAAGCAAACAAGGGTTCCCCGACCCTCTATTCAATTTATAAAACCGTCGTGCCTAACCGTTTCTTCTCAAGCTGGATGTTCAAACCAAGCCCTCTGATTTCATTGCACAGTACGTCAAACGAAAGAGGCGTCCCCGCCTCGAGGGAGTTCTGACCTTTCACCATCGACTCATATATCTTGGTCCTGCCCTCTACGTCGTCGCTTTTTACGGTCAGCATTTCCTGCAGCGTATAAGCCGCGCCATAGCCCTCCAGCGCCCAGACCTCCATTTCACCGAACCTTTGTCCGCCGGTTCTCGCCTTGCCGCCCAACGGCTGCTGCGTTATTAGGCTGTACGGCCCAGTTGAGCGGGCGTGAATCTTGTCGTCAACCAGGTGGTGTAGTTTCATTATATAGATAAACCCGATAGTCGCCTGCTGGTCGAAGGGTTCCCCCGTCCGCCCGTCATACAACTGCGTCTTCAGCGACTTGGGAACGTTCACGAAAAGCTCATCATCAGGAGGCAGCTCATTTGCCTCCTCCAGTTCGCGCTTGCGCCGACGCATCAATTCGTTGGCTTCTTCCATCAGTTGCATGATGTCCTGCTCCTTGGCGCCGTCGAAGACAGGCGTAATCGCCGTAAAGCCCAGCACCTTCGCCACCCAGCCGAGGTGCGTTTCGAGGATTTGCCCGACGTTCATTCTGCTGGGCACGCCCAGCGGGTTGAGCAGAATATCAAGCGGCGTACCGTCCTCCAGAAACGGCATATCCTCCTCGGGCAATATCTTTGCAATAACCCCTTTGTTGCCGTGGCGACCCGCAATCTTATCCCCTATCGACATCGTCCGTTTTGTCGCAACGTATATCTTGACCATCTCCATCACGCCGCTGGGCAATTCGTCGCCGTGCTTCAGCCGTTCTACCCGTTTCTTTTTCTCTTCTTCAAGCGCATTTATCTTCTCAAAGAATTTTTCAACGAGCTTCTCCGCCTTCTCCCGCATCGCGGCCGGCTTGACCCACTTGATGTCCCAGTGCTCGACCTGCTCGTAAACCACTTCATCGTCATCACTGACACCGACCTTCTGCTTGGTGGACGGGTCAATAATATCGACTTCAAACTTCTCGTGCATTGCGGCTACCATCTGCTTGAATATCTCGCACTGCTTGGCTCTTATGTCCTTTTCATATTCCCTTATTTGTGAAGCAAGCGCCTTCTTGCCCTCCTCGCCGCCAGCTCCACGACGCACAAACCTCTCGGTCTTAATCACGACTCCCTCATAGCCGTTCGGCAAATCAAGAGAATCGTTCTTTACGTCCTCTCCCGCCCTGCCGAATATCGCGTGCAGCAGCTTCTCTTCAGGCGTAAGCTCGGTTTTGCCCTTCGGCACCACTTTGCCGACCAGAATGTCGCCCGGCAGCACCCTCGTGCCCTCCTGCACCACGCCATGCTCATCGAGATTTCGCAGCGCCTTTTCGCTTACGTTGGGTATATCACGCGTAAATTCCTCCTTGCCCAACGGTGTTTCGCGTATCTCGGCGTCAAATTCGTTTATATGAATGCTTGTGAAGCTGTCGTTCTTGACTAACCGCTCGCTGACAATTATCGCGTCCTCAAAGTTGAACCCCTCGTAGGACATAAAACCTACGAGGATATTTCTGCCCAGCGCCAGCACGCCCTCGACCGTACCGCCGCCATCGGCTATCGTCTGGCCCTTTTCGACCTTCTGCCCCACCTTCACAACCGGCTTTTGGTTCAGACAGGTTCTCTCGTTCAAGCCGAAAAATTTCTCCAATTTGTACTCATCGGTATGATTAATAACCACTCTGGTCGCGTCGGCATCGGTGACCACTCCGCCTTTTTGCGCACGCACAGCCATACTCGAATATCGGCCCGCCACCTCTTCCATTCCCGTTTGAACCAGCGGCGCTTCACTTGCCAGAAGCGGCACCGCCTGACGCTGCATGTTTGACCCCATCAGTGCCCTGTTCGCGTCATCGTGCTCGAGGAACGGTATCAGCGCAGCCGACAATCCCACAATCTGCTTCGGCGAGACATCCACAAAGCCGACCTCATCGCTGGTCACCTGTGCAAGTTCTCCGTGCTGCCTCGCCAGCGCCGTCCCCTCACGTATTTTGCCCGTCTCAGGGTCCACCGCGCTGGGCGGAGCGAATATCGCCTTCATCTCCTCGTCGGCACGCAGGTAAACAACGTTGTTGGTCAGCTTGCCTTTTTCAACCTTGTAATAAGGCGAGAGCAGAAAACCGTATTCATCAACCGTGGCGAATATCGCAAGCGAGCTGATAAGCCCGATGTTTGTGCCTTCCGGCGTCTCGACTGGGCAAATCCTGCCGTAGTGGCTGATGTGAACGTCGCGGACCTCAAAGCCGGCCCGTCTCCTGTTTAACCCGCCAGGCCCCAGCGCAGACAACCGTCTCTCGTGCGTCAACTGGCTCAACGCATTGGTCTGGTCCACAATCTGGCTTAGCTCCCCGCGCCCGAAGAAAAAGTTGATGCTGCTTGACACGCTTTTCGAGTTGACCAGGTCCGCTATCCGTAGGGGCTGCGGGCTTTCCTTCATAGTGCTCATCCGCTCCTGCACGGTCTTGCGAAGCTTCAAAAGCCCCTTGCGTATTTCGCCGCCCGCCAATTCGTCAATCGTCCTGATACGGCGGTTGCCCAAATGGTCGATGTCATCAACCTCGCCAACGCCATTGCGCAGGCCCATTATGTATTTCATCGCGTTGACAAAATCATCCGGACTCAGCGTCATCTCGCTAAGCGCAACGTTCTGCCCGAACTTGCGGTTCAGCCGGAACCTGCCGACCTTGCCTAACCGATATCGATTCACGTCAAAAAACTTCTCGTTGAAGAACTGTATGGCCTTTTCCTGGTTGGGCGGGTTACCAGGCCGCAGCCGGACATAAAATTTCAGTATCGCCTGCTCATGATTCTTGCAGTCATCTTCCGCCAGGGTGTTGAAAATCAGTGCGTCCCGTACCCCCTCGACGACCTCGATACGTTTGATTTCGCTTTGCTGAATGACCGAGAGCTTGTCACCGATTTGCGAACTCGCCTTGACGATTATCTCGCCGCTTTCAGTATCAACGATGTCCCTCACCGCCCACATATCGGAGGTCAGCTTTGCCTTCTGGGCCTCTTTGGTCTCGTAAAACCGCCGGATTATTTGTTCGGTCCCGCCCAGATCGGCGCTTAGTGCACGCAGAAAAACAGTGGCTGGAATCTTGCTCGACTGGTCAATTTTCACCACCATCACGTCCTTGTGCGTCACGCTTATCTCTATCCAGCTTCCCCGCTCAGGGATAATTCTGCCTCCGTGCAGTATGCGGTCGCCTTCCTTGCTCTCGATAAGAAAATCCACGCCGGGGCTTCTGTGCAGCTGGCTGACGATAACTCGCTCGGCGCCGTTGATAATAAACTCGCCGCCGCCTATCATCACCGGTATCTCGCCGAGGTATATCGCCTGCTCGGCTATGTCCTGCCCGTCCTTGCTGCGCAGCCGACACGTTATCTTCAACGGATACCCGTATGTCAGACGCAGCTGCCGACACTCCGTGATGCTGTATCTGGGCTGCTCAAGCTCGTAATAAAGATACTCAAGGATTATCCCTTTATCGTAGCTCTCTATCGGAAATATCTCGCGAAACAGCCCTTCCAGCCCTTTGTTTGCGCGTTTGGTCGGGGCCGCGTCCATCTGCAGAAACCCTTCGTAGCCCCTTCTCTGTATCGCCACCAGGTCCGGAATCTCAACTGTTTCCCGCATTTTGCCGAAATTACGAACTTTTAGCTCAGCCATCTGTCAGCCCCAATTAAATGGCAATTTCTACGTCCTCCGAGCATTGCCGCCCGGCCAGCAAACCGAAAACGCCTGTGTTTATCAGGCAACTTCCACTACTGCGCCGGCGCTTTCAAGCTGCTTTTTGGCGGCCTCCGCCTCGTCCTTGGTTACGCCGGTCTTTACCGCTTTGGGAGCGCCTTCGACCAGGTCCTTGGCCTCTTTAAGTCCCAGCGCCGTCAAGGCCCTTACTTCCTTGATAACCTGAATTTTCTTGTCGCCGGCCGATTTGAGAATAACGTCAAACGTCGTCTTCTCAACCGCCGCTTCAGCCGCACCGCCACCGGCAGGACCAGCCATAACAACCGCCCCGCCCGCCGCCGGCTCTATCCCGTACTCTTCCTTAAGATAGTCACCAAGCTCCTTGGCCTGCAGCAGCGTCAGCTTGACTATCGCATCACCAAGTTTCTTTGTTTCGTCGCTCCAGCTCTTTGCCTGTGTTGCTTCTTCTGCCATTTGTCCGACTCCTATATCATTCGCCCGATAGTAGCCCGGGCTACGCCGCCCAGTTTAACCCCTAAAACGGGGGCAACCATCCTGGCTGTTCATATTTCGTTTTCGATACTCCCTATGCGGCTTGCGTCTCCGCCTTATCGCCTTTGTCCACGATTGTCTTTATGCAGCCGGCAATTTTGCCCGCAGGCGATATAATCGCGCCAACCAATCTCGCCCCCGGCGACTTCGCCAGCATTACTATTCTGCCCTGCAATTCCACACGGTTCGGCATCTTCGACAGTGTCTCGGCACCCTTGCCGTCCAGAACCGTGCCTTCAAGAAACGCGCCCTTGATATGAATCGCGGGCACCTTACCCACCCAGCCGCTCAGCTCCTTGGCTAAATCCACTATGCTGTCGCCGCCGTAGGCAACCGCGCAAGGCCCCGTGAAAAGCGCACCCGCTGGCTCCATCTTCAAATTCACCAGCGCCCTTTTGAACAGCGCGTTTTTCACAATCATCAGCTTGATGCCCTTCTGCCGCAGAGCACCTCGCATCACATTATTGTCTACCCCGCCCACGCCCTGTGTGCTGATGACCAGAAAATCCGAGACGTGCTCGTTGACAATTCGCTTTTCCAGTTCAGTTCGCAGTAAATCCTTAACGTACTTGCTCATCTTCTCACCTGCCTGATTATCCTAAAAACATAAATACGCGACGAATGCCCTCGCCTCCGGCTAAACGGCAATAAGCACCCCCGGGCTCATCGCGGCGGACACACTTACTTTCTTTATATATGTCCCCTTCGAGCTTGCCGGCTTAACCTTCTTTATATGCGTGACAACCGCATCGATATTCTCTATCAGCTTTTGTGCGTCGAAACTCACCTTGCCGACCACCACGTGCACGTTGCCGCCGGTGTCGTTCTTGAATTCCACTTTTCCAGCCGCAAATTCCCGCACCGCCGTCGCAACGTCGGAGGTCACCGTGCCGTTCTTCGGCGAAGGCATCTTGCCCTGCGGCCCAAGAACTCGCCCCAGCTTGCCGACCTTGCCCATCACCTTGTTCGACGCAATGGCCACGTCAAAATCCGCCCAGCCGCCCTGTATCTTGGCAACCAGCTCATCGCAACCCGCCTCAATCGCTCCTGCCTGCTTGGCTGACTCAACGTCCGAATCCTCACAAAAGGCAATCACCTTCTTCTGCTTGCCTATCCCGTGCGGCAATGATAGCGCACCGCGAATTATCTGGTCCGACTGCTTCGGGTCTATCCCCAGCCAGAACGCACATACAACCGTCTGGTCGAACTTCGTTGTGTTGAACGACTTGATTTTTGCCACCGCCTCAGCCAAGCTCACCGGCGTTTTACTCGCCTGCTCAGCGTCTTTACGGTATCTCTTGCCTCTGGTTATTATCATAACTTTACTTCTCGAATCCTGTTTTGGTTCTCTGTCAGTTAACCTTCAATCTCCACGCCCATACTGCGGGCGGTGCCCCTGATAATCTTCTCCGCCTGTGCTAAATCGTAGGCGTTCAGGTCTTTCTGTTTCTGTTCTGCAATCTTGCGCACCTGCTCGGCAGTCACCTTGCCGACCTTTTCCTTGTTCGGCACGCCGCTGCCCTTGGCGATGTTCGCCGCCTGTTTCAGCAAAACAGCCGCCGGCGGACTCTTTACCTCGAATGTGAAACTTTTGTCCTTATAAACCGTTATCACAATCGGAACTATCGTGCCATTGAGGTCTTTTGTCCGCTCGTTGAACTGCGAAACAAACTGCCCGATATTGACGCCATGCTGGCCCAGCGCAGGACCAATCGGCGGGGCAGGCGTCGCCTGACCGCCGGGTGCCTGCAACTTTATCTTCACCAATACTTCTTTTTTAACGCCTTTTCCTGCTGCCTTTGCCATTGGTCACCTTCAAATCCGCCCGCCACAATACAACCGCGGCGCCGGCCTTTTGTTAAACCTTTTCGACCTGCCAATACTCTATATCCAGCGGCGTGCTTCGCCCGAATATCTCAACAATCACCTTTACTATCCCGCGGTCCTGGTCAATCGCCTCGACCGTCCCCTCAAAACTCTCGAACGGCCCTTCCCTGATTTTAATCTGATCGCCTTTATGGAAATCAACCCTGATGCTCGGCGCCTCCTCGGGCTTTTCGACTTCCTGCATCATCTTCGCCACGTCCGTATCGCGCATCGCCGTCGGAAGCCCCTCCGTGCCCACGAAATCTCCGACGCCGGGTATCTCCTTTATGGCAAACCAGGCGCTTTCCGGCACCCGTCCGTCCGACGCTGTCTCCATCTCCATAAAAACGTAGCCGGGGTACAGTTTTCGCTTGTGCACCGTCTGCTTGTTGCCTCGAACCTTCTTGACTCTCTCAACGGGAACCTCAATCCTGCCGATGACATCGGTCAGACCCGTCGCCTTGACCTTCTGCGCAAGCACATCTCTTACGTGCATTTCCTTATTCGACGCAACTCTAAGCACGTACCATTTCATCAAAACGCCCCGACTCAATATACAAACTTATGCCATGAATCCCGTATTGCGACTTCGCCGGTTACTGCATCAGCCAGTTGACAGACAACTGAAGAACACTATCTGCCACGAACAGCATCACCGCCAGGATAACCACCACCGCGATTACAACGCCCGTCGAAACCGCGATTTCGTGTTTTGTGGACCAGTTGACCTTTTTCATCTCGCCTTCGGAGGCAATCATAAAATCGGCGATGTTCGGCTTATTCACCAGCCACAACATCAAAAATGACAAGGCCACAAATATCACCACTGGCACCATTGTTTCTATCCACAATCCAACGTCTGACGCGTTGAGTGTGCGGTAAAGGCGCCAACATCCCGTCGCCACTATCACCGCACCGACGCCGGCGCTACTCAGCCGTGTGTATTTGCCCTGCCCGCGTTTATAAACACCCAAGCTCATAATGCACCCAAATACCCGCTTGCCCTTTGCCGCCCTGCGAAGCAGCGAACCCTTTCGCTACACAGCATGAACTCGTCGCCTCATCCAAATTCCTGGCCAAACAGCAGGCCAGAAGGGAATCGAACCCCCAACCTTCGGTTTTGGAGACCGACGCTCTGCCAATTGAGCTACTGGCCTATACTACTCCGCGAAACAGCAATCTGCTTCGCCGTGTAGCACGAGTCATTTCTGCTCTGCCGTGCGCTCACGGCCACCGGGGCTGCACGGCACAACTGTGCCACGTCAACCCGTCCTATTTACGTTTCAGCTTGTGAACCGTATGCTTGCGTTCGAACCGGCAGAATTTCTTCAACTCGAGTTTGGGACTTCCTTCGGCCACACTAACATTGGTGCGGTAATTTCGCTGCCCGCACTCGTTGCATTCCAGCCAAACGTATTCCCTTTTGGTTTTCTTAGCCATACAACCCAGCTCTGCCGCACCATCCGGCTACACAAGGTTTCCGTTCAAATTCATATATACCGTGCGTGCGATGCCAATCCAGCCACGATACTACCTGGGCGTGACCTCAGCCGAACCCGCCGAAGGCCGGTGGCGTTTTCTTCGCACATCAACTATGCAATAACCTTTGTCACCACGCCTGCGCCGACCGTGCGACCGCCCTCTCGAATGGCGAACCGAAGCCCTTCTTCCATCGCTATCGGGGAGATAATCTCCACCTCCGCCGCTATGTTGTCGCCGGGCATACACATCTCCGCGGCTTTGCCGTCGCGGCTCATCAGGGTCTTGACTGTCCCTGTCACGTCCGTTGTCCTGAAATAGAACTGCGGCTTATAGCCCGGGAAGAACGGTGTATGACGACCACCCTCTTCCTTCGTCAGCACGTAAACCTCGGACATGAACTTGGTATGCGGCGTTATACTTCCGGGAGCGGCAATAACCTGCCCACGCTCCAAATCCTTCTTTTCAACTCCTCTTAACAGCAATCCGACATTGTCGCCAGCCAGACCTTCGTCCATCGTCTTATTGAACATTTCCACGCCTGTCACGACGGTCTTTCTGATATCCTTGGAAAGCCCGATGATTGCCACCTCTTCACCGACCTTCACTCTGCCTCTCTCAATCCTGCCCGTGCCTACCGTGCCGCGGCCCTTTATGCTAAATACGTCTTCTACGGGCATAAGGAAGGGCTTATCGACCTCGCGAACCGGAATGGGAATGTAATCGTCCATCGCATTGAGCAGGTCAACGATTGGTTTGCAGGCCGGGTCGTCCAGCGACTTTGCTGCCAACGCCTGTGTTGCTGACCCGCGAATTATCGGCGTCTCGTCGCCCGGAAAATCATACTTTTTCAGGAGGTCCCTGACTTCCATCTCAACCAAATCAAGCAGCTCCTTGTCGTCCACAAGGTCCACCTTGTTCATGAACACCACTATCTTAGGCACGTTCACCTGACGGGCGAGCAGTATGTGCTCGCGGGTCTGCGGCATCGGACCGTCGTATGCGCTGACCACAAGAATGGCGCCATCCATCTGGGCAGCGCCAGTTATCATGTTCTTCACGTAATCGGCGTGCCCGGGGCAGTCCACGTGTGCATAGTGCCGCTTGTCCGTAATGTATTCGACGTGCGCAGTTGCAATCGTCAGAATTTTTGTGGGGTCGCGTCGGCCCTGTGACTCAGAGGCCTTGGCAATATCGTCGTAGCTCTTGAATTTGCACAGTCCCTTTAACTCCATTACTTTGGTCATCGCACTGGTCAGCGTGGTCTTGCCGTGGTCAACGTGGCCGATAGTGCCGACATTGACGTGTGGCTTCGTTCGCTCGAATACCGCCTTAGCCATGATTATATGAACCTCCAATTTGCACTGTTACTTCCTTAAAATCCTGTTTTTGATATAACTGGGCCTTAAACAAAATTACATTTATATCAACTCCCAGCCAGAGCCCGTTACATCCCGTCGTCACCCTGGTCTGAAACGCCTGCATTTAGCTGCTGATGGGATTTGAACCCATGACCTCGTCCTTACCAAGGACGCGCTCTACCAACTGAGCTACAGCAGCAATTTCAAATAACTCTGCACCGCGCAAATACAAAGGCGGGAACTAAAAACAGTCCCCACGCCCGGCCGCAGGCACAAAAAACCTATGCCGCCTTACCACAAGCAAAAATATCTATGCTAACAACCACTCTATCGCAATTTTGTTCTGTGAGTAGGGTAGTTTACAGGAATATATTGCGTTCTGCAAACACAAAAAACTAAAAAATTGCAAAAAATTTTCTCCACCCCCATAAAACCCCGCACCCCCCAGCGCATGCCGAATTATCTCAACTAACCTAATATTATTAGTTATTAGTATCTGCCGACTCACCGGCAGTCCCAAAGCGTCTGCTCCAGCGAGTCATAAATGATTGCCACATTGGTCGTTGCTCGGCCGATTTGATCTTTCGCAGCGACTTCAACACCACATTGGGGTCTGCGCCTCCCGTGGGATTATCCCAAAATGTCTCAATTGAGCGAACAACGGCACTGTCCGCTCCCAAGTCCTTTTCCAACAGACAGTTACCGACCAACTGGGTTGCCGCCTCCACTCTGGGCCAACGGAGATACACTTCCAGTAATTGCCCCAAAATCACATCCTTTTGCTTTGCGGTTTTCGCCATCTCACGTAATTTGCCTAAATATTCAGCCGCCTGCTCATACTGCCCTGCCTTGCTGTAAAGGCGGGCCAACCTTTCTCGGGTATTCATAACCATCTCGTCCCGGTTTTCCGCAACCGCCTTTCGCTGGGCCAGTTCAAGGAAAGATATCCACTGCTCGTCTGCCAACTTAATCTTGCTTGTTTGCGAATCGAACTGCCCCACCCAGCCCTCGATAGCATTAACGTCACAGCCATTGAATATTTTCAGCATCGCCTGCCAGGCCACCTTGCTTTCGGCATTTGTCCCAACCCTCTCCCACAGCCACAAAAGGTCGTCTTTGCCGCCTACCTCCCCGGCAAGATCAATTACCTTGCCCCTGACAATCTGGCTGCGGTCACTGGCAAAATCCTTTGCCAGCAGTTTTAACGCCCTCGGCCTGTCAACACAAATAAGTCCATCAACTGCCGCTTCCCTGACCAAATCAGTTTCATCACTCAACGCCTGTTCAAACAACCCCGCAAATCTCCTGGCCGACTCCTGCCTGTAAACGCTCTGCCCGCACAACCTCGCCATTACCCCGAGCAGCTCGCCTCGCAGAGCCCCGTCATCCACCTGCACGGGCTGTTTGTACCTCTCGACGAGCAGGTCCATATACTTTGCGACCTCATCCGCCGTCAGGCCTCCCGGCTCAAGCAGCTTCCTCATCACTTCGGCGCCCTTATACGACTTTGCTGCATCCTCACTACTCAAGTATTCTGCCGCCCATTCCAGCACCTGCTTGCGCAGCTCCGGCGAAAGCTGCACTCCCGACGTGGGGACAAGCGCATAATGACACGCCGCACTAAGCGCAACAAACATCTCCAGCTTTACATCCTCGTCCTGCTCCAGCTTGAACCGTTCCGCCAGCCGTTCCGGCGAACTCAACTCGCCGGTCAGCGAAAGCAGTTTCGCCGTCGCAAGGCGCACGTCCCTGCTGGGATCGGAAATCAGTTTTGCCAAAACAGGCCCAAGCTCGGCCGGCAGCTTGGACTGAGTCCCAATCCGCCACTGTGAAACCTTATCCAGTGCCCACAGCCGAACCGCCTCCTCGGAATTACCCAGGCAGTCAGTCAGCAGTTTGCCCTTCTGCCCTTCGTCACCAAGCCCTTCATATACTTTGTCAAGCGCCCCCAGGTACATCTTCCGCCACAGGTCCCGTTCCTTTTCCAGGTCGCTGATTCTCGATTCCTCACGCACCATCCAGTCCCGCTGGAACCTGTCCATTCCCCTGGCCCGCAACTCAGCGATAATCTGTGCGCGGCTCCTGGCGTCTTTGCCCACAGGCACCCCTATAGAACGCAGCGAGTCGCGGGCGGCGGAGGCAACCTGTGCATTTTTGTCATCGACAAGCTCCACCAGCCGAGTTATCGCTCTTATATCGAGCTGAACCTTCATCGCGTATATCGCATTCAATCTCGCTTTGACCGGCAGCGACGCATCCTTCGCCATCGGCTCCAGCATAGTGGCTATCTCGTCATAACTAAAAAGCAGAGCCGCCTCTGCTGCAGACCTCGCCGTGCTGCCCTCTTCGGTTTTCAGGACCTCGGCCAATGGACCGATAAAATCTCTTTTGCTTTGGACTTGCCTTCTCATCTCCCTGCCGGCCACCAGCGCCTTGCAGACCGCGACACGGGCGGGTTTATTGTCTGATTGTATTAACGTATCTATAAGAATCTGTCTGGCTCGCGGGCTGTCGCTAAATAGCATCACCATCGCCGCATCCAGACGAACATCCTCTGTTGCGCCCCGCAAAAGGGTCTCCTGGTTTATTTTCAACTGTGTTTCCGTATCAGCTTTGGCCGCCGACTCCATCGCCGAAGCCGCTGGTTTGTCTGCCCTGACCACCCCTTTTTGGCATCCCGCCATCGCCAACAAAACCAACACACACAGCCATCTTGTTACCATCACCAATCTCCCGTCAAAACATTTGTTCCTTATAATAGCATGTTTCCACATAAGTCAACCGCCGATGATTTCCTGAATTTTTTATCCTTTCGCAGCCACCTATGGCCGCGGATGGTATTTTCTGTGAATCTCCCGCAATCTGTCCTGGTCAACGTGGGTATAAATCTGCGTCGTTGATATATCGACGTGGCCCAGCATCTCCTGGACGCTTCGCAAATCCGCGCCGCCGGCCAGCAAATGCGTCGCAAAACAATGTCTCAGCGTATGCACAGTAAGGTTCCTCGGCATTCCTGCCCTGATTGCATACTTTTTGATAAGACGCCAGATTTCAATACGGCTCATAGGCCGACCGGTTCGAGAAAGCAGCAAAGAATCCCCGCTAAACGGCCTTGTTAATTTCGGTCTCATCCCCCTGAGGTATTCCAGCGTCGCCTCAGCCGCCACCTTAGCCAGCGGAATCACCCGCTCGCGGTTGCCTTTGCCCGTGCATCGCAGGTATCCCACGTCTAAGTTCAAATCCGAGACCTTCAGGCCGGCAATCTCGCTGGCCCTCATACCCGTGGCATACAGCAGTTCAAGCATCGCCTTGTCGCGGAGGTAAAATCGCTCCTTCGGCGACGGCGATTTGAGCAAATCCAGCATCTGCTTTTTGCTGCATATCGTCGGCAGCCGCTGCCAGAGCTTGGGGCCTTCCAAAATCCCCGTGAAATCATCCTCGACCAGGCCATTAAGCTTGCCGAACCGCAAAAACATCCTTATCGCCACCAAACCCCTCTTTGCAGACGCTTCCGCCCTGTCGGCCCGTGCCAGCAGCACCATATATTTCTGAATGACCTCCGGCTTAATCTCCCGCAGCTCGCTGACCTTGTTCGCCTTGCAGAATACCAGAAAATCTCTCAGGTCCCGCCCATATCCCTGAATCGTGTTGTCAGACAATCCCCCTTCGACCGTCAGGTAGCTTAAAAAGTCCCTGACAAGCCGGCCCAATGGCAATGTGTCCAACTTTTTTACAATTGTCTGCGTCTGGGTTGAAAGCATAGAAATTCCCCGTTTTATCCGCCTGTGGCAGATTGCGCCGCTATCAGTTTCATCGACCATTCGTCAAAGAACCCTTTAGATTTCATCCCCTGCCGGACAAAACAAATGCTTTCTTGAGTCATCAGCGATATCCGCATATAATTATCCCAGCTCTAAATTGATTGAGGTGCGAAGCAATGAATAAGTCAATGTTAAACAAACTGGTTATCTGTTCGCTGTTGTTTTTGCTGACGGGCTGTTCGGGAAACAAATACATCAAAACAGAAGACCAATTCTGCGCTCCCGCTACAGCCAAAGCCGACGCGATGGCGGCCGTCGAGAGCGTTCTCACCAAGATGCACTTCACAATTGAAAAGCTCGATGCCGAAACCGGCTACATAAGAACCTTCCCCCTGCAAGGCGCACAGACGTTTGAATTTTGGCGAAGCGACAGTGTCGGCTCATTCAACCGCGCCGAAGCCGACCTGCACAGTATCCGCAGGACCGTCGAACTGAATATAACCCCGCAATCCGAACAACTCTGTATTAACTGCAAGGCAACCACTCAGAGATTGAGCTCGCCTCAGGACCAGACCACCGCCGACCGCAGCCGAACGGTATTGTCCTCGGGCCAAAGGTCCCTGCAAAACTCCAAATTCAGCCCACAGCGCAAGGCAAACATAACCTGGACAGACCTCGGCAGAGATAGTCAGCTTGAAACCGAAATCATCAAACGCATTGAAAAACAACTCGCCTCATTAAAGAAGGAGCAGAAAAAATGAGGATACTGGTCGCCGGCGGAGCCGGGTACATCGGCAGCAATATGACGGCAATGCTCGCCGCCGAAGGACACCAGCCAATCATTTACGATAATCTCAGCAAAGGCCACAGGACCGCAATCAAAGGATGCGAATTTGTCGCGGGCGATTTGGCTGATTTAGATATGCTGACTGCAACCCTCAAAATAAATAAAATCGAAACCGTTATGCATTTCGCGGCCTTCATCGAGGCGGGCGAATCCGTAAGCAACCCTCTCAAATACTATCACAACAACGTCTCAAATACACAGACGCTGCTTAGCGCAATGGAGAACACCGGCATCGAAAAATTTGTCTTCAGCAGCACCGCCGCCGTTTACGGCATACCCGATAAACTACCCATCACCGAAAATTCGCCCACAAAACCCATCAACCCATACGGCGAAACGAAATTAGTCGTCGAAAAAATGTGCCATCATCAGGTCAAAGCCGGTAAACTCCGCTACGTCTCGCTGCGATATTTCAACGCCTGCGGCGCGGGCAATAACTGCACACTGGGCGAAGACCATCATCCGGAGTCGCACCTTATCCCGCTGACTATCTTCGCGGCGATGGGAAAATCCGACGCGGTCAAAATCTACGGAACCGACTACCCGACACCCGACGGAACCTGCATACGCGACTACATCCACATCGAAGACCTTTGCCGGGCACACCTGCTCGCGATAGAAAAACTCGATAAGCAGCCGGAACTGATTTACAACCTCGGCAACGGAAAGGGCTATTCCGTCCGGGAAGTGATTGATACCGTCAAAAAAGTGTCCGGCAGGAATTTCAAGGTCATCGAGGCGCCTCGCAGGCCGGGCGACTCGCCGGTGCTTGTCTGCGATTCCACCAAAGCCAAAAACGAACTCGGCTGGCAGCCACAGTGGACCAATCTCGAAAAAATCGTCGCCTCCGCCTGGAAGTGGCACAGCAAACACCCAGATGGCTACGCCGAATAAAGGAGACGCCACGATGAAGAAGATAAAGCAAAACGTTGTTCGCTTCCTCAAAAAACATCAAATGGATTATCTCGACGTCGATTTTGATAAAAACACCAACGCTTTTCTTAAAGAGATGGAGCAAGGTTTGGCCAGCAAAAAAAGCTCACTCGATATGATACCCACTTATATCGAGGTCGGAGCAGACGTCCCGACAAATAAACGCGTAATCGTCGCCGACGCGGGCGGCACAAACTTCAGGGTCGCAACCGTCCATTTTGACGACAATAAAAAACCCGTAATTGAAAACCTCAAGCTGTTCAAAATGCCCGGCGTCCAGCACGAAATCAGCAAAGACGAATTCTTCAAAATAGCCGCCGGCTACCTCAAAGACGTCGCTGACGCATCCAAAAATATCGGCTTCTGTTTTTCCTACGCGGTCGAAATGTATCCCAACAAGGATGGCCGACTAATCCGCTTCTCAAAAGAAATCAAAGCCAAAGATGTCGTTGGCCAGCTCATCGGCGAAAACCTAAACCGTGCCCTCGTCTCACTTGGACTCGGTGGCAATAAACACATCGTCCTGCTAAACGATACCGTCGCAACATTGCTCGCAGGCGTCGGCTACAAAAGCAAAACCTTCGGCTCATACGTCGGCTTCATTTTAGGCACCGGCACAAACACCTGCTACGTCGAGAAAAACAGCAATGTTAAAAAGGCAAAAGACCTCGACCCATCGAAAAGTCAGATTATCAACACCGAATCCGGCAACTTCGGCAATTGCACCCGCGGCAAAATCGACGCCGCCTTCGACAAATCCACCACTAACCCCGGCATTCACAAATTCGAGAAAATGATTTCCGGGGCGTATCTCGGCCCACTGTGCCTGCAAACCATTCACAAGGCCTGCGATGAGCATTTGTTCTCAACCGCCGTCGCGGATACCCTTCGGCAGCTATCCGAACTCGAAACCAAGGATATGAACGAATTTATGCTCTATCCATACGGCAACAACCCGCTCGCCAACACCGCAAAACAGGGTAATCCCGGCGATGCCCTTACCTTATATTATATAGCAGACCACCTGACCGAGCGTGCCGCCAAACTGACCGCCATTAACCTCTCCGCTATGGCAATCAAATCAGGTCAGGGAACCGACCCCACAAAGCCAATCTGCATCGTTGCCGAAGGCACGACTTTCTATCAAATGAAATCCCTCAAGCCCCGCACCGAGTTTTACCTCAAACAATACCTCGAAAATAAACGCGGGCTATATTACGAGATTATCAGCGTCGATAACGCCACCCTCATCGGCGCCGCAATCGCGGGGTTGACGAATTGATTCCTTCGACTATCCTCTCCTCGCTCGCTTTTTTTGCCCGGCACTCAACATCTCGTTTATCGACCCGCTGCGGAAGCCTTGGAGGTCAATTGTGATGTATTTGAAGCCGAGGGATTTGAGCTTTTTGATAATCTTCGCACGATTCAGCTCACTCGCAATCTTTTTAAAATCCTCTGAATGGACTTCTATCCGGGCAATCGTATCGTGATGACGGACACGAAATTCAACAAGTCCAAGCGTTCGCAGAAAATCTTCCGCCTGCTCGATTTGTTTTAGGCGTTGTTCGCTAATCTCAAGTCCATAAGCGAGCCGGGATGCAAGGCAGGGCGACGAGGGAACGTCGGCTGTCTCAAGCCCTGACTTTTTGCTAAGTGTTCGTATATCTTTCTTTGTCAATCCCGCCTCTGCCAACGGCGAGCGAACGCCAAATATCTTCATCGCGCGGTTGCCGGGGCGATAATCTCCGAGGTCATCCAGATTTGTCCCAAATACGACGTGCCTCAATCCTTTTTCTTTAGCTATATCCAAAAGCTCCTGACACAAATGGCTCTTGCAGTGAAAGCACCTGTCCGCCTTATTGGCGACGAAATGCGGGTCTTTAAGCTCATCTGTATCTATGGTTTCGAGTCGAACTCCAAAATCTCTGGCGATTCTCTTCGCCCTTTTCAGGACGTGCTTCGGCTCAACTACCCCTGCGCTTATGCACGCGAGAACATTTTTAGCGCCAAGGGTATCGACAGCTGCTTTTAGTAAAAACGTGCTATCCACCCCGCCCGAATACGCAACAACAGCACTACCTAACTCTTTCAGAATTCGCCTTAGCGACCCGAATTTTTTGTTAAGCGTATCAGGCATCAAAGAATCTCATCTAAAATCTCTGCTGCGGTGCCGACGTATTCTGCACAAATCGTGGTAAACAATTTCTTGTCTCTTGCCTCTTTCAGTCCCTCCGGCGTGGTTATATCGCAGCCGAGAAGCGCCTTGCATTCGATTGAGCCGTAGCGTGCCCTGAATTTATCCGCTAAACGCTTGACGAGTTCGAATGTTTTCTCTTTCGACTTGTTGTCGTCGGCTTTGGTCTTGCCGTATTTGAGCCCGATGACCATAATCGCGCCCGTGACAGCCCCGCAGGTCTGTCCCAGGTGCATCCCTCCGCCGAAACCGGTCGCGATTTTCAACGCCGTATCACGTTCGAGTCCAAACCGCTCACAATATGTCGCCAGCACCGCCGGCGCACACGAAAATCCTTCCTTGTAAATCGCCTTTGCCTTATCCGCATTGCTCATATTCAACTCCTGACCATTTATTGTTTCTATTTTATACTCGCTGCAAACCGCTTTGTGCGTCCCCCCCGCCGGACACAAAAGCCGATGACGGGACTTGAACCCATAACCCCGGCTTTACGAAAGCCGTGCTCTACCATTGAGCTACATCGGCATCAAAGTATTATGTATGATACAGCCATTGCCTGTGCCTGTAAAGCAAAACAGGCCCCGTCGCCACCGGACCGAAGGCAAATATTGCCCGCAAGCGACATTGACAACTGGCCGATAATGCCATATATTTAATTGTTTGTAATCGGTGGGTCATCAGAACCACCGCGGGACACAAAAACACGATAAAAAGCGGTTGTGTTCTAAACTTAGAGACGGTTATGGTGGATTCCGAACAACCTGCTGGCCACGATGTATCGCAGAGCCGAGAGCCGGAAATAGACAAATTCTTCCGCGCAGCCATTAAGACAAAGGCCAGCGACCTGCATCTGAAGGTAGGCCAGCCGCCTAAGTTGCGGATACAGGATGAGCTTAAAAATACCACCGGCGAACCTTTGTCCGAGCAGCGAATAGAGCAACTCGTCTTCGAAATACTAACCAACGACCAGAAGCAATTCTTTCTCAAGCATGGCACTCTCGATTTCTCCCACGGCGTCACCGAAGAAGAACGTTTTCGCGTAAATCTTTTCCGCCAGCGAGGGCTGATAAGTTTGGTGGCAAGGCGGGTCAATAACGAAATCCCCACCCTCGAGCAACTGTTCCTGCCGGCGATGCTGAAGAAAATCGCCGACAGCGGCCAGGGGCTTGTGCTGGTCGTCGGCCCCACCGGCTGCGGCAAAACCACAACCGCCGTGTCGATGATTGATTACATCAACACCGCTCGTTCCTGTCATATCGTCACCATCGAAGACCCAATCGAGTACTTCATCAGGGACAAAAAGGCCATCGTCTCTCAGCGGGAGGTCGGCATCGACGTGACCAACTATGATGAAGCGCTTACATACCTGATGCGGGAAGACCCGGATGTCGTTTTCATCGGCGAGATGCGCGACGCCGGCACCGTTGCCGCCGGTATGCGGGCTTCCGAAACAGGCCATCTCGTATTCGGCACCATTCACGCCTCCAACGCCGCACAGGCCATCCAGCGGCTTATCGACCTGTTTCCCCAGAACGAACGCGACCTTGCCAGGCAGACACTGAGCCTGAACCTGCGGGCAATTGTCAGCCAGGTGCTTGTGCCATGCATAAAACAGGGCGTCGGCAGGATGCCCGCAGTCGAAATACTGCTCGCCAACCCCGAGGCACGCAAGCTAATCAGCGAACGACGCGAGGATGAAATTCCCAACCTGATTCGCGCTTGCACCGAAGAAGGGATGCAGAACATCACTGATAACCTCGTCTCGCTGATAATGGATGGCAACGTTGAGCCGAAGGAGGCCTACAAGTACGCACCCAACCCGGAGGAGTTGAAAATGGCGCTCAAAGGTATCCGAACCGAAAAAGGAGGCATCCTCTGAGAGCAGGACCGGTGCTATAATGGAGTATATTATGCATGACATTTTAGCTGCTGTTGGATATGGCGGTTACATATCGCCGATAAAACTTGCTATTTTTCTGTTTTTGTTCTTCGGCTGCCTGCCCCTCATCAGTTGGGTTTACAAAGACGCCGAAGCGGTGGGGACAAAATATGTCTTCTGGACGTCTGTTGTCTTCGGCGCCTGGGCGATTGGCGGGCTGGTCTGGCTGCTCATCCCGGTTTTCATTATCGGGACTGCGTTTTACATCATCACCGCCGGCGCCGCCTCGGTCAGCTACGTTATGCACCGCAACTCCGTCGTGCCCGAATTCCAGCGAATTCTGACCCCAGACCACATCAAGGAACTGATCACTCAGGGAAGCAAGAAAGAAGCTGCGCTCAAAAAGTTTATGTTCATCACGGCAAACAACAACGAAGTCCCGCTGCCTGAGCCCAAGACCGCTGACTTTTTCGGATATAAAGCCGCCTACGATTTGTTCGACGACGCACTATACCGCAGGGCCTATGACGTCATCTGCACACCGACGCCCCAAAATTACACCGTCGCCTACTATGTTGACGGGACCGCGCTCAAACAACCTCCAATTCCAAAAGACCAGATGGATTACTTCCTGCGATTCATCAAGAATATATCCAACCTCGATATCGAAGAAAAACGAAAACCGCAGAAAGGCAAATTCACCATCTTCAAAGAAGGCCGCCGCATCGACTGGGAGGTCACTACCGCCGGCTCAACCATCGGCGAACAGCTTCGTGTAAAACAAATCACACAACAAAATATAACCAAGCTGGCCGACCTCGGACTGACCAGCGAACAGCTTAGGCAGCTCGGGACCCTCCACAATGCCAAAAAAGGCGTATTCATCGTTTCCGGTCCCGGAAACAGCGGCGTCACCACGACTTTTTACACGCTTCTGAGAAATCACGACGCCTTCCTCAACAGCATAACAACCGTTGAAAAACAATCCTCGGGCAAGCTTCCCAACATAGTCCAGAATGTCTTCGCGTTAAGCGATACAGGCGTCACCACCTATGCCAAGAAACTCCAATCCATCGTCCGAATGGACCCGGACATCGTCGGTGTCGCCGACTGCGAAGACGCTGAAACCGCACAAATCGCCTGTACCGCCGCCGACAGCAAGCTCCTCTACGTCGTCATCGAAGAGGAAACCGCCCTGAAGGCACTTGCAAAATGGATAAAACTGGTCGGCGACAAAAACAAGGCGGTAGAATCTCTCCTGGGACTCAGCAACCAGCGAATCATCCGCAAACTCTGCGACCAGTGCAAACAGGCCTACGAGCCAAACAGCGAGTTGCTTCACAAGTTCAACATACCCACAGACAAAGCCAAGGTCTTTTACAAAACCGGCAAAGTTGTCTTTGACAAACGCGGCAAACCGTCGCCTTGTGAAAACTGCCAGGAAACCGGTTACTTCGGCCGAATGTGCATATTTGAAACAATCCTTTTTGACGAACACCTGCGAAACGCGGTCAAGCAGGCAAAATCGCTTACCGATGTGGGCACCGAGATGAGGCGGGCCAAGATGCTCTATCTCCAGGAACAGGCGCTGATGCAGGTCATCGCCGGCGTCACTTCCATCAATGAGATGGTCAGGGTCCTTTCCAAATCAAAAGAGCATACACAGACAACGGAACAAACGGAGCAGTAAAATACTGCCGGGCGGCGCCGCCCGGCTAAGTGATTAACCGAAAAAAGAGGACGCAATGGCAAGTATAATAGTTCTACTGATTATGGCCGGTTGTGCCGCGTACCAGTACCTCAAAGGCACTTTTCTAAAATCATTCGCGACCTTTATGGCCGGGCTCTGTGCGAGCATCGTCGCATTCGCCTGGTACGAGCCGCTCGCCGATTTACTTAGGGACAATGAGATACTCCCCGGCTGGGCACAACCGCTGTGCCTGCTGGTATTGTTCATCGTTACTTTTGCGGTTCTGCAAACCATTGCGATAACTTTCACACGCCAGCCCATAGACCTGGGTTTGATGGCCGAACGCGCAGGCCGAATCGTCCTTGGCCTCCTGCTCGGACTTGTCCTCTCCGGCCTGCTGCTCATCGCCGCCGAGATGGCGCCATTGTCCAGCCGTTATCCGTACCAGCGATTCAACTCCGCCAAACCGAACCTGCAGGACCTGCAAAAGCCCAGTGGGGTAATACCCAGCTCCGATGGTTTTCTGACACGCTTCTTTGCCCTCCTCAGCCGAGGCAGTCTCAGCGGCAGCCAGAGCTTTGCGGTCCTCCACGCCGATTTCCTCAACCAGCTATTTCTCAACCGTTCCCTGAGTGACAAACAAATGTCCGCTTTCGCTGAGCCGGGCAGCATAACGCTGCCCGCCAAGGCCGCTGCCTGGCCCGTGGCCGAGGGTCTCAAAGACAGTTCAGGCAATCCCCTGTCATCCAAATCCGGCTACGATCTGGTGATGGTCCGCATCGGATTAACAGCCGTGGCGATAAAGTCAGGCGGCACGTTCACGCCAGGACAGTTGCGCCTCATTTGCAAAGAAAAAAGCGACAAGCTGCGTCTGCAGGGCAGCGCCATAGACGTTTACCCGGTCGGCTACATCGGCAGCGGCGGCCGGCTCCAGCCAAAAGGACTTACCGACCAGATAAAATTACTGCCACAGGACATCAAGGACAAAGCTGCATGGATTGACTTTGCCTTTTACGTCCCTGCCGGGTTTGAGCCGGTGGTGGTCGGTTTCAAGGCAAATATAATCACCGAACTCCCCCTGCTGGTCTCCGCTGATCAGGCGCCAAAACCAATACCATTTATCCAAAGCGCCTCCTGCATCACATTATTTGCCAAGGTCGTCCCCCCAACCTCCGCCAAAATATACGGCCTGGAGCTTGCCTCGGGAACAAAACTGCTCGAAGGCGCATTGCCCGACAACGTGCCCGACCGCAACGGCTGGACGACCCTGCAAACGGAACGCAGCATTATGCCCGCCCAGTTCGAGCAGGACCAAATCACCTGTGTCAGGGCCGAACTTAAATCCGCCGCCGAACCAAACCACCCCGCAAAAAAAACCAAAGAAAAAATCAAAGAAATCAAGCTGACCAAGATAATTAAGCCAGCCAATGGGTATGCCGTGCTTTCGCTGAAGTGCAATACACCTGCGGTCGGCTCAGCCATACCCGGCGAACAGTTGCCCACCCTTGTGGACTCTGCCGGCGTAATTCACCAGCCCTGCGGTATTTTAGCAGGCGGCAAGGTCGACGATAATACCATATTCGAGTTCGACTATTGTTCCCTGACCGGCAATTTAACGCTGGCCGAGGACGGCTCCGTTGCAAAACCATTCCCCGATACGCTCTGGCTGACCGAGCAGGCGCAGAGTATCTCGGAGTTCTATGTTCTTTATATGGTCAAGACGAACACGATTATTCTCTCCGTCCACCCAGCCGGTACCCAGACAGGTGCTTCTTTTGAAGGAACCGAGGGATTTATTGCGAAGTGATTCGCAACTCGACTGTCTTCGTCGAAGCCCGGATATATATCCCTCCATCCTCAAAAAATTGCGCCGAAACTTGTTATCCCCTCACAACCCGCCTGCTGCACAGCGCGACTATCTACGCGCAGACCAACATCTCTTCAAGGTCCAGCTCCATCAGATGCTCGAGGTATGCCTTCAAATCATCTTCAGAGAACATAGCCAAAAATTCCGTCTTGGCAGTTCTGTTTATCTCACAGATGTAGTCGATTAATTCTCTCTTGCTCATATTGTCCAATCCTTCCATACCCATAAAAACCTCTATTGTCTTCCGCAGTATCGACATCGCCCGTAATTTTTCTTTAGCCCCCTGCGCGACCCCGTTCCAACGCCCCATAACTCAAACCCCGACATACAGAAAGTCATTCGACCAACACACCATATATGGGACAGCCCCTCTCGCATGGCTCTCAATGTCCAATAAAACCAGCCGCAAAACTTATTATCCACACGCAAGAAAAATTTGCGTTCCCGCCCGTTTTTTAACCCGCAAAAAACTTTTTACTCATCTACTTTTACTCAACTATGCCGTATCACCCCCGCATAAACCAACTGTCGCAGACAACAGGACGCGATAATTTTTCCAAACAGGGGCTTTCCTGCCGAGGCGTTTTTGTTTATACTGATGTGTTTTAGGGCTTATTTACCCGCCCGTTAAACCATATCCGCCTCAGGCGGACAAGTATTTATGGAGATTTGGAAGTGGCAAGTATCGCTGACATACGCAATATAGTCCTCCTGGGCCACGGCGGCGCAGGTAAAACCTCCCTTGCTGAGGCAATTCTGCACAAAACGGGCGCAACCAACCGCCTCGGCAGCGTCGATGACAAAACCAGTATCTGCGATTATTACGATGAGGAGAAAGGGCACGGCCATTCGATAAAGTCATCCGTCGTCCACGCCAAATCCGCCGGCAAGCTGTTGAACATCATTGACACCCCCGGCTATCCCGACTTCATAGGCCCGTCAATCAAGGCCATCCCCGCCGCTGAAACCGCGGTCATCGTTATCAACGCCACAGCAGGCATCGAAACCATCACCCGCAAGGCCTTCGAGCTGGCGACAAAAACACACAAGGCCAAGCTCTTCGTCATCAACAAAATGGATTCCGAAAACGTCGAATGGTCGCGGCTCATCAAAGACATCCAGGAATGTTTCGGCTCACAGTGCCGATGTGCGAATCTCCCTGCGGCAGACCGCGCGTCCGTCATCGATTGTATCGAAAATAGCTCAGGCAGCTCTCCTGTGATGGACGTCGCCCAGGCCCACACCGAGCTTATCGAAAGCGTCATCGAGGCCGACGACGCACTTATGGAAAAATACCTTGCCGGCGAGCAAATCCCGCCCGAAAAAATAGCGGCCGTCTTCTCTCAGGCACTCCTCGCCGGAACCGTCGTCCCCATCGTCTTCACAAACTCCAGAAAAGGAATCGGCGTCGATGAGCTTATCAACGTGCTGGCAAAATACGCCCCTTCGCCGCTGCAGGCCCCGCCGGCCCAGCTCAAAGACGGCGACAAGCTGACAACGCTTAAGCCCGACCAGGCCGCTCCGCTGGCGGGTATGGTGTTCCGCATCGCCTTCGACCCTCGCTCTAATATGAAATTTTCGAGCATCCGCATCTTCAGCGGCACGCTCAAATCCGATACCAATATGCTCCGCAACGACGAGAAAAAAGGCGTTCGCCCGGGTCATATCCTCAAATCGCAGGGCGGCGACACCACCGAGATTGAAGCGGGCTTGGCAGGTGACATCATAACATTAGGCAAAATCGAAGACCTCAAAATCGGCGACCTCATTCACGACGGCAAAGTCGCGGGCAAATTCGAAATGCCGCCGGCCCCTGAACCGATGTTCGCGCTGGCGCTGGAACCCGCCGCCAGAGGCGATGAGCAAAAAATCGGCGCCGCACTCGACAAACTCTGCGAAGAAGACCCCTGCCTCAAAATCAGCAGGGACTCGCAAACCAAGGAGCTTGTCCTCAACGGCCTCGGCGACCTGCACCTCCGCGTTATGCTTGAAAAAATGGAGCACCGCTCAAAACTCAAAGTCAACACAAAAGAACCGAAAATACCCTATCGGGAGACAATCGCCTTAAAATCGGAAGGCCACTACCGCCACAAAAAACAGACCGGCGGCGCAGGACAATTCGGCGAGGTCTATCTCCGCATCGAGCCGGCTGAACGAAATTCAGACCCGCCTCTGCAATTTAGCTGGGACATTTTCGGCGGCTCCATCCCAGGCCAGTACGAACCCGCCGTCCTAAAGGGCGTCAACGAGATTATGGAAAACGGCTTCGTCGCCGGCTTCCCTATGCAGGATATTAAGGTCTCCGTCTATGACGGCAAGTACCACCCCGTCGATTCAAAGGAAGTCGCCTTCCGTGCCGCAGGCAAAGGCGCATTTCTCGACGCTCTTGAAAAGGCGAAACCCGTCCTGCTCGAACCCATCGTCAATATCGAAATTAGCGTGCCGGCGGAAAATATCGGAGACATCGCGGGCGACCTCGCCGGAAAACGCGGCAGAGTCCTCGGCCAGGATATGCTCCCCGGAAATATGCTCCTCATCAAGGCACAGGTCCCTCTCTCCGAGGTCACCCAGTATAACAGCCAGCTAAAATCCGTCACCAGCGGCCGGGGCAGCTACTCGATGTCGCTTTCACATTACGAAATGGTCCCGCCCAACATCCAGGCAAACGTCGTCGCCCAATACGCCAAACCGAAACAGGCCGCCGAATAAGAACTCGTTTATTGCGATTCAATAGCCGCCGTCAGCGTCTCGCGGTTGTCGTCAATCCATTTGGCCTTGCGAAGAATCATTTTCAGAAAATCCAGCCCCCTGAGGTTGCCGAAAAATCCCGTCGCAGCAATCGGCAAAACCGCCTCCGCTATCATTGTCTCAATCATCAAATCCAAAAGCGAATCGATATGGTTCTTGTCCAAGTCAATTACCTCGCGATACCCCTCAAGAACCTGAACCAATTTTGCCTGGTCCAGATAATCGGGCCAGTCGGCTGGATTCGGATGATAACCTACTATGGAAAATTGCAGCATCGCGTTGGCAAGGTCGGTAATCGGCGGCGCAATCTTGACCGAATCGAAATCCAGCACCGCCACCAATTTGCCCTTGTCGAAAAGCATATTGCCCGGATGCCAGTCACCGTGGACGACCTGCTCCGGCCACGAGTCAAAACCCATCTGGTTGACGCGAACACTCGATGAGTTGTAGAGGGCCATCAAATTTTCCCCCGCTTCCTGCAGTCGCCGCGCGGCTCCGGGCGAACTGTTCGACGCAACGGTCTTGAGATGTCCCCGAACAGTCGTCGAGTCGTGGAAGCTCGCCTTCAACGGCTCCCACTCGAACTCGAAATTTCTCAGATACTGATGAAACTTCGCCAGTTGTCTGCCCGTGTCGATGGTCTCCTCAGCGGAACCTTTATATCGTAAGCCGCCGACAAATTTGAACAGCTCGTAAATGCTGCCCCGCAACTGCAATGACGTGCCGACCTCGTCGCGTGTAGTCACAAGCGGCGCTATCGGAAAATACCGCTTCGACAGGTGCATCTGAACGGCGTGGGCAAATGCCACCCGGTAAATGTCATCTCTGCCCTGGAATCGCCTCTTCAGCAGAAATCTGCCCTGCGTCGTGGTGACCACAATTTTCGGCGCACGCTTGCTGCCCCCCACAAGACGCATAACCTTGCGGATTTTACCGATGTCGTAGTGGCTCAAAACTTCAGCCAGCTCATCCGATGAAAATCGAGTGCCTGTTGTCGGCATTGGCAAGTTAACTCTTGATTATTTGGTTAATAATGGCAGGAAACCCGGCGAGCTCGCACACACATCACCGAAACAGCAGCAAAATGACAATCAGCAGCAGAAATATCGATGCCGCGCCCAAAATCAGTATGGTGGTTTTGTATCGTGCGATTATCTGCTCTATATCGACCCCTGCCGACGGTTCTTCGACATCCTCGCCGTCTTCCAATTGCCCCAGCGCGGATACGTCGATTCGCTTGTGTGCCCGCAGAGGCGCCTGACCCGCCCGAACCGCCTTCAAATCCACCAGCAGCTCCTCAATGCTGCTGTACCGGTCCTGCTTGTTTTTGGCCATCATCACCTCGATGACCTCCGATACCCCCGACGACAGCGACGTATTAATATGGTCTGGCGGAACCAGCTCGTCCCTGAGATGCTTTCTCATCACCTCAACCGGGTCATCGGCCATATACGGCACACGCCCCGTCACTAAATGATAAAACGTCGCACCCAGCCCGTAGATGTCGGCCCTGCCGTCAATGTCCATCTCCCCGCGTATCTGCTCCGGCGAGATATAATAAGGCGTGCCGTACGCCTTGCCCCGCTCGGTTTTCGCCGCCTCTATGTCCGTCGTCTCGCGCGCCAGACCCATATCGGCCAGCTTTACAATCCCATCCTTGTTTATCATTATGTTCTTGGGTTTTACGTCGCGGTGAATCAGCCCCATCGAATGAGCGTGCCGCAGCGCCTCGGCCACTTGTATGATGATGTCCAGCGCCTCCTGCTCGCCGAATACCTTGCCTGCCGACAGGTCATCATACAGCGTCTTGCCCTCCACGTATTCCATTACAAAGTAGTGGTAGCCGCCCGCCTCGCCTACATCAACCGCCTGCACGATATTGGGGTGATTCAGCTTACCCGCCGCCTGACCCTCTTTGTAAAAGCGATCCACGTACTCTTTATTCTCAGTGAACCGCTTGGGCAAAACCTTTATCGCCACTATCCGGTTCAAACTAAGCTGCCTCGCTTTATAAACAACCGCCATCGCGCCCGCGCCTATCTTGCCCAGAACCTGATAACCGGGTATCTGATGGGTCGCCGCAGCGCCCTTGGCCTCCCTTATTACGTTCTTCAGCCGCTGAATCTGCGTCGGCGTAATGTAGCCCTTGGCCACCATCACGTCCCCGAGCAAAACAGGGTTCGTCTTTCGGCGTGCCTCCGTCTCATCGATACAGCGACGCAGCTCCTCCGACGTGCAAAGCCCCTGCTCAACGGCCATCCTGCCAAATATCGTGTCGTAATTGGTATTGCTATCGTTCGCCATTTGCGTATCGATTACACAAAGCGTCCTTTTGTGTTACAAACCGGCCATTATTCTTTATATCGGACCATTGTCAAAACAAAATTGCACCATCCGCCGGCACGCAAAAATAAATCGACCTTTTTGCCCCATCGGTTTAACCTTTATTACGGTCAACATCCCCGCTTGTTCCGCCCAAACCGCTCGCCTTCGCCATTGACTTGGCCGCGATTCCTGCTACACTGCCCCTTCTTGATGCCGACCCCTATCTGAATCAAGAAGGAGAAAACCGGTGGCGTATAACTGTGTGGTCCTGATAAAACAGGTCCCTGACACTAAAAGGATTACAGGCAAGGCGATGAACGATGACGGAACCGTCAATCGTTCCGCCCTGCCCGCGATTTTCAACCCCGAAGACCTCAACGCTCTCGAAATGGCCCTCGACATAAAAGACAGGTTCGGCGGCAAAGTCACCGTCATAACAATGGGACTGCCCGCCGCCGCCTCGGTGCTGCGGGACGCATTATATCGCGGCGCCGACGACGCGATTTTGATTACCGACGCCCGCTGCGCAGCAAGCGACACACTGGCGACAAGCTACATACTAAGCTGCGCGGTCAGGCAGCTCCCGCATGACATTGTGCTCTGCGGCAGACAGGCAATCGACGGCGACACCGCCCAGGTCGGCCCGCAATTGGCCGAAAAATTGGGGCTGCCGCAAATCACTTACACGGAAAAACTCGTCGAATTAAACGACCGTACGATAACCATCCAGCGAAACATCGGCAACGGCTGGCAAAAAGTAAAAGCCACTCTCCCGGTCCTGCTTACCGTCACCGCCGAGGCAAATGAGCCGAGGGTCGCGGCCGCAAAAAAAATGATGAAATACAAGACCGCTCTCGCCCCTGCCGAAATCGCTCAGAAAATCAAGGCCGAAAACCCTAATACCACTACCGACGAGCTGAATGCCCTCGTATCGCACAAGTGCGACGAACTCAAAGAAAAAGACGCCCTGATAAAACAGTGGAACCTCGACGTCCTCCAGACCGATTTGAACTGGTGCGGCAGAAACGGCTCGCCCACAAAAGTCCACCGCATCCAAAGCGTGGTCCTCGCCGCCAAGGAAACCAAAACCATCGAACCTACCGACGAAGGCCTCACTGATATGATTCACGAACTTATCGAAGATAAAATCATCGCGTAACGTAATACAAAATACGACATACGAACGACGAAATACGAGATACGAAAAAATGATTGACGTAAATCGACAAGGTGAAGTTTGGGTCTTTGCTGAACAGCACAACGGCAAACTTGAAGATACGCCGCTGGAGCTGATGAGCAGAGCAAGGCGACTGGCGGACGTTCTCAACGTCCAGTTAGGGACCATCCTGCTCGGCGATAATGTAAAGGCGATTGCCTCCAAACTGATTCATTACGGCGCCGACAAGGTTTACCTGGCTGAGCATTCCCTCCTCGAAAAATACCAGGCGAACAGCTACGCCAAAATAATCTACGACCTCATCCACAAACACAAGCCGCAAATCGTCCTATACGGCGCAACCGTGGCAGGCCGGGACCTCGCCCCGCGCATCGCAAGCGCAATAAAGGCGGGACTGACCGCCGACTGCACCGACCTGCAAATCGGCGACCACAAAACCACCGACGGGCAATTGCACAAAAATCTGCTCTTCCAGATTCGCCCCGCATTCGGCGGCAACATTATCGCGACCATCATCAACTACGACCGCTGGCCCCAGATGGCCACCGTCCGCGAAGGCGTTATGCCGATGCCCGTTCCCGACTCCTCAAGAAAAGGCAAAATCATAACCGAAAAGGTCCGGCTGTCTCAGGAGGACATCGTCCTGGAAATCCTCGAAGAGCACACAAGACCCAAAAAGGTTGACCTCAAGGCCGCCCGCCTCATCGTCGCCGGAGGCGCAGGGGTAGGAAGCAAGGAAAATTTCCGGCTCATCTGGGACCTGGCCAATTGCCTCGGTGCCGCCCCCGCCGCGACAAGGGCCGCCGTTGACCTCGGCTTCATAGACCACGACCATCAGGTGGGGCAAACCGGAACCACCGTCAGACCGTCTCTTTACATCGCAGTCGGTATCAGCGGCGCCATCCAGCACCAGACGGGTATGAACCAGAGTCAGAAAATCGTCGCAATCAACAACGACCCGCAGGCGCCGATATTCGACGTCGCCCATTATAAAATCGTCGGCGACCTCAACGAGGTCGTCCCCAAAATGATTAAGGCCCTCAGGGAAAAAGAAATCAGGGAACCAGCCACCGCCATAGGTAAATAATAATGCCAAATTTCTACACGGATAACGACGACATACAGTTTCTGTTCAAACACATCGACCTCGGCGTCCTTGCTGAGCTTTACGAAGAAAATTTCAAACTTGCCTCGCAGTTTGATTACGCTCCCGCCGACTCCGCCGAGGCAATACGTAATTATGATATGGTGCTTAACTCGCTCGGGGCGCTCAGCGCCGAATTCATCGCCCCGCGCGCCGAGCAAATCGACCGCGAAGGAAACACCCTCAACCCGGACGGCTCCGTCACCTACGCCAAAGGCATCGCAGAATCCCTGGACAAATTAGCCAAGGCCGAGGTGATGGGCTTCACCCTGCCTCACCGATTCGGCGGACTCAACTTCCCGAACCTTATCTACTCAATGGCAACCGAAATCGTCTCGCGTGCCGACGCCTCGCTGATGAACATTTTCGGTCTGCAGGGTATCGCTGAGACCATCAACGCCTTCGCCGACGAGGAAATCAAACAAAAATACCTCCCCGACTTCGCCGCGGGCAAAGTCACGGGCGCAATGGTCCTCACCGAGCCGGACGCCGGCTCAGACCTTCAGGCAGTCAAACTCCGCGCATTCCAGGACAAAGACGGTAACTGGTTTTTGCACGGTGTTAAACGTTTCATCACCAACGGCTGCGGCGAGGTACTTCTCGTCCTGGCTCGCAGTGAGCCGGACCGCTCAGGCGGACTTGGACTGAGTTTGTTCGTCTGCGACAGAGGCCCCACCGTGCACATCCGCCGACTCGAGGAAAAACTCGGCATCCACGGCAGCCCAACCTGCGAAATCTTCTTTGCCAATACCCCCTGCCAGCTCATCGGCGAACGCCAGCGGGGACTCGTCACCTACGTTATGGCGCTTATGAACGGCGCACGCGTCGGTATCGCGGGCCAATCCCTCGGCATCGCCGAAGCCGCATATCGCGTCGCCCGTGATTACGCCGCCAGCAGAAAACAATTCGGCGTCGCAATAGAAAAACTCCCCGCCGTCCGCGATATGCTCATCGATATGAAAATCGCCCTCGAAACGGGCAGGGCGCTGTTATACGAAACCTCCCGCGTCGTCGATATGCTCATCGGGTGTGAAAAACGCCTCCAGACAAATCCTCCTCATGACAAAAACCAGGCCAAACACCTAAAAGAAATGTCCCGCCGATTCGACAGAGTCGCGGGGATGCTTACCCCGATGAGCAAATACTTCTGCTCCGAAATGTGCAACCGCGTCGCCTACGACTCTATCCAGGTCCTCGGTGGTTCAGGTTACATGCGCGATTACGCCGTCGAACGCCACGCACGCGACGCAAGAATCACAACAATCTACGAAGGCACCTCGCAACTGCAAATCGTCGCGGCAGTCCGGGGCGTTTGCAACGGCACCGCTGGAAAATACCTCGCCGACCTGTCCGGCGTAGCGAATGCGAAGTCGGAACTCGCCCAAAAAAAATATGACCCCGAACTAAAGGACCTGCTCGCCAGCTTAACCGAAGGCACAACCCAGCTGTTCTCCGCAATCGCTTTCGTCAAACAACAGGGGACCGAATATATGGACCTCTACGGCAGGCACCTGGTCGATATCGCCATCAATCTGATTGTCGGCTACCTGTTCTGTGACCAGGCAAGCTCGAAAGTCGATATGGAGGTCCTTGTCGAGGACTCGGACGGGAAGAAAATATCAATGAAAAAACGAAAAGCCATTGCGGCTCGGCGATTCATCACCAAAAACGCCCCGCAAATCACCGCCCTTGTCCAGCTGATCTGCTCAGGCGACAAATCCACACTCACCGATTTCCCGGCCCTCATCGGCCCCGTCTCCACAGAGTGAGGCAACGCTTATGCTGCGAGCAATTGTTTTCGATTTCGATGGCGTCCTCGTCGATTCCGAATTGCTCCACTTTCAGGCCTTTAACAATATCTTCAGGCCTCTCCACGTCGAAATGTCAATACAGCAATACTACGACAAATTCCTTGGCCTGACCGACGAAGAATTACTTCGCCTGCTTGATAAGCAAAATAATCTTCGCCTTTCCGAACAGCGTCTGCAAAAACTTCTCAAAGAAAAAGCCGCCGAATTCAAAGAATTGGCTCTGACTCAGGCCACCGTCATTGCCGGCGTCCCTGAGTTTCTCAAAATGTTAGCCGACAACAAAATCCCGATGGCCGTTTGCTCCGGCGCACTGCTTCCTGAAATTGAAATGATTCTGAAGGGCGCAGGTCTGCGTCATTTCTTCGACGTGATTGTCTCCGCCGAACAGGTTAAAAAAGGCAAGCCCGACCCTGAAGGATTTCTGCTGGCCCTTAAACTTCTAAATAAAAAAACTTCTCAACCAATCAACCCGCAGGATTGCATCGTGATTGAGGATTCTCACTGGGGTCTCGAAGCAGCCCGTGCCGCGGGTATGCACCCCATCGCTGTCACCAATTCCTACTCCGCCGACCAGTTAAAACCTTCCGATAGAACCGTTGCCAACCTGAACCAGTTGACCCTCGAAGACCTCTGCTCCCTCTGCGCCTGAATAACTTAAATCGGCAATCGACAATCGCAAATCGTAAATTGAAAATTACCTCATCGCTCCCGGGCCTTTTATTCGCGTCTGTGCTCTGCCGGTTTTCAGGTCGTATCGCACGGTATCGACGATGGCGCCGTTGAAAAGACAGGGCCTCGACTTATTGCCGCTAACGTTGATGATGCCTTCATTGGTATCGTAAATAACCTCGCTGCCGGCGAACTGATTGTCCTTGTCCTCGTAAGTGACCGCACCTTTCGCCACAAAATCTTTCAATTCCCTGTGCCCCTGCGCCGTCTCCAAAATGTCCGTTTCGACGTGCGACGCTGTCACCGCAATCTTGTCTTCTTTGCCGCCCCCGACAATCGGGAAATAATCCACGGACAGCGAGCCGCCTTTTCTGTCCGCGACCAGCCGATTACTGCTGTTGAAAAACTCAAGCGAATCAAAATTCCGCAAAAACGCGTAACATTTCCGCCGCAAACTGATTCTGCTGAGCTTCTCCTGCGGCTCATCCGTCTGCGAGTTGTCTAATTTTATCAGGCCGGGCCCCGTCGCAACAAAGTTGCCGTCAACGGTGTTATAATCCATTCTGACGCACTTCATCTCGACGCCCTCCAAAAGGCGCTGGCCCGCTTTTTTCGTGCTGGCCAGATCCACCACCCCGCCCGTCGCAACCAGCCGCTCGACGTCTAACCCCGAT
Organism: Sedimentisphaerales bacterium; assembly: GCA_049510335.1. Taxonomy (GTDB): domain Bacteria; phylum Planctomycetota; class Phycisphaerae; order Sedimentisphaerales; family Anaerobacaceae; genus Fen-1362. The sequence continues at coordinate 58,113 of JBEKZA010000001.1, read as the reverse complement.
TCCGTCGTGGTTGCCCCCTTAGCGCCTCCAGCCCGTCTCAGGCCAACCTCAAGTTTGTCGCCGAGGATGATATACTGTCTCGTAGCATCGTCTTGTATCTGCGATACCGTGCACCGGCAATCGCCATCGAAAACGACCTTGTTTGACGCGGGCTCAAACTTCGCCTGTTTTTGTGCCGTTATCACAACCGCCGCCGGCCCTGTTCCGGCAGTTTTGCGCTTCTCATTCACATCCGCCGTAAGGCGTCCTGCGGAGAACGTAATTTGCGAAGGTCCCATCGCAACCGCCTCGCCCGTCGCAACGCTATAATCAATTCTCCCGCCGCGAAGCGTGGTCTTGCCACTCATGGGCGATGCTGTCGTCTGTCCCGCATCGACAGTCGCACTTACGTGCCGTCCTTTCAACCACTGCTGACCGACCGCAGAATCCATCGGTGCAACAAAAATACTTCCATCACAGCTAACCTCGACATCCCCGGCTGTGTCACCTTCGGAAGAAGCCACGCCCCCTCTGCTGCCAACGACGCTGTTCGACTCCGCTATCTCCTCATTGCCAGGCGCCGTTTCCACACCGGCCTGGTCTTCCGCTCCGCTCTGCACAAAAATGTCGTTGAGCGCGACAATGTCCGCCATCAGCCGTTCCCGCGGCGATTCAATCACAACATTGCCGTCGAGCACACACCTGTATTTCTGTCCCGGCTTGCCCGCCGTCCTGTTCTCCCCCACGGGTCCGGTTGACGCCGCTGCCGTTTCATTCTCCACGGCAGCCCCGCCGCCAAAGGCACCGTCCTGCAACCACCGTTTTATATGCAAACTCCGCAGCTTCGTTATCTTCAAAAACTCAAGCCGCCCCGCCTCACCGTTGTAAACAAGCTCCATTCCCGTCCCTGTTAATCGCACGTTATTTGAAACAAACTCCACCGCTCCCGCCGTGGAAAACTGCGATTTATCCCCTACAAAAACAATATCGTCGAGATACATCACCGACTCGTCAGCCCCGCCTTTGCGCTGAGGCCATATCCGAATTGTCACGTTGCCGGTGAGAAGCCCTTCCTTTGGAATAACCCTCTCTCCCGCTGTTTCCACCTCCACTCTCGCCCGGTCGCCTCTTATCTCGCACTTGAAATTCCGCCGGTAAACCATCAGATAGGGCTTTTCTATCTCCCAGTTGTTGCCGTCCTGGTGCAAAAGTGTTTCAAACCCAAACTCCTGCTCAATCTGTTTTTGCGCATTCAGCGTAGTGTAGCGAACGTTTTTCACCATCCCCACGCCCACATCCCCCACCATCCCCACTTTGCCGTTCGAATCGCACACGTCCATAATCGATTCGGCCGACTGTCCCGAATCACTCGTGGTTATCGACGGCGTTCTGCTTAGCCGATTATAGATGAAATATATAACCAGCACCGTCAGAAACGAAACAAGCCAGACGTTCAATCTTCGCGAATGAAAAAACATAACTTACCTTGCCGCAGTCCTGTTTTTGAGCTTTGTTCGTGTTCCGCCTTTTTGCGACGGACCCGCCAACGGGCGATGTCTCGCCAAAGGCGGACCAGTCATATACCGCTTCATAAGCCCCTCCCACCTGCCCGTCTTTTTGAGTATATACTCAATGACTTCCCGCACGGCGCCCCGGCCGCCCTTTCTGACCGTCACGTACTGGGCCGCTTTTCTGACCTCATCGACCGCATCTGCAGTCGCCGCCCCAAAACCAACACACCTAATCACGGGCAAATCCGGCAGGTCATCTCCCACGTATGCAATCTCACCGGCAGATACGCCGCTTAACCGCATAAGCTTTTGCAAACCCGCCAGCTTGTCGCGGCGGCCCTCCAGACAAAAATCGACCGCAAGCTCTTTGGCCTGCTGCTTCGTCGACGCCGACGTCCGCCCGCTCAAAAACGCCACCAGCAGACCCGCCCGCTTCCACATCTTTATGCCGTGCCCGTCCAGAACATTGAAAAACTTGCTCTCCCTGCCCCCTGCGTCAACCACAATCGTCCCGTCGGTAAGCACGCCGTCAACGTCAAGCACAAGCATCTTTATCGCATCGAACTTCGTCTTGTTATGCTGTGCCCGTCTCACCCGACAACCTTTATTGTCACTATGTCCTGAACGTCAATTAACCCGACCGGCCTGTCGTCGGCATCCACCACGGGCAGCTCGTCTATCCTGTATTTGTGAAAAATAGCCGTCGCCTCAGCCGCCAGCGCATCGACGCGCACTTTCTTGCAGTTCTTCGTCATCACCGCGCCGGCCTTCACATCAAACGCCTTGTCCCCCTCCGTTGTCATCAACCTTCGGATGTCCCCATCCGTGATTATTCCCGTCAGTTTGCCTCGCTCGTCAACCACCATCACCGCGCCGTGCCGCTTCACATCGCTGGTGTTTTTAAGAACCGACCTGATAGTATCGGTAGCGGCCACAAGAGGCAGCTTCTCGCCGGGCCTGAACATCATCGACTGTTCAACCGTCATAAGCTTCGCGCCGAGCGAGCCGCCCGGATGAAACCTCACATAATCCTCCACGCTGAAGTTCCTGGCCTTCATCACCGTAAGAGCAAGCGCATCGCCCAGCGCCAACATACAGCTCGTCGAAACGCTCGGCGCAACGCCCAGGGGGCACGCCTCGTTGAGCTTGCCCATGCTCAAAACCACGTCGCTGTGCTTACTGAGTGTCGAGTCCTTTTCCCCCGTAATCGCAATCAGCGGAATCTCTATCTGCTTGACGAGATTTATCAGGCGGATGACCTCGTCCGTCTCCCCGCCATAGCTGAGCACAATCACGATGTCTTCCTTGCGCAGCCGGCCCAAATCGCCGTGAACCGCCTCGGCGGGGTGCAGGAAATGACTCGGCGTCCCCGTCGAAGCCAACGTCGCGCTGATTTTCTGCCCGATTATTCCCGCCTTGCCTATCCCGCTGACGATGCACGAGCCGGTGCAGTTGTAAATCATCTCCGCCGCGCGGGCGAAACTGTCTCCCACGACCTTTACAAGGCCCTTTATCGCCTCGCTCTCGCTTTCAATTACCCGCCGTGCGTATTCAAGGTCAAACTTCATTCTGCCGCGACTCCAAAAACACTGTCCGTGCCCAAACTGACAGCAAGTATCGCCGAAATACAGCCCCCCGTCAAGCTACATCATCGCTCACCGCAGCGGCAGGCAGAAACAAACTACAATTTCACCACGACTCCCCGCTCGTTGTAGCAGATTATCTCGTATTTTTCGCCCGTGTAATCCGGAGACGAATGAATGGTGACGTGCTTATTATTGGTCTGCTCTATCTGCGCAATCGCCGCCCGCTTTGCGTTCTGCAGATAATCCGCCACCTCGGACGAAACAAACAGTTCCACCCTCTTGATTTGCTCTTTCGACGCAGCCAGATTCAGCAGCCGAATCAGCTCGATTGCGCTGGATTCATGGCTCTTGATGTAACCGCTGCCGCCGCAGTTCGGACAGGCCAGATAAGTGCTGGACTGCAAACTGGGGCGCATCCTCTGGCGCGTCATCTCTACCACGCCGAAGCTGCTTATCCGCAGAATCCTCGACCTGGCACGGTCCGTTTTGGTCGCCAACCTGAACGCCTTTTCCACTTCTCTGCGATGTTTGTCGCTGCGCATATCGATAAAATCACAGATAATCAGCCCGCCCAGGTCGCGCAACCGAAGCTGTCTGGCTATCTCCCCCGCCGCCTCCATATTGGTCTTGAACGCCGTCAGCTCCGCATCGTGGTGCTCGCGGGATTTCCCGCTGTTGACGTCTATCGCAACCAGCGCCTCCGTCTGCTCTATTACAATCGAGCCGCCCGCCTTCAGCGGCACCGTCCGCGAATGCACCTTCGCAATTTCCTGCTCAATCTTGTTCTTGTGAAACAACGGTTCTTTGCCGTCATAGAACACAACACGCTGTCTCAGTCGGGGCGACGCAATCGACAGGAAATCTCGAATCCGCCGCACCATACTCTCCGAGTCGCAAACAATCCTGCTTATATCGCTGTTGACAATGTCCCGCAAAGTCCTGATGACAAGGTCCGACTCCTGATACAACTCCACAGGCGACTTCGTGCTGGCTATTCTCTTGTCAATAGCCCCCCACAGCCGCCTCAGATATCTCATATCGTTTTGAATGTCTCGTTTCGAGCTTCCCTGTGCGGCTGTCCGAATTATAAATCCGATGTCCTTGGGCGGGTCGCTTTGCTCGAATATCTTGCGCAATCTCACACGCTCCTGCTCATCCTCAATCTTATGCGATACGCCGGATTTTTCCATCCACGGCATCATCACCAGGAATTTCCCCGGTAAAGCGAGATACGTGCTCAGCGTAGGCCCTTTCGTATTGATGCCCTCCTTGGTCACCTGAACCACCACCTCGTCGCCCTTGTGCAAACAGCTCTGAATCGGCCTGCGCTCCCTCAGCGACCTGCGCTTGCCTATCTCCTCTGTCTCTATCGCGTTCTTGCCCGCAAAATAGCGTGGGTGAAGATCGCTTATGTGAAGAAAACCATTCTTGCCCACTCCGAAATCCACAAACGCCGCCTGTATAGCCGGCTCAACGTTCACCACCCTGCCCTTGTATATGTTTCCAACGTATCTTGTTGAGCTGGCACGCTCAACGTATAACTCCTCAAGGGTACCATCCTCCATCACCGCAACCCGACACTCTTCGCTTTCCGCAACATTTATAAGCATTTCTCTTGCCATTAGTCTCGTCTCACAAACACAGTGTAATAATAATATCAAAAACCGCCGGCCGGCGAGCTCTGCCATTGCACGCTCGTTCGTCTCACAGACCCGGCTAAATCCCCGACCGTCAACTTCAGCAAATCCAGAATCTCATCCACGCGTATCGTGCCCGCGGGACTAATTTTGCAGTCAACAACAACTTCCCTGCTCTCTGCGCCGATTGATTCCAAAAACGGTCTTACGTCAACCATCTTCACCTTCGAGCCCTCGCCGCTTCGTCGCTCCAACACAATCTTGTCGCTGGCCAACAGCTTTTCAGACCGACCTTTAATACTCTCATCCACGCACTTCACTTTTATCACGTATCTTGCCAAAACCGGCTCAGGAACGCTATTTGCCCGGCTAATCTGTGCCGAAACAATCTCAATCCCCTGGGGCAATTCGCTCTTAAGCAACTCCCCGTCAACCTGCTCCTGGCCCTGCTCCAGCCACAGACACAATATCTCGTCATCCGATTCGACACCTACGCTTCTCGGCAGCACCAGCGACATCCGCAGGTGCGGATTGAACCCCTGACTATACGCCACTTTCATACCCGCACGCACGCAGGCACGCTGAAACACGCGCATCGTCTCCGCGTGCGACAAATACCGCAAATTCCCTCCTATCCTGAATCGAATCACTGCTAACATCTGGCTCCCTATTCGTCGCCGCCCGGCCCGTTCACTCAATCACACTTAATACACGCCTGTGTCAGAACGCCTCGGGCAGTATCTTTCTTGCCGCATCACGCAAAAAACTCGAAATCTGCCTTTCCGAATTCATACCCAGCACCTTTCGCGCAACCCTGTTGCATTCCTCCATCGTCACCGACCGAATAATCTGCTTTACCTCCGGTATCATCGGAGACGCCACCGACAGCTTGCGCACCCCAAGCCCCAGCAGCAGCATCACCGATTCCGGCTCAGACGCCATTTCCCCGCAGACGGCGACGTCCACCTGCGCCTTGTGCGCGTCCTGAATCACCGTCCTGATAAGCCGAAGCACCGCCGGGTCCACCGATGAATACAACGTCGAAACAAGCTCGTTACCCCGGTCAACCGCCAGGGTGTACTGCGTCAGGTCGTTTGTCCCTATGCTGAAAAATTTCACGTCCCGTGCCAGCATCGAGGCCGTCAGCGCCGCCGCCGGCGTCTCAATCATAATACCCACCTCGATGTCCCGGTTGTACTTTATCCCCTCCTCGTACAAATCTTCCATCACGTCGCCCAGAATCATCTTCGCCTGCATCAGCTCCTGCAGATTCGTAATCAGCGGGAACATTATCTTCACCTGCCCAAGAACCGACGCACGCAAAATCGCACGCAACTGCGTCTTGAACATCGTAAGGTTCTGCAAACAGAACCTTATCGAGCGCAGCCCCAAAAACGGATTCGGCTCGCGGACGTATCGCCTGCTCTGCGTGTATTTGTCCGCACCGAGGTCAACCGTTCTTATGATTACGGGTTTTGTCTTGAAAACCGCGACCGTCTGCGCATACGCATCATAATGCTCCTGCTCCGTAGGGTCGGTGTCCCGGTTAAGATACAAAAACTCCGTCCTGTAAAGCCCTATTCCCTCCCCGCCTCTCTGTAAAATAAGCGCCGCTTCATCCGGAAACTCGATATTGCCGAACAGCGTCACCCGCACGCCGTCCCGCGTCTCGGCCGGCTTCGTTCTTATCGCATCCAGCCGATGCTCAAGCTCCGTGTACTCTACCGCATACTCCAGATACTGCTGAATCGTCGTATCATCCGGGCTTATAATGACAATGCCCCGGTTGCCGTCGATAATCACCGTCTCGCCCGCCGTGACGCTTTCCGTAATATCTTCCAGCGCCACGACCGCCGGTATCCCCAGAGACCTCGCTACAATCGCCGTATGACTCGTCCTGCCTCCCGAGCCCGTTGCTATCCCTTTGATGAACTCCCTGTTGAACCCGGCCGTCTGCGTCGGGCTTAGCTCACGCGCAACAATCACCGCTTCCTCGCTCAACTGCTGAATATCCTGTCTCTTGCCCCCAAGCAGGTGTCTCAACAACCGATGCTCAATGTCGTATATGTCCGCCGCCCGCTCGCTGATGTAGGAGTCCTTTACCTTCGCAAAATCCGAAGCAATGTCACGCAAAGTTTTTGAAACTGCAAACTCAGCCGTCACCGACTCGTCGTGAATCAAATCGGTTATCCGCTTGCGAAGACTCCTGTCGCGTAAAAAACTCAAATGGACCGCAAAAATATCCCGTATCTTCCGCTGCTCAAGCCCGTCCTGCTTTTCCTGGAGCTTCGTCAACTCTTCTATGGCGTCCTTGCAGGCGTTGCGCACCCGCTGCGTCTCCGCCATACGCTGCGACGGCTCTATCAAACGCCGTGGAATCCGGTAGTCCTCCGCGTCAATAACTATACATTTAGCTATTGAAATCCCCGGTGAAACCGCTATGCCTTTTTTTATCTCCATCGACCAACCAGAATCACTGCACCTGCCGACTCTTCTCTTCCGGCGTGGGCTCGCCGAACTTCTTGACCTCCACAAGCTCCCGCAGCGCCTCGAGCGCCTCGCCGGCGTCTGCGCCCTCCGCCCTTATCTTCAGCCGTGTCCCGCAGGTCGCCGCAAGAATGCTCATCTGCATAATACTCTTGCCGTCTGCGCTCGTCTGCCCGTTGCTGACGCTTACCGAGGCCTGATACTTGCTGGCAATATCCACAAACTGCATCGCCGGACGCATATGAAGTCCGGCTGCATTCTTTACCTCAACTTCAATCTCAGAAAATCCCTTCTGCACCATCCCGTCTGTCTGCATTTAACCGCCTTCGCTGCCTCTCTGCCGCCAGAACTCACAAGGACGGATTAACGTCCGCCTCTTTCAGCAAATCCTCTATCTGCGCCGCCGTCTGCGATTGTCTCAGGAATTTGCGGAACTTCTCCTGCTGAAGGTGTCTGAATATCTTCTCCATCGCCTGAAGGTGCTTGTCCGGGTCGTCCGCCGGGCTGACCAAAAGTATCACCGAATACACCGGCTGCTTGTCCAGAGCGGCAAAGTCCACTCCTTTGCTGCTCTGCCCGACCGCCGCCACGACGTTTTTCGCCGCCTTGTACTTGACGTGCGGAACGGCTATCCCCTTGCCCATCCCGGTGCTCGCCTCGTTCTCCCTCTTGATTACCGCACGAGCAATCTTTTCTCTATTGCCCCTGCCTAACCGCCCCGCCTTGTCCAGTGCACCAACAAGCTCCTCTATCGCTCCGTCCCGGTCCTTTGCTTCCAACTCCGCAATTATCGCCTCAAAGCAAACAAAATCCGCAAACTTCATACTGTCCTTCCTGTGCCAACCAGCAACAACTAACGCGCCCTGTGTTTCTTGTCTCGCTCCTTCGTCTTGGTCTTTTTGAGCTGCTGCTCCAGTTTATGCGACGCCAAGTCAATGCAGGCATACACGTCGCCGCCTTTTTCCTTCACTACAAACACCTTCTTGTGCTCGGCCCTGACAATTATCTCCACCGCCATATCGCTGCCTTCTTTGCCTTCGATAATCACCTCTATCTGATTGATGACGTTGTAAAACCTCGGCAGTTTTGAAGTTTTCTCTTCGGCATAATTTTTGACCGCTTCCGGTATCTCAACGTGCTTGCCGCTTATCGTGAACAACAAAACAGTTCTCCTTATTTACTTTTCCAAAATATAATTCAAAACACACACACCGGCTGTCTGCCGGTTCGTCATTATACAGCAACCGGCCTGAATTTCACGTATAATCCGCCCCGCTGCGGCTGAACCAAAATCGTGTCAATCCTCGTCTCGCGGTTTCACTGGTAATTTCCCGTTCCCCGGCACTATCAACCCCGCGCTTACTAAAAACCTAAACGCGTCTTCTATCGGCATATCGAGGTCCATGACCTCGTCTTTTGGCACAATCACGACAAAGCCCGTCAGTGGCGACGGCGTAGTCGCAACGAATACCGTCAAAAACTCTTTCGCTTCCCTGTTGACTATCTTCGTCAAACCCGCCCCCGTCACCAGCCCTACTGACCATACGCCTTTTCGCGGGTATTCAATCGCCACCACGCGAGAAAACACCTTCTTTTTATTTTCCTCGGTAAGGAAAAAGTCCGTCACCTGCTTGATGTAAGGATATACCTGTTTCAATAATGGCGTGTTCATTATGAATTTCTCAACCTGCCGCCAAAGCGCCTTGCCCACCACGCTCGCCAGAACAGCCCCAACCACACATACTATTCCCACCGCAATAATAAAACCCGCCATCGACAGTGCGCTATCTACCCAGAACCACTTAAGCACTGTATCCGAACCCCCCGCCAGCTTTACCAAAAACACTATCCCCCGCTTGATATAGACGCTGATGGTGTCGTTAATGAAATGGTAGCCCCACAAAAATATCCATATCGTCAAAACCGTGGGCAATAAAACCGCCAACCCGCGAAGAAAATATCTCTTGAACCACCCCGCTTTTGCCATATCAACTCACAATCCTTTGTTCATATAACGCGACAATCCAGCCCCGCCGACCGCCCCTTTACTTTATTTTCCCACGCCCCCGTAGTCAATGGCAATCTCCTTCGGCAGATGCCTGCCCGTCCAGTGTATCCACGCTCCCGGCAACGCCGCGACTATCCACACCGCCCGCTGTATCAACGCTATCGCCAGCGCCTGCACCTTTGCTGCACCGGCAACCTTAACAAACAACACGGCAAGTCCTCCCTCGACCACCCCTGCCCCGCCGATGCTCACTGGTATCGCCCCAAACCCCCACGTCAGCGGGAAAAATACAAAATAATACTTCACGCTAACTTCTATTCCAATTCGCCTGCCAATCAGCCAAAAGCCCGTTATCACTATCCCTTGCAACAACAGCGTAAGGCCAAAAGCGGCCAATATAGTCAAAGGATTGCGGCCGTATATCACCACCGCCGCCCAGAATTTCTTAGCCATCGTCAAACCGAGCTGATATGCCTTGCCGTATAATCTTCTCCCCGCAGGCAGCATTGCGACCAGACACGCCGCAACCGCGATTATCACCACCGCCCACACCATAACCATACTAAATCCCTGCCCCCCGGCAGGCAGTTTTACATCTCGCAGCAGCACAAACCAGCAAAAACCCGCCATTATCAGGGAGCTTATCAGCGCGATAAACCGGTCAACAAATACGCTCAACGCCGCCTCGAACTTCCGCTCGGTATGTTTGGTGACATACCACGCCCGGACCAAATCGCCGCCAACCGAACCGGGTATGCAATTATTGTAAAAAAGCCCTAAAAAGTGCAGCCGGACTGCCGCCCAGATACTTATATGAACCCCCTGTGTCCGCAGCAAAAGCCACCACCGCGACGCAAGAATGACCTGGCTTACTATGAAAGCGGCAAGAATCCCCCCGAAAAACACCGGCCCCATCTTCACAAAACTCTGCCAGAGTATCACATAACGCCGAATATCATCTTCTTTCTGGCAAACCCAGATTACCGCCGCCAGCACCGCGACTAATACAAAACCTATACGCAGATAAACAAATATCTTCTTCGTCGCGGTCTTTTTTTGTTCGCCCATTTACCCGATTTCACCCTAAAAAAACTTGTCTGCCTGCATAATAACGGTTAAAACCATTCCTGACAAGATTGCACATTGAAGGAGATTATAACGTGGCGGCCGACAAAATAATCGAACAAGGCACACAATTTACACCCAAATTCGACGCCAACGGCCTAATCCCCGTCATCGCACAGGATTCCAAAACGGGCGCCGTTCTGATGGTCGCCTATATGAACCGTGAAGCCCTCGACAAAACCATTACAACGGGCCTCGCAACCTATTACAGCAGGTCACGCAAAAAATTATGGACAAAGGGCGAGCAATCAGGCCACACGCAGAAGGTTGACCAAATCCTTATTGACTGCGACCAGGATTGTATCCTCCTCAAAGTCACCGTCGATTCAGGCCAGTGCCACACGGGGTATCAATCCTGCTTTTATCGCGCTTTGAAAAAGGGAACTCCTGACAAGCTCGACTTCATCGCCAAAAAGGTCTTCGACCCCGACAAGGTCTACGACAAATAACCCTCAAACCAACAACCTTGTCGCGATGTCATCCGTGAACAACCTCGCGGCCGGCTAATGCTCCCGTTGACCAGCAGATTTGAAGGTTGTATCCGCCGCAGGGGCCGTCGGCGTCAATAACCTCGCCGGCAAAATATAGGCCGGGGCAGATTTTGGATTGCATTGTCTTTGGGTCGATTTCGTCGCGGGCTATGCCGCCGCGGGTAATGATTGCTTCATCAATAGGCCTTGTCGCCGTAATCGGAACAGGCAACTTTTTCAGCAACTGAATCACTTTTCTTCGCTGCTCTTTTTTCAACTGGCTCGCGTTTGTTTCGGTGATTCCCGCCTGGCCACAAATAAGCCCGCCTAATTTTTTGGGGACAAGCTCGAAAAGAACGTTCGCGATGATTTTCCTGGAATATTGCGAGAGCTGCCCCATCAGGTATTCTTCGAGTTCGGCCTCATTCATTGTCGGAACAAGGTCAATGAAGATTTCGACCGGCTTTTTCGCGGGTAGATAATCAGCGAGCAACCGACTTAAATCAAGAACAGCCGGGCCGCCTATGCCGTCGTGTGTAAAAATCATCGGGCCGGCGACGCTGATTTTCCTTTTATCAATCATTGCGGATAGGACGGCACTATCGCGCGAGATTCCAGCCAAATCGGCGCACCATTTTTTAGTCGAGACCAGCGGCACAAGCGCGGGCTTTGGCTCGATGATTTTGTGGCCTAACGATTTCGCTAATTTGTAACCATCGCCCGTCGAGCCGGTAACGGCGTAACTTGCGCCGCCCGTGGCGATAATAATCTTTTCAGCGGTCAACACGTCGCTGGAGAAATGGATTTGAAAATGCCCAACACCCTTCTCGATTTTCCTGACCCCCCTGCCAAACATAAGCTGCACGTTCAATTTCCGGCATTCGCGCAGCAACGCATCCCCAACGTCACGGGCGTATTCACTTACAGGAAATACACAGCCATCCTCGTCGACCTTTGTCGCGACGCCTGATTCGGCGAAAAACTTACGCGTGGCATCAGGCGAAAACTCATACAAACAATGCCGCAGGAATCGCCCCGATTTGCCATACACGCGAATAAAATCATCAACCGTACCCGCGTGCGTCAGATTGCACCTGCCGCCGCCTGTCAAAAGCAGTTTCTTCCCCGCGGCCGTATTCTTCTCCAATACAGTCACTTTCGCCCCGGCCTTGCCGGCTAAAATCGCCGACATCAATCCCGCCGGCCCAGCACCGATTATGCAAATCGTAGTTTTCATAAACGAGGGCAGTTTAGTCGGCCTGTTAGTGGCTGTCAAACAAACAGAAGGCGTTTGCATTTTTGAGAGGTCATTCTATAATGGGAACTCGTAAGTTTTTCAAGGCATTTGGTTTAGAGAGGATTCTATGGCAAAGCTGACGAAACTGGATGATATTGTGTCGCTGTGCAAAAGGCGGGGTTTCATATTTCAATCAAGCGAAATTTACGGCGGGCTGGCGAGCTGCTACGATTACGGCCCGCTCGGCGTCGAATTGAAAAACAATGTCAAAAAGGCCTGGTGGAAAAACGTCGTCCAGATGCGCGACGACGTCGTCGGTATCGATTGCAGTATCCTTATGCACCCGCTTGTCTGGAAGGCCTCGGGACACGCGGACCAGTTCGCTGACCTCGTGGCTGAGTGCAAAAAGTGCAACACCCGCACAAGAGTTGACCATTTGAAGGATAAGCAAAATGAGTCCGCGGAAGAACACACCGAGCACGTCGCATTGGCCTCGGCAGCCGCGGGGACTCACGATTTAAGCAAAAAGGTTTGTCCTTCCTGTGGCGCGGTAGGCAATTTCACTCAGCCAATGCCCTTTAAGCTGATGTTCGAGACCAATATGGGCGCAAACGTCGAGGACTCAATGACGCTTTTCCTGCGCCCTGAAACCGCTCAGGGCATTTTTGCCAACTTCAGAAATGTCCTCGATACGACAAGGGTCAAAATACCCTTCGGTATCGCCCAAATCGGCAAGAGCTTCCGCAACGAGGTCACAACCAAGGCGTTCATTTTCAGGACCCGCGAATTCGAGCAGGCGGAGCTGGAATTTTTCTGCGAGCCGGGCACCGATGAAAAATGGTTCGAGCACTGGAAAGAGCAGCGTTTCAACTGGTATTTGAACCTCGGCATCAAAAAAGAAAACCTGCGATTCCGCGAGCACGATAAAGACGAACTCGCCCACTACGCCAAGGGCTGCGTTGACGTCGAATACAAATTCCCGTTCGGCTCAGGCGACTGGCAGGAATTGGAGGGCATCGCTAACCGCACCGATTACGACCTCCGCCAGCACCAGCGCGGGATGAGAACGCTCAATGCCTGGTATGAAACTAAAGGCGACTTGTCGAAAATAAAACTCAAGGAAGAGGCCGAGGACTATCTTAAAGGACCCTTATCTTATTTCGACGAAGAAAAGAAGGCCCGATACATCCCTTACGTCATCGAGCCAAGCGCGGGTATGGACAGGAGCACGCTGGCTTTTCTGGTTGATGCTTATGACGAGGAAGAGGTCCGCGGCGAGACGCGAAACGTCCTGCGGTTCTCATCCGCTATAGCGCCGATAAAGGCGGGCATATTCCCGTTAGTCAATAAAGATGGTATGCCCGAAACCGCACGCAGAATATACGACGACCTCAAAGGGTATTTTAAATGCTACTACGACGAGAAAGGCGCAATTGGCAGACGCTACCGCAGGCAGGATGAGGCGGGCACTCCATTCTGTATTACCGTCGATGGCCAGACCGCACAGGACCAGACCGTCACCGTCCGCCAGCGCGACTCGATGGAGCAAATCCGCGTCGCCACAGACCAGTTAAAAAGCTACCTGCGTGAAAAACTGGATATGTGAAAATGATTCTCGACCGAATTGAAAACGCCCATTTATACGCCGGCCTGAACGCTGGCTTCGCAAAGGCGTTTGAGATTCTCACGGATAAAACCCTGTCGCAAAAACAGGACGGCAAATACGCCGTCGATGGCGATAAAATCTACTACACCATCCAGCGTTACACAACCAAACCAATGAGTGAGGGCAAACTCGAAGCCCACTGCAAATATATCGATATCCAATTCCTGTTAACCGGCGTCGAACTCCTCGGCTACGCACCATTAAAAGGCCTGACAATCGCCGAAGAATACAATCCCCAAAAAGATATTGCCTTTTTTAACGCGCCGAAAGAAATCACAAAAGTCAAACTCGAGCCGGGCCTGTTTTGTATCCTTTTCCCCTCTGACGCCCACCTCCCCGGCTGCCAATTAGCCGGCCCGACTGAAGTCCGAAAAGTTGTCATTAAGATTCAAATTAAGGAATAGCAAAATGAAAAAACTTTACCTTTCAAAGACGGACAAGAAGATTTTCGGGGTTTGCGGCGGAATAGGTGAGGTGTATGACATCGACCCCACGCTGATTCGGCTGGCGCTGGTTTTTGTTACTCTCGTGACAGCCATATTGCCTTTGACGGTCACATACATCATCGCGGGAATAATTATGCCCCGCAAATAATAACGATGGCAATCAGGCAAGGTCGGCTACTTGTATGACCTCATAAAATCCTGCTGCCTTAGCCAGGAAATTAATTCGTCAGCCAACTTGCGGTCTTCAGCAACCCGCGGGTGAAGTTTCGCCTGATATTTGAAAACAAAATGGTTTAGATTTTTGTCGCTTCCCTCAAGCTGCGTGACAACATCTTTCCACGCCTGATTAAGCGGCTCACTGTGCACCCCGCTGGTTGTTCCGCCCCGCAACAGGACAATATGTGCCTTCGGATAAGCGGAGCGTATTGCCCGCACAAGCGAAATGTAACCATCATTAAAATCCACGGGGAATGGCTGCTTATGCTCACGGGTAAACGATTCATCGTTTTCGCCTAAGTTCACAAAAACAACATCAGGCGTCCACGCACGCAAATCCGCAATCGCCGATGATGCCTTCGGATAGATGCGGTTCCACATCTCGCCCGCCTTAACATCGACGTAGCCGGTAATAATCCCCATCCCGCTGACGGATATATTGCGGTGGTCCGCTTTGAACGCCTCCGCCGTCATCGCGGCATAACTAAGCATCCCGTTATGCGTTCGCCGGTTATCCCACTGGTCGGCATTGCCGTCCTCATTGCACGCCCCGACGGTCTTTGAATCGCCGATAAATTCCATTTTAAGTTTATAGGCGACCTGCACCGGAGCCCAAACTTTTGCGCCTGCGTCAATCTGAATCCCGCGAAAATGCACCGTGCCCGCGTTGGCCTCGCTGCGTTTGAACAGCACAAGATGATGACGCCCCGCGCCAAGACCTGTTATCGTCGCCCCCTTCGCAAGCGAACCCTCATTAACCTCGACTATCGTGGTAGAACCGTCCACCTGCAGGTTAAAGAAGTTTTGCCACGTTGGACGGTCAAAAAGCAATGTAACGGTATCGCCTTCGAAATCGATACTTATCCGGCTTGCCTGCCAGATAACTACCGGCGAATTGATATCATTAAAATCAAATCGACCCTCATAACAGAATCGCGGGTCCGATGCAGAAATCGTTTGAACGCCGTAAGTCGGCGCAGTCAAACAGCCTGACAGGAGTAATACACCTATTATAAAAGCTATTCGCGTTTTCATAGACCGAATTAGATACCACGCCCTGTGAAACTTGTCAATCACAACTTAAACTATGTGCTTTGCGAGGGGCACTTTGCGGTGTATATTCTACGTCCTGATATGGCCATTGAAAAATTACGAATACAAACAGGATAGCAGCAATGGGAAACAATAACCGAACTTCCATAGCAGAACTAAAAAACTTTGCAGGCCAGGTTGTGACATTGGCCGGCTGGATTTATCAGGCGCGCTCGAGCGGTAAGGTGCAATTCATCATCCTGCGCGACGGCTCAGGCCTGTGCCAGTGTGTCGTCGAAAAAGGCAAACTGCCCGATGACGTATTCGACAAGCTCGAACACTTAGGCCAGGAATCGTCGCTGACAATATCAGGCACCATTCGGGCGGAGCCGCGAAGCGTCGGTGGATATGAATTGGCAGTGACAGACGCCGAAGTAATACACGCAACTACCGACTACCCGATTACGCCTAAAGAGCACGGCATCGATTTTCTTCTAAAGCACAGACACCTGCATTTGCGTTCACAAAGGCAGTGGTGCATAGGCAAGATTCGCCACACCGTCATCGATGCAATAAGGCGGTTCTTCAACGATAATGGCTTCACTCTCGTCGATACGCCCATACTGATGGCCGCGGCAGGCGAAGAAGAACAGACACTTTTCGAGGTCGATTATTTCGGCACTCCACTATACCTCACGCAGACCGGACAATTGCATCTCGAATGCGCCGCGGCCAGCTTCGGCAAGGTTTACTGTTTCGGCCCAACGTTCCGCGCTGAAAAAAGTAAAACACGCAGGCACCTCACCGAATTCTGGATGGTCGAGCCGGAAGTCGCGTTCATCGATTTGAATGGGCTGTTGGAACTGGCCGAGAATTTCGTCTCATATATCGTGGCCAGAGTGCTTCAGGATAACAGACCTCAGCTTGAAACCCTCGGCGCCGATATCGCCGGCCTCGAAAATATCAAGTCACCCTTCTATCGCCTGACCTACACCGAGGCGGTTGACATTCTGACGGGCGAAAAAACCTCCAAATTTATGGCTGAACAGCTCACGCAACTGAAACAGCAAAAAGCAACAATCGAAAAACGGATTGCCGAACTGGAAGCCGAGCAGGCGGGACAAATCAAGCAGTGGAAACGTGACAAAAATGCGGCTGAATTGATTGACCTGCGCAGCGACCTCGAAGAAACTAACATAAAAATCGAGAACAATCCAAAACACGCCAAACTCGCCGCCGAATTCCGCTGGGGCAAAGACCTCGGCGGCTCCGATGAAACAATAATCTCCCAGATGCACAACAAGCCCGTCTTTGTCACCCGCTATCCAAAACAGGCCAAGGCGTTTTATATGAAGACCGACCCCGCCAACGACAAGGTCGTGCTGAATTTCGACCTGCTCGCCCCAAAAGGTCTCGGCGAAATCATCGGCGGCTCAGTTAGGGAAGACAACCTCGATATTCTCGTGAAGCGAATCGAAGAGCAGGGGCTGAAAAAAGAAAATTATGACTGGTATCTCGACCTGCGACGTTACGGCTCCGTCCCCCACGGCGGCTTCGGCTTAGGCGTCGAACGAACTATCGCCTGGCTCACCGGAGAACCACACATCCGACAGTGCATCGCCTTCCCGCGTATGATGGACAAGATTTATATTTAGTCGTCAGCCGATGGAAACCTGGACAATACAAAAACTGCTCAACTGGGTCACTGAATACCTGAAAACCAAGGAAATAGATTCGCCCCGGCTAAGCGCAGAACTTCTGCTGTCGCACGTCCTCGGATTAAAACGAATCGAGCTTTATACGCAGTTCAACAAGGTCGTCGAACAGGATAAGCTCTCTGAATTGCGTGGTCTGGTGAAACGAGCCGGCGAGCACGAGCCAATCGCATACCTGACCGGCAAACGCGAGTTTTACTCCATCGAGTTCGAGATAACCAAAGATTGCCTGATACCTCGCCCGGAAACGGAATTGCTCGTCGAGCGCGCCATCGAGTTTTTGCGAACCCGTGATGGTAATCAGTATGTCTGCGACCTTTGCACGGGCTGCGCCTGCGTCGCGGTCGCCATAGCGAAAAATCTCGCCAATTGCAAAATAGTCGCGACGGATATCAGCGACGCCACCCTCGAAATCGCTGAACGAAATATCACCAGACACGGATTGACGAATCGAATACAGCTTTTAAGAGGAGACTTATTCGAGCCAATCGTCCCAGGCCTCGGCCCCGCGAAGTTCGACCTGATTGTGTGCAACCCACCATACGTCAGCGAACCCGAGTTCGAAAAATTACCCAAAAACGTCAGGGATTTCGAGCCGAGGGTCGCGCTTGCCGCCGGACACGACGGACTGGACATAATCAAAAAAATCATCACAGCCGCCGAAACGTTCCTCAAGCCCTCCGCCGCACTTATGCTCGAGATTGGCAATGAGCAAGGCCCCGCCGTTCGCAAGCTGCTCGATAATACGGGGCGGTTTGACGTCGTAACTGTTGAAAAGGACCACCAGAAACTCGACCGCCTCACCGTCGCAATCGCAAAACACACCGTCTGATTGCCCTAATAATGATTGACGACTAACGATAACTTATGGTAGCATATTCTCCAACATGCCCTAACTTGCAGGAGGGTTTTTAATCGACCTCCACCCTTATTCAGGAGCTTGTTATGACAAGGCACAAGGCATTCACGCTTATCGAGTTGCTGGTGGTCATCGCCGTCATTGCGATACTTATGGCCTTGTTGCTGCCGGCTTTGGGCAAGGCCCGCGAGCAGGGCAAACGTGCCGCCTGCCTGAGCAACCTGAGGCAGTTAACCATCGCCTGGACAACATACGCCCAATCCAACAAAGAATACCTTGTAAACGGTGGGCCCATAGGTTCTCCCACAAGCCAGGTAGATGACACTCCTCCTCCGCAATTCGGTTGTGACCCTACTATAGTTCATGGTAAGGCCGTGCCGCCAACGACAAATAATTCAGGCGGGGAATTCTTAATGTTCCACAACAATGAGATACCCTGGGTCGGAGCCGGCTGGGGAGAATCAACTCCCGGCGGCGGATACCAAACTGCCCCGGAATGTCAGCAGAGATGTGCTATTCAAACCGGCGCATTGTGGAAATATTTAAACCAGGAAAAGGTTTACCGCTGTCCGACCGGCGAGAGAAGCGAGTTAGTCACATATACTATCGTCGATTCAATGAACGGCAAATATATGTTCAGTGGCTGCTCAACCGCCGGTATGCCCCCAGTCCCACGGGGCCTGTGCAATAAAACCCTCGGCCAGATTAAAAATGCCACACAGCGAACCGTCTTTCTCGACGAGGGCTCTCTCAGCCCCGACAGTTTTGCAGTTAATTACAACTGCCCGAGCTGGTTTGACCCCCCGATGGTCCGGCACGGCAATGGAACAGATGCCTCCTTCGCTGACGGCCACGCTGCCCGTTTGATGTGGAAGGCCGACGAAACCATACAGGCCGGAAAGGATGTTTCATATAACTATACCCCAACGACCTGTGAAGGCAAAATCGACCTCTACAAAATGCAGGTGTATTGTTGGGGCAAGGTCGGCCCCACTTACTCGTTTGACCCGGCCTGCAAATACTCCCTCGATGACTAATTAACTCGCCCCAGGCATATAAAAACCGAAAATCCGCAATTGACGCATAGCGTCATCCCCGCCTGCCCTCGACGGCTGCTCCTTCGGTTCAGCTATCGGGGGGGTACTGCTCACTTGGGTTTGAACAGGGAACCCATTTTCAAATCCGAAATCCGAAATGGAACTGTCCGCTGATTCTGAAATCGGCACTCAGAAGTGCCTTTGTGCCTTCGTGGTTTAAATCGGCAATCCCTGAACGCTGCCCGCTGTCCACTGCTCTCCTGCTCGCCTGTCTAATTTCTCGCGCAGCGCAGGGTTTATCCGCTGTCCGCTTGGCGGATTTGTTTGGGTGATGGAGATTGTGTTTAGAAACCGCTAAGCCAGTCATTGCTGAAGGCCACAAGGTCGTCGATGTCAACAACGCCGTTGCCTGTGAGGTCGGCGCCATCACAATCTTTATTGGCCGCGCAATTCTCGGCTCCCCACCAGTTGGCAAAAAGACCATAATCCACAAAGTTGACGCCATCAGGACAAATGAAATCGGCTTGGGGTATCTGCCAGATTAGTTTTGGGTAATTTGTGGTCTCGCAAATTTGCCAGACATCGTTGAAGTTCCAGCCGACGAAACTGCTTTGCTGTTTCATTTGCTCATCCGTAAGCGGTGTCCCAAGTCCATTATCCGGCCCGCTTGTAATAAGAAAATAGCAACTGCTGATGTGAGTGCCGAAGGGGCAGCCGTTCCATCCTATCAGCCCGCCACGAGATCCCCCGCCAGTGACGGTACCTGTCGAATAGCAATTGCTGATTGTGCTACAGCTACCGTTTTGTCCGATAAGCCCACCGAGAGCCCCCCCGCCATTTACGGCTCCTGTCGAATAGCAATTGCTGATAGTGCTGATAGTATCGTTATATCCCACCAGCCCGCCAAGGGAACCTGAATTACCTCCGCCAGTGACGGCTCCTGTCGAATAGCAATTGCTGATAGTATTGTCGTTATCTCCCACCAGCCCGCCGAGGTCGTGTGAATTGGCATCTCCGGTGATGGCACCTGTCGAATAGCAATCGCTGATGCTGCCGTAGTTCGACCCCACCAGCCCGCCGAGGGCTCCTCCGCCGGTGACGGCGCCCGTTGAATAACAATTGCTGATAATGCCACCGCTATATCCCCTATATCCCATAGATCCCACCAGCCCGCCGAGGTTATATGAGCCACTTCCGCCAGTGACGACGCCCGTCGAATAGCAGTTGGTGATGTTGCCGTAGTTATCTCCTACCAGCCCGCCGAGGTCGTGTGAATTGGCATCTCCGGTGACGGCGCCTGTCGAACAGCAATCGCTGATATTGCCATGGTAGTTATATCCGACCAGCCCGCCGAGGGAACTGTGGCCGGTGACGGCACCTGTTGAATAACAGTCGTTGATATCTCCGTAGTAGTTATATCCCACCAGCCCGCCGAAGTTATATGAGCCGCCTCCGGCGGTGACATTGCCTGTCGAATAGCAGTTGCTAATAGTTCCGCCGTTGTTATATCCCACCAGCCCGCCTAGTCCGTTTGAATCATTTCCGTCAGTGATAGATACATTTTCGAGACCAAGATTTTTTATCTCGCCGCCGGAAACATATCCGAACAGGCCTAAATAATCTTTTCGTGCACCGCTGGTATTTATGGTCAGATTGGTTATTTTATGCCCTGCGCCATCGAATACGCCGGTAAAGGTTTCTTCTCCAGATGCTATAACGGCAGTAGTCAATGCGCCGAGAGGGGCAAGGTTCATATCTACTGTGAGGACGAAACATTTGTTGTAATCGTCGAGATTCGCGGCCAATGCCAGCAGGTCGAAAGTACCAGCGATTTGGTATGGGGCGTTCGGCTCACCTGTCCCGCCGGAGTATAAATAGGGGACACATGGCGGCGGCGTTTCCCAGAGTAGTTTTGGATAACCGGCGCCCTTACAGATTTGCCATACGTCGTTGAAATCCCAGCCGACAAAACTCGCCTGCTGTTTCATCTGTGCGTCCGTCAATGGCGTCCCGCAATGGTTATTCGGCCCGCTGGTGATGAGAAAATAGCAACCGCTTATGGTGCTGTCACTCCCTCCCGCCAGCCCGCCGAGGCCATACGAATTAATTCCCCCGATGACGATGCCCACCGAATAGCAATTACTGATGCTGCCACCCCTGTTGACGCCAACCAGCCCGCCGAGGGACGTTGCGTCCTCTCCTCCGGTGACGGCGCCTGTCGCATAGCAGTTGGTGATAGTATTGCCGTTATATCCCGCCAGCCCACCGAGGTAATCTGAAAAATCCCCTCCTGTGACGGCACCTGTGGAATAGCAGTAGTTGAACCTGCCGGAGCTATATCCTGCCAGCCCGCCGAGGTAATCTGAAAAATCCCCGCCTGTGACGGCACCTGTCGAATAACAGTTTTCGATAGTGCCACTGCGTTGTCCCACCAGTCCACCGATACCCAATGACCAGGCCCCAGCATTGACATCACCTGTCGAGAAGCAATTGGTGATATATGTCCCGCCACTCCACCCTGCAAGTCCACCGAGATAGAAAGAATCACCCCCGCAGATAACATTGCCTGTCGAATAGCAATTGCTAATGGTCCTGCCGTCGGTATATCCCATCAGCCCGCCGACCCATTCTGAGTCATACCCGCTATTGACATCGCCTGTCGAATGGCAATTGCTGGTGTCGCCGCCGCCATTGTATCCCACCAGCCCGCCGACATTTGTTGAACTATCTCCACTGGAGACGGTGCCAGTCGAACAGCAGTTGCTGGTATCACTGCCAACCCCTGCTAAGCCGCCGATACGGTCCGAACTGTATCCGACTGTGACATTACCTGTCGAAGAACAGCCGCTGATATGGCCACCCCAACCCACCAGACCGCCAACACCCCTTGAATTGTTCCCGCCGCTGACGTTTCCCGCCGAACAACAGTCGATGATGCCATCTTCGCCATTATATTCTCCCACCAGCCCGCCAAGTTCGCCTGAATAATCTCCGCCTGTCACAGCACATTTTGAGTAACAATTGCTGATACTGCCGTAGTCATATCCCACCAATCCACCAATCCGATCCGAATAAGTTCCGCCGATGATGTTACCCTCAGAACAGCAATCGCTGACACTGCCGAAGCCATGAAATCCGACCAGCCCGCCGACTTCTACTGAGTAATCCCCACTGATTATGATAGTTATCTTTGACGAGCAATTGCTGATGTCGAGTCCATAGTCACTATAGTATCCCCCCGCCAATCCTCCGACAGCGAAAGGCCTGCCCTCGCTTGTGATTATACCGGCAACATGGCAATTGCTGACGCCTCCTCCGTTCAAGATAAGACCCACCAGCCCGCCGATACCGTACGAAGCCCCGGTAGTTATTTGAAAATTTTCGAGGCGGATGTTTTTAAACGAGCCGCCAGCTACGCCGCCAAACAGACCCAAATAATCGTTTCCAGCTCCATTGGTATTTATGGTCAGATTGGTGATTTCGTGTCCCGCACCATCGAAGACACCGGTAAAGAAAACTCCATCAAAATCCTGGTTTGTGTTGTCCGTATCCGGTGCGATAACAGCGGTGGTAAAAATTTGATTGCCGGGCAGGTTCGGGTCGAGGTCAATATCTGCTGTGAGGACGAAATATTTGTCGTAGTCGCCCGTGTCCGCAGCCAGAGCCAGCAGGTCTGCGGCGGTGGCGATTCGGTACGGGTTGCCGGGGATTCCTGAGCCGCCTGAGTATTTGACCGACCGCCTCACTTGCGGATAACTAACGCCTTCATCTATGGACCACACCATTATGAAGTCCCAGCCTACGAAACTCGTCTGCTGTTTCATTTGCTCATCCGTCAGCGGTGTCCCGAATCCGTTATCCGGCCCGCTGGTGACGAGAAAATAGCAACCGCCGACATTGCCGTTGTTATAGTTATAACCCACCAGCCCGCCGAGATATTCTGAGCCATCTCCGCCTGTGACGGCTCCTGTCGCATAACAATTGGCGATATTGCTGCCGTCATTAAATCCCGCTAAGCCGCCGAGGCACCCCGCCCCATTTCCGCCGGCAACGGCACCTGTTGCATAGCAGTCGCTGATACCGCCGCCGTTATATCCCGTCAGGCCGCCAATACAACTTGCTTCATCTCCGCCGGCAACGGCGCATGTCGAATAGCAACTGCTGATGGCGCCGTAGTTATCACCCGCCAGTCCCCCGATATCGTATGACACATGTCTGCCCGCGATTGCGCCTGTCGAATAGCACTTGCGGATAGTGCCGTCGTTTTCCCCGGCCAGTCCTCCGAGGCAGTATGAATTATTCCCGCCCGTGACGAAGACATTTTCTATGCCGAGGTTTCTTACCTCGCCCCTGACATATCCGAACAGACCTAAATAATTCCTTCTCGCCCCGTTGGTATTTATGGTCAGATTGCTGATTTTATGCAATGCCCCGTCGAAAACGCCGGCAAAGGCAGGTCCTCCCCGAGGCGCTATTAAAGCCGTGGTAAAACTGTAGGAGGCGAGGTTAATGTCTGCCGTGAGGATAAAGCACTTGTTGTAGTCGTTAGCGTCGGCCGCCAGCGTTAGCAGGTCCACGGCTTTTGCGATTCGGTATGGGTCGTCGGCAGTCCCTAATCCGCCGGAGTATCGTCTCAGTTGCGGATAACTGACACCTTCAACTATGAACCACACATTTATGAAGTCCCAACCGACGAAACTGGCTTGCTGTTTCATTTGTGCGTCTGTCAGCGGCGTCCCGAATCCATTGTTCGGCCCGCTGGTGTTAAGAAAATAGCAGCTAATGATGCTGCCGTGGTTGATCCCTATCAGCCCACCGAGGGCGTGAGAAGAATCTCCGCCGAGGATTGCGCCTGTCGAATAGCAATTGCTGATAGTGCTGTAGTTACATCCCGCCAGCCCGCCTAAACCGACTGATTCATCGCCGCCGATGACATTGCATGTCGAATAGCAATTGATGATGCTACCGTCCTCGGTATATCCCACCAGCCCGCCGATATCCCATGCATTTTGTCCGCCTGTGACGGCGCCTGTCGAATAACAATTGCTGATTTTGCCGCCGCTGTTCCATCCCGCCAGCCCACCGATAAAACTGGAATACTCCCCGCTGGTAATGGATACATTTGCGAGACGGAGGTTTTTTATCTCGCCGCCGCCAGCGATTCCCCCGAACAGACCCAAACACTCGTTTCCAGTCCCATCGTTATTGATGGTTAGGTCGCTGATTTTATGTCCCGCGCCATCAAAAACGCCCGTAAAAGCAACCGCGTCGAAATACCAGTTTTGTTCGATATCCAGCGCGATGACGGCAGTGGTAAAAATTTGCCCGCCTGGCAGATTCGGGTCGAGGTCGATATCGGCGATAAGAATGAAACACTTGTTGTAGTCGTTGGTATCTGCAGCCAATGCCAAAAGGTCGGCAACATTGGCGATTTGGTACGGGTCCTCGGTAGTGCCTGAACCGCCGGAGTATTTGGCCCCCGCCAAAGACGTGCGAGGGCAGGCAAGACAGGAAGTGACCACGGCGAGGATTAGAAACGCTAAAACGGCCTTCCTCATAATAAATCCCTTTGCCCCCCGACCATAATTCAGGTGATATTATATCGCGTGTTAAGCCGAACCGCAAGGGAAAAATATTGCCATTTTTGGAACCACGAAGTCAAATGCAGCGGGGCGGATTTGTTTAGGATTTATGGCTTGGCCACCCCATAGGGAGAAATTTAGGATTTAGGATTTTAACGCAGTACGCAGTACGCACGACGCAGGACTAACTGTCCACTGTCCGCTGCCCTGTCCTCCATAGCCCGCAGGGCGACGGAGGAACGCTGAACACTAAATACCCCTTGTGGTTAAAATTCTCTGCGTTCTCCGCGTTCTCCTGCGGTAAATGGCGGATTTTTCACAAAAAACCACTTGCAGGGCGGTCGTGGCCGTATTTATAATATAACCCCAACAACTGCCGATATACGATATACGCGTCACGAACGACGAAAATGCGGGTGTAGCTCAGTGGTAGAGCGCCACGTTGCCAACGTGGATGTCGTGAGTTCGAACCTCATCACCCGCTTTGCATAAGCTGTGCCCCGTGACTCGGCCTTATTTTCGGGGCACGAGCGACGGGAGAACGATATAGCACCGGCGAGTTACCGGCTAAATGAGTAGTTTGGCGTTGGTCGTCGGCGCGCTGAAGTTCCGAGCAACCGGAATGAAATATGAAAAAATATGGCTGAGGGAAACAGGTTTCCTAAAGCCATATTCGTTTAATATCACGAGCTAAAATAACAACCTAAATTCGGAGAAGAGTTATGCCAGCGCAACAAGAGGAAAAGCACACAAAAAACACGGTAACAATCGAACAGGCGGGCCCCTGCCGCAAAAAAATCATCGTTGAAATACCCAAAGAGACGATAAGCAAACTGACCGACGAGCAATATGAAATCTTCCGCAGAGATGCGCTCGTGCCCGGCTTCAGGAAAGGCCGCGCCCCGAGACGCCTGCTGGAAAAGCGTTTTGGCAAAGACGTCGGCGAGCAGATAAAACTCAAACTGCTCGCGGACGCCAGCGACGCCGCTATCAAAGACAACAAACTTGACATCCTGCGCGAGCCGGAAATCAACCACGAAAAAATAGAGCTTCCCGCCGACGGCCCCTTGAAGTTCGACTTCGAGGTCGAGGTTCGTCCCGAGTTCGAGCTGCCTGCTATCGAGGGCATACCGGTCAACAAGACGAAGCTGGAGGTGACCGACGGGCACATTGACAGGGAAATAGAAATGCTTTGCAAATATGCCGGGACCTGGACACCAAAAGAATCCGGCAAAGTCGAGCTCGAAGACCAGGTCGTCGCCGATGTTATGCTGAAAATCGGCGAGCAGGAGCAAAAGGTCGATAACACCGAGATACAGGTCAGGCCTAACGGCTTTGTCGCCGACGTCCCAATTGAAAAATTAGACGAACTTTTGGTCGGCGCAAAATCAGGAGACGTAAAAACAACCGAAATTAATGTCCCCAAAACCTATTTCAAAGAAGAGCTGCGGGGCAAATCAGTCGAAATCAAAATCACCGTCAAAGACATCAAGTGGCTCAAGCCCGCCGAGCTTAATCAGGACCTGATAACAAAATGCGGCGTCGCCAGCGAGGACGAACTGCGAAAGGCAATCCGCCAGCGCCTGCAAGGCCGGCTGGAAAGCCAGGCACAAACAGAAATGGCCGAGCAAATCTACACATACCTGCTGGACAACACGACCTTCGATTTGCCGGTTGACGTCGTCGCCGACCAGGCCGTCTCGCTTTTGCGCCGCCAATATATCGACCTGATGATGCAGGGACTGCAAAAAGAGCAAATCGACCAGCATATCGAGCAGCTCAAGTCCAGCTCCGAACAGCAGGCCCAGCAACAGCTAAAGGTCTTCTTCATAATGGACAAGGTCGCCGAGAAACTGGGCATCAAGACAACCGAAGAGGAAGTCAACGGCCACATCGCGCAACTGGCGATACAGAAAAAGATACGTCCCGAACGGCTGAAAGAAGAAATGCAGCGGGATGGCTCACTGGCGCAGTTCACATCGCAGGTCAGGGACCAGAAAAGCGTCGCCAAGATGCTCGAATCAGCAAAGATAACCGAGGTGGAGGCAAAGCCCCACAAACACGCCGAACCAAAACCAAAACCCGCGCAGGCAAAAGCGGAACCGGCAAAACACGCAGCTTCGCCTAAGGGCTCCGCCGCGGCGAGCAAAAAAACCGCAGACAAACCTGCCGAAAAAGAGCACAAAAAGGCCGCTGCTCACGCAAAACACGAGACCCCGAAGGCACATCCAAAGGCGTCTGCCGAGAAAAAATCAGACAAAAAGACCGGGCCAACCACCCGAAAAAAGAAAACTTGAGCGCAAAAAAAACCGATAAACCTTTTGTGTATCAGAACATAAATGCGTATGAGCATAAACGCATAAGCCACAAGGATTTATGCACTTAAATTAAGGGGAAAGCTTGATGTTCACCAGAGGCACTGAAAGGCACATTACGAAAATCGAGCCGAAAATCCAGGCATACGAGCAGTACGGGCCGCCCGGCGGCGGTTATCAGCAGTATCGCCAGATGAGTTTGGACGACCTGCTCCTGGAAAATCGTATCATCTTTCTCATCGGCGAAATCAGCTATGGTCGTGCCGCCGAGGTCATTATGAAAATCCTCTACCTCGACAACCAGAAACGCAGCAATGAAATCAGCTTATACATAAACTCGCCGGGAGGCAGCGTGGATGACACAATGGCGATTTACGACACGATGCGGTTCGTCAGCTCTCCCATCTCCACCTACTGCATAGGCAGGGCGCAGTCGGGCGGTGCGGTGATTTTAGCCGCGGGAACAAAGGGCAAGCGTTTCGCCCTCCCCCACGCCAAAATTATGCTCCATCAGCCTTGGGGGGGCGTTTATGGGCAGGCGGCGGACATCAAGATTCAGGCGGAGGAAATCCTCAAGGCAAAGCACATGCTGAACAAACTGCTGGCGGAACACACGGGCCAGCCAATCGAAAAGATAACCGCGGAAACAGAAAGAGACAGATATATGACCGCCGAGGAAGCCAAGCAGTATGGCCTCATCGACGAAGTACTCGAGCTTGGAGACAAGAGCAAAGAAAAGAAGGAAGATAAAAAGTAATAATTGCGGATTGCGGATTGTAGATTGCGGATTTTGAAAACAGATGACAGATGGCAGAGAACATAAGACAGAGGACAGGTCGGATTTTCGATTTGCGATTGCCGAATGCCGATTTTAATGGCGGAAGGCAGAGGACGGAAAAATGTCCAATATCGAATATCCAATTTCCAATGTTGAAGTGGAATTGAAAACAGACGGCAGATAACGGAAGATAGAAAACCGATTTAACTACGAGGCGTTGCGAGAAAGAAGATTATGACAGTTGACCAGAATTTAGTGCCAATAGTAATCGAAAAGACCGGACGCGGCGAGCGTGCCTACGACATATACTCGCGTCTGCTCAAAGACAGAATCGTGTTCATCGGCGGGCCGATAGAGGACTTCTCGGCGAACCTCATCATCGCACAGATGCTTTTTCTGAGCAACGAGGACAGCAAGAGCGACATTCATCTTTACATCAATTCGCCGGGCGGGTCAATCACGGCAGGGCTTGCGATATATGACACGATGCAGTTTTTGCGGTGCGAAGTGGCGACTTATTGCGTGGGACAGGCGGCGAGTATGGCGGCGGTATTGCTGGCGGGAGGCAAGGCAGGGAAGCGATTCCTGCTGGCAAACAACAGGATACTGCTGCATCAGCCGTTGATTTCGGGTGAGCTGATTGGGCCGGCCACGGACCTGGAGATTGAGGCAAAGGAAATACTTCGGCTTCGCGCGCGATTGTATGAAATTCTCGCACAGCACACGGGACAGGGTGCGGAGAAAATCGAGAAGGACTGCGACAGGAACCTCTGGCTCGGTGCCGAGGAGGCGATAAATTACGGGCTGGCGGACCGGATACTTCAAAAGGCGCCGGAAATAGTCAAAAAACCGAACAGTGAATTGTGAGTTGTGAATGATGTTCTTAGTTCGTGGTCAATTGTTCGTTGTTCGTAGTTCATTGCTTGTGCTGGTTTTCGCATTTGGTTGTCAAAGCCACGGGACGGCGGAGAAACCATCGCCTTTGCAGCAGGTTGAGCAGTTTAGCGCACAAAAGGCGGAACTGCAAAACAATCTCGAAAAGAGCCAGATAGAAAACGGCCGGCTGAAAAAACAGATTGACACCCTTTCCAATCTGCCTGGCGACAAGAAAGCCGAATCGCTTTATCAACTGCAGGCGGTGAAAATCGGCAGGTACACAAACCTGTACGATGAGGACAAAAACGGGAGGAAGGAAACGCTGATTGTGTATGTTCAGCCCGTTGACGAAACGGGGGACGTCATCAAAGCGGCCGGGGCCGTCGATGTCCAACTGTGGGACCTGAACAAGAAGGAAAGCGAGTCGCTTCTGGCGCAGTGGCGAATCGAGCCGAATGAGCTGAAGAAGATGTGGCTCAATTCAATGTTCTCCGGCAATTACCGGCTGGCCTTCGATTTCCCCGCGCTGGCGGAAAAATCCAATAGGGCATTAACCATCAAGGTTACATTTACGGATTATCTGTCAGGACAGACGTTTACTGAGCAGAAAGCTATCAAGCCATAATAAGCCCCCACGTTTTACCGCTGAAAATTTCAACCACGGATTTCACCCCCGCCGTTTTGCTTCTCCCCGCAAGGTGGGACTTCGTTCCGCTACGCAAAACGAGACGCGGGGGCTACGCAGGGCTTCGCGGATTATTTGTCCGGCAGGACTTTTACAGACCAATTCATCCTTCGGCCAGAGAAGGCAGGCAAGCCGTAACT
The DNA here is from genome assembly GCA_049510335.1 of Sedimentisphaerales bacterium. Lineage (GTDB taxonomy): Bacteria > Planctomycetota > Phycisphaerae > Sedimentisphaerales > Anaerobacaceae > Fen-1362. The sequence goes on along the minus strand of JBEKZA010000001.1, from coordinate 28,726 downwards.
CCGCACGAATTTAGAATTGAGAATTTAGAATTCAGAATTATACGTTCGGGCGCGATTTCCTCCAGCGATTTGGCCAATTGCAGCCGAACTGACCGCTTTTCGTCCTCTCCGCTTTTCAACATCAGGCATTAAATCCTTACAGATTATTCTATCAACCTCGTCACAAAAGTATGTTAAATCTAGGATGTCGGCTTTGAATCAAACTAGTTTCGTAAGCTCGCCTATGTACCTTAAAACGTGCATTCGAATTGGGATCGAAAACATGAACCTCAATAATGACAGATAGAATATCTTTACTCCAAAAATATCTCGCCAGTGACTTTCTGTCTGAATGATCCAAATGCTTTTTAACTCTCAAGTAAAGATTGTGTGATTCGCCAATATAAAGGTATCCAGACGTATCCCTAAAGATATATATACCTGGTTTTTTGGGAATAACCTCAGGATTTTCTATTACCTTTTGCGAAGGGAAATCCAATACACGAGTCCCCCAATCGGCAATACGTGGAACAAGTTCAGGTCTCAACCGACGAGCTTTTCGTAGTCTAAGTGCTCCCTTCCTCAACAGATAAGAGGCAATTCCGGGCGCGACGGACATTGCAACATTGTCAAATTCCCTCCGTATCTGAGGATCACAAAAAGCACGGTCAGTATTTACTCCATATTTGTCATAAATAAATCTTGCGGATATCTCGCTTGCATGCAAAAAATCGTCGTAACTTACACGTTCCTTATGTGTTGCAACAGCCCCAAGTTGCCCCCGCTTACGAAGATTCATTAATGCCCAATTAAATTCTTTGTCCGCGATATCAGGTAGCCGATTTTGGCATAATAAAATGAACTTCTCATTAAGTTCATCGCAGATAACTACATCGTCAGTACTATGACCACTATGTGTTGCAAGAAAAGCATCTCTCACCACTTCATCAATAGTATCAGACATAAGATGCACGCGATTATAACATAACCCTCTTTTTTAACCTTTATGTGGATTCTTCCTCTCGTTCAGTGCAGCTTTTCGTACGAGATATATATCTATACGCGGGTCAATATTTTTCGCTTTACGGTCAAACTCTTTACGCAAATCAGGATCACACATTATTCTATCAATAGTTTTGGACTTTAGAAGACCTTCCGCTTGAATCTGTTTCGCAACTTTTCTTGCAAGTGCATCATCGCAACTCTTAATTGAGGGTTCTTTCTTCCGTTTCCGACCCAAACCACGCCCTAACTTGCCCTCCTTCCTAAAGTTCCATAACTTCCAATTGTAGTCGAACTCACTCCTTGGCTTCTGACCTAACTTCTTTAATTGTTCGTCACAGGATTTCAAAAAGGCCTTTCGTAAGCGATCATTGATAACAACTTCCTCTGAACTTTCCCCCTCATGCACTGTATAGAATGCCCGCTCAACGGCGGTCTCAAAATAGTTGTTTCTAACAGGTCCTTTTTTGATCCGACCAAAAGCAGATTTTGCAAGTTCACGATTATATTCTATCCCTATAGAGCGTCGCCCCAAAGCACGAGCAACAGTACAAGTAGTTCCACTGCCCAAAAAAGGGTCCAAGACCAAATTACCCTTCTTAGAACAAGCCCTGATGATGCGATCCATGTAAACCTCCGGAATCTGGTTTACGTGCAGTGATTGCCGTTCCTTGTTGTTTCCTTGAACTCTACCCCAAAAGGGCCCGTACCAAACATCAAAAGGAACTCGCAAACCAGGCGTTTCCGTTTCGCGGGTCCGCCTATCGCCATAAGTAGTAGCTCGATCCGATGGTTCCAATATATGATCAGGATTCCAAATACGTTTCTTGGGGTCCTTGGCAAAGTATAGAATGTGTACCTTTGAGACGATGAAATTTTTGTTACGGCACTGGCCAAACCTAAAGTGCCAAATGCACCAGTTAATCATGTACAACTTTAGTTTCCCCTTGAGATACATTACGATCTCAGCAGCAGTGTCATCCGGGATATTTATCCAAAGAGAACCATGCTGCGCCAACACTCTGACACACGCATCAAGCCACTCATAAGTAAAGCGGAGATACTCTTCTCGAGGCATTTTATCCATCCACTTCCCATAATCGAAATCCCAATTGAAGGGAGGATCAGCAAAAATCAGATCCACACTCTCCGCTGGAAATTGTGAAAGTACTTCACGATTGTCCCCAACATAAATATCTGTTGAAGGATCATCCAAATGGTATGTTGGTTTTACGCTATCCATAGCCAGGCACTATCTATAACTCACAATATTTAATGAATTAAGTTCTACCAATCGAGGTATTATAACGACTGATAGTAAAAAGTGAACCATTCTGACCAAAAGATTGCCCCACAATCCTAATAGCGTTACAATAATTGAATTCTTGAAGCGGCTTTCGGCGTTCCGATGTGAAATATCTCAAAAGAATCGTTAAGTAAACCAGAACTCGTATGTCTAACAGCAAGATAAAAACAACTAAGTTCAATCCTATGCCAATTTGGGCCTTTGCCGGCAGCGCGGTGATGCTGACGCTGGCGCAGCCGCCGATTGGGTGGTGGCCTTTGGCGTGGGTGGCGTATGTGCCGTTTATTGTTGCGTGTTGCCAGGCAACAGCCGTCGCTCGTCGCTCGTCGCTCGTCGCTCGAACCACGAGTCACGAGCCACGGGTCACGGGACACGAGATGTGGATGTTATGTCTTACCGCTTACATTGTCGGGGCGGGTTTCTGGCTGGGCAACATATACTGGATGAGCTTTGTGACGGTCAGCGGGTGGATAGCGTTCTGTCTTTATACGGCGATACTGTGGCCGATTCTGGCGATGGGGCTACGGTGGTGCATAAACAAGAAAATACCATTAATCGTCGCCGTGCCGATACTTATCGTCGGCATCGAACAAATGCAGGGACTTTTTTTAGGCGGGTTTTACTGGCATCACCTTGCGCATAGTCAATACGCAAACACAACGCTAATCCAGATAGCAGACATATTCGGGACGGCGGGCGTATCGTTTTTAGTGGCGATGGTGAATGGGATGGTTGCGGAAATTATTATTTCCGCAAAGAATTTAGAATTCAGAATTCAGAATTCAGAAAGAAGTCGATTTAGAACCCTTCCATATTTTTCGGTTCTCATCGCAGTCGCGGCGATTGCGGGCGCTATTGGTTATGGGAAGTGGCGAATCAATGAGGCGGAGAAGTTCATCACGACGGGGCCTTTGATAGCGGCGGTGCAGACGAACGTGCCGCAGTCGGTGAAGCAATCGTTCGCGGCTGAAGAGGAGATTTTAGAAGAGCTGCTCAATAACAACAAACAGTGCACAGCAGCGGGCGCGAAACTCGTCATCTGGCCTGAGACAATGGTGCAGGCGATACTGGAACCGCGTTTGCTGCGGCTGTTGGACGATTCGAACAAATACAAACTGTTCGACAAGGCAATCCGGGAGCAGGCCCGCAAGGGAAGTTGTATTCTGGCCGGCGCATACGGAGGCAATCCGCGAATCGAAGACAACTTCGATATTCGAATGGCGCAAAAGTATAACACCGCATTTTTTTATAAGCCGGACGGCAACCAGGCCAGCGAAAAGTATGCCAAGATTCATCTGGTCCCGTTCGGCGAAATACTGCCCTTTCAGAATGTCGCCATAATTCATAAACTGCTGTTAAAGATGTCACCATACGATTTCGATTATACGATTGACCCGGGCACTGAATACACGGTGTTTGAAATGCAGCCAGCGGGCATAAATCATACATACAGGTTCAGCGTGATGATTTGCTATGAGGACTCCGTCGCTGATATCGCGAGGCATTACGTGATGGATGAGAACGGTCCCTTCGACAAGCTCAGGGCAAGCAACAAGCGTATCGACTGGTTAGTTAATATAAGCAACGACGGATGGTTCGTGCGATTCAGCAACGACAGGGTATTGCCGAGCACCGAACTTGTCCAGCACACGGCAATATGTGCGTTTAGGGCGGTGGAGAACCGATTAGCCATTATAAGAAGCGTCAATACGGGAATCAGTTGTATGATAGACACGCTCGGCCGAATCCGAGACGGGTATCAGGCGGGCAACCTGCCGCAAAAGGCGTTTGAGCGACAGGGTGTTGGGGGATGGTTTGCCGATACTGTGCCCATCGACAGCAGGATTACATTTTTCAGCAAGCACGGCCAATGGCTGGATTTATCTTGCCAGTTGTGCGTGGCGGGAATAATAATAGCACAACTCGCAGAACGGTTTATGAAAAGGAAAGCGGCCAGACAAAAATGACAAAGCCAGAAGAAAATAAATTCGTCATCGCCTGTATTATAATTTTGTGCGCAGGTCCGTTTTTTTTCTGCGGATGCAATCCCGATTCGGCAAAACAGCCAATCGCTAACGCCACAGCCAATGAGGCCGCAACGGGGGACATCGAGACACAGGCAACCAAAATCATTCAGCAAGCCCTTGTCAGCGATAACCCGCAGGTCAGGGCCAACGCCATCGAGGTTGCCGCCGCCACAGGGAAGCAGTTTATGCCCGACATCCAACGACTGCTGCAGGATAAGTTCATCCCTGTAAGGTTTTCTGCGGCTGTAGCAATCGGAGACGCGAGGTATCGTGGAGCAAAAAATGACATCGCGCAACTGCTCAAGGACGACGATGAAAACGTCAGAATCGCCGCCGACTACGCCATCAGCAGAATCACCCCCGGGGTGCCGACGAAACAACTCTTAGCCGCGATAACCAGCAGCAACCAGCAGGTCAGGGCAAATGCAGCCATGCTGTTAGGCAAGACGGGCGACAAGAGCGTGCTGCCGCTGCTTTATGAGACAATCAGAGACGAGGCATCGGACGACAGAGTCCGGCTGAACTCGGTTGAGGCCATAGCACGGCTCGGCGATGAGCGAATCTATCAAAAACTCTGGGCGATGCTGATAAGCGCATACGCAGACGACAGGGTCTGCGGCATCCGGGCAATGGGAGCGTTAGGCAACAGCAAAGCGAGAGATTCGCTTTTGACAATGCTCAAAGACGACCTGGCCGAGGTGCGCCTTGTTGCGGCGGAACAGTTAGGCGGTTTAGGCGATACGACGGGCGAAAAGATTGTGCTGGACGCAATGGGACAGGTCGCCTCCGGCGCAATAGACCAGGAGGGGCGAGAGCGAATCGAGACACTGGCGGCATTGGCCATAGGCCAAATCAGAACGCCGGCATTGAAAAAGTTCCTGCCGGAATTACTGAAAAACGAATCGCGGTTTGTACAACTGGTAGCGGCAAAGGCGGTTTTGAAATACGCTGCCCCACGATAATATAGGACGACAATGAGTGGAGTATGCTGGGGCAATACCCCATTTTACCAAAATTAGCTTGACCGGAAGGGTTAAAAACCGTAAAATAAAGGTGTTTACAGAGTATGGGGTGACGAGGTATAATCCGCCTCTACAGTAGAATTTGGGTAAAATTGGCGAAAGGAGCGAATCTTGAGTAATCTCACGAAGATACTTATAGTCCTGCTGACTATCTCCGCAATCTTCCTGTGCGGCATCGTGGTGACATACGTGGCGAACGCCGAGAACTACAGGCAGAAATACGCCAAACTCAATTCCGACCTCGATGTCGCCAAGAAAGCAGCAGACGCTTTAAAAGGCCAGTTGAACGAAAAAATCCAGCAAAAGGACGACCTCGAAAAGACATTAAGCAACCAGGTTGCCTCGATGAAAACCAAGGCGGATGAACTGCAGGCCAATTTGAGCAACGTGGAGAGAGAAAAAGCGGAGCTTCTTGAGAGGGTGAACAACTGGGCAAGCATCACCAAGGATTTTTCGGAAACCACCGAAAAGCAAACTCAGACACTCAACACCGCCCTCGAGGAAGTAAGAGAGTTAAAAGCCGAGCAGATAAAAATCAGCAAAGAGCTGGAGCAAACCAGCTCCACACTCGTTGAGAAAATGGCTATGATGGAATCGGCTGAAGCGGATAGGCGCCGGCTGACAGAAGAAAAGAAGGAGGTTGAGGACCGGCTGGACAAGCTGCTGCGGGCAGGCGGCAAGGTCGTTGCGGCAGAAGCGCCTGTAACACAGGAAAAGGACGCTGCGTCAGCCGTTCAGCCCGCTGTTGTGCCGATAGCCCTGAAATGCCTGGTTTCCGAGATTGACGCGAAAAATTCGATGGCAACAATATCAATCGGGAACGCAGACGGCGTCAAGGAAGGGATGAAATTTCACGTTACCCGCGGCGACGAATTCATTTGCGATATTCTTATCATAGAGGTCGACACCGAAAAATCCGTGGGCGTTCTTGAGCTGGTGCAGCAGTTGCCCAAGGTGGGCGACAATGCCTCCACCAACTTGTGAGACAGGTCTGTTGAGGTTTGAATATGAGTCCTAACGGGCAAACACGCGTTGCAAAACCGACAGCATTCAGCAATCTTTATACCGTCATTCTTGCAATGGCGTTTTGCGCAGTGTTGGCCACGGCGGCGTTCGTCGCCTACAAGTGCTATTTCGACTACGGTACCCTGTTTAAAATTCCATAAATTGACTGTTGAGCCGGCAAGCTGGATGCTATAGAATATGCCCGGGTAATGCGGGCATTGCCACAGAATGGAGTCGATGATGTTTCTCTGGGACTCGATATTAGGCTGGTTCAGCGAAGATATGGGTATCGACCTCGGTACCTGCACAACTCTCGTTTGCGTCCGCGGCAAAGGCATCGTCTTAAATGAACCCTCGGTGGTGGCAGTTCGCAAAGGCACCAACATCGTCCTCAACAACGGCGAAGCGGTTGGATGGGTCGCCCGTGAGATGCTGGGCAAGACCCCCGGCTCAATCAGCGCGATAAGGCCTCTCAAAGACGGGGTAATCAGCGACTTTGAAATCACCGAGGCGATGCTCAACTATTTCATTCGCAAGGTCCACGGGCGTGGCAAGCTTATCAAGCCCCGCGTGGTAATAGCGGTTCCGAGCGGGATAACGGCGGTTGAGCGGCGGGCGGTCATCGACAGCGCCGAGCGGGCCGGCGCCAGAAAGGTGTATCTCGTCGATGAGCCGATGGCCGCGGGTATCGGCGCAGGATTGCCAATTACGGACCCGACCGCCTCGATGATTGTCGATACCGGCGGCGGGACAACGGAAGTCGCGATAATGAGCTTAGCAGACATCGCCTCCTGCGAGTCAATTCGGGTCGGCGGCGACGATATGGACGAGGCAATAATCAATCATCTCAAACGCACGTATAATCTTTTAGTGGGTGAGCCGAGAGCGGAAAAGGTCAAGATACAAATCGGCTCGGCAGCGCCGCTGGAAGAAGAGCTGACGATGGAAGTGTCGGGCAGAGACACTATTTCGGGTCTTCCGCGAAAAATCGTCATCACGAGCGAAGAAATCCGGGAGGCGTTGAAGGAGCCGATTGCAGCGATAATCGATGCCGTAACAAGGACGCTCGAAAAGGCGGAGCCGGAGCTGGCCGCCGACCTTATAGAGAACGGCATCCACATCTGCGGCGGCGGGGCGTTATTACGCGGGATGGACACTGTTTTGGCCAACGCAACGGGGTTGAAAATCATCCGCGTCGAAGACCCGCTCACGGCTGTCGCACGCGGCACCAGCGTTTACCTGGAAAATCTGGAGATGTGGAAGGACACGATGGAGCACAGTGAATCCGGCTGGTAGTCCCGACAGGTCGGGAGAGAAGTCGTTACCAGAAATCTGTAACCGGTTATGGCAGGGAAGCGAAAAAGAATCTCCAGAAGGATGCTGTTCACCTGGTTTATGCTGGGCGGGTTGATTCTGTTGTTTTCGCCGCGGGCGGTGACAAGCTCACTTCAATTTGCGTTCGCACGGTTTTTCCACTGGCCCCTGAACATCGGTAAAAATATGCCGCTGTCAACAAAGACCGAGGTGGCGGTGCAGGATAATTTTACCCGCAAAGAAATACAGTATCAAAACTACATCGCAAACCTTGAAGAAGAGCTGTATCAGAAAAATCAGATGGTACAGCAATTAGCGGGTATTCGGACGAGGCTGCACGGTCTGGAGGGGGCCAAATTAGTGCCCGCGGACATTATCACCGCATCGGTGGATGGGCAGCGAAATGAGCTTATCATAAACCGCGGCAGCGACGACGGGTTGGCAAAGGACCTCTTCGTCATAGGCGACAACAGCGCAATCGGAACCATAACGGACCTGGCCGCGAGAACAGCCAAGGTACAGCTGTTCAGCGACGTCTCATCGACGGTTCCGGTCAATATACAGGGTCTTGAGATAAATATGCTGATGCAGGGCGGCGGAGGAGACACGGCGAAGATAAAATTAGTGCCTGTGAAGCATAAAATCAAGGTCGGCGACAAGGTTATGGTCCGCAGGAAGCCAGGTTATTTAGAAATCTCGATGATTGGCGGGACGGTTCAGCAGTGCAAAAGAGACGACAAGAACCCTGGGATTTGGGACATAACGGTCAAGCCGGTCTGCGACATTGCTAAACTGAACAACGTCGCCGTAATAGTGGCGAACCCGCCGGCAAATATGAAGACGGGGAGCGGACGCTGATGGCGTTTCCAGGACCGGTTGCGTTTTCCGTGCCGGGACGGAGGATGTAAGATGCGCTGGCCGATTTTCGCGGTGCTGGTTGCAATTACCGCCCTGCTGCAATCAAGCGTGGTTGACGCGATCGCCGTGACGCGTTTTCACGTGACACCGAACCTGCTGCTGATTTTAATGGTGTTTTTTGCGGTGCGATGCGACCTCTCGGAAGCAATTATCACCTCTTTTGTGCTGGGTTTTGTGGCGGACATAGCGGCGACGGGCTTCCCGATGGGGATGCGTATAATCAGTTTCGGGCTGTTTGGGACAGGTCTGGCATATATGCACCGCGTTGTCACCATCAGAAAGATTTCCCATGAGGCGCTTGCCATATTAGCGGCAGGACTCGGCACAGGCGGATTAGCCAAGCTGCTTGCGCTTGTGGCGGGCCGGTTAGCGGAAGGTTTTGGCTCGCTGGCAGGGACATCGATATATTCGGCGGTTGTCGGACCTTTTTTGTTTTTGTTTCTGGACTGGCTGATGGGTACAAGAGGCCGACATCGCAGTAAAGTTTGATAATTGATGATTTTCGGATTTCGGACTGCACATCTGTCGATGTGCAGAGCATACCCCGCAAATTATGTATAACAGACGAATAATAATTCTGGTAATCGTAATTGCAGTAATGCTGGCGGTGTGCGTGCTGCGATTAGCTGATATGCAACTGCTTTCCAATTCGTTTTACCGAGAGCAGGTCGCACAACTTCGGCTTCAAAGCGGGCTGTCGCAGCAGGTCAGGACGCTGCGTGGGAGAATATTCGACAGGAAGGGACGAGTGCTGGCCACCGATGAGCCGAGGTTCTGGCTGGGGATAAGCTACGAACTGAGCCGATTTCTCGATGAACGCGTGCGCCAGGCGATAGTGCTTTTGGCCGAATCTAAAAATCCGGACGCCAACACAGCCGTCATCCAGCAGGAATTCGATGCGAGGATTAATGACCTGGAGCTTTTGACAGCCAAATGCGCACAATTCGGTATGTCCCGTCAGGACGTTGTGCTTCGGCTGCAGAAGACAAACGACAGAATCTGGAACCTGCGGACGTTTTTCGCCTGGGCGAGAAATAATCCCAGTCGTGAGATACTGGAGAAATACAACCGCAACCTGAGCAATATCCCACTGGCCGAGGCGATTGAGGATTTTGAAAAAAGGTTTCCCGACCCGCGGGAGCGTCTCGTGCTTACGGGCAAAGTAAATGACATCGCGGAGACAAAGCAGGTCTGGCCCGTGGTCGAATTAAAGACCGAGGACGACGTATTTGCGGCGAGGGTCGAATTTATCAACGTCAACGGCGTGCAGGTCCTGGCAAAAGGACAACGGGTCTATCCGTTCGGGACCACGGCGGCCCAAACCATCGGCTGGGTTGGTCCACCGCAGCAGGAGGACAGGGACCTTTTTGCCGGCGACAGATTATCGAGCTATCTGGACGACGAGGTGTGCGGGCGCGAGGACGGCGTAGAATACGTCTGTGAGCCGATTTTGCGCGGGAGGAGAGGAGAGCTTATATACGATATAGACAGGCAGTTGATAAGCAGTACCGAGGCCGAATTCGGCAAGGACGTTCACCTGACAATCGATATCGACCTGCAGCAAAAAATTGAACGTCACCTGTCCGACTGCGGTTTTAACCTCAACTGCAAGGCCCCTACCGCAGCGGTGGTGTTAGACGTTGGCACGGGTGATGTCCTCGCCCTTGTGTCGCTGCCGAGCTTTGATTTGAATCTTGCAAGACAGAACTACGGGAGGATGGCAAGCGACCCGTGCGAACCGTTGCGCAATCGAGCGTTAAACCCCGGCGGGCCAGGATACCCACCCGGCTCGGTCATAAAACCAGTGATTTTAACAGCAGGTCTGGAATCAGGACAAATCACCCCGGAGGAAGTGATAAGCTGTCCAGCCCGAAAGGCGCCGCAGGGCTGGCCAAGCTGCTTGATATATCTCAAGCACCACGGCATCGGGCACGATTCTCTTTGGATAAACAACGCCCGCAACGCGATAAAGGGAAGCTGCAACATTTATTTTTCGCATCTGGCCGACAGAATCGACCCTGTTGTATTACAAAACTGGTTATTCAGGTTTGGCTACGGACGTCCGCTTCCGCTGGAACCAGTCGGTTTTGACGCATGCGAGCCGGGAACGGAACAGGCGACAAACAGGCATTTCAGGCAGGCACAGGGGCAAATATCGAACAGGCCGGCGAGTGATACGATAACCAGCTTTGAACAGGTGCCGCCGCTGGAGCCAAGCGAAAGACGATGGTTCGGGATAGGACAAGGCAACCTGAGAGTGACTCCGCTGCAGGTGGCAAACGCGATGGCGACGATAGCCAGAGGCGGAGTTTACAGGCCGGTGCGTCTGCTCGACTACAGCGAACAGCCCACTGACGGCAATGACGATACTATGACGGGACAGGACGTCAATCAGCCGAAGGTATCCAACCTGGCTGACTTCAACAACGTGCCCTGGGGTAACGTAAATCTCAACATCACCACAAGGACCATGGCTACTGTTTACGAGGGGATGCATGCCGTTGTGGAGGAGCCGGGCGGCACCGCCAACAGAGAATTTGCGTCCGCCCTACCGATGTTCTCGTCGCACGGAATACGAGTTTACGGCAAGACCGGCTCAACCTCGCAGCCGGAGCACGCGTGGTTCGCGGGTTTCGCCAGAGACGGGGCAAGAAGAGCAATTGCCGTCGCAGTCATTGTCGAGGGGGGCCAGCAGGGTTCAAGCGACGCGGCACCGCTGGCAAGGGACATCATGGAGTTCTGCATCGAAGCGGGATACCTGGGACGATAAACAAATCCTTGATTTATTTTGCCGCCAAATAGTTAGGCGACAAACTTGCAGAATGATTGTTTTCCAGATAGGTAAGTGTTTTTTCGAGTATCCTGCCCACAACGGGAGCGGCAAGAGCGCCGCCGGTGTAGCCCTTGCCCAGAGACATATCGGGTTTGCGAATTGAGACAAGGACGATAACAGCGGGGTCTTCGACGGGAGCGCCAGCGATGAAAGAGGCAACATACGCGTGCTCGGCGTAACCCCTTTCGCCCGTTTTGGCGATATTTGCCGTGCCTGTTTTTCCGAATACGTGCCATTTTTTCAGCTTGGCTTTCTTGCCGGTTCCTTCGTTGATGACGCCGGTGAGCGCCTCGGTGACAATCCATTTGGCGACTTTCGGGTCAACACAGTAGGCGACCTGTGAAGGCGGCTGCGGCATTTTAATAATGTTTCCCTCGTTATCGACTATCGCCCTGACAAGATAGGGCCTGACGGGATAACCGCCGTTGGCGAGGATACAAAAAGCCCGCATAAGCTGCATTGCAGTGACGGTAATTTCCTGTCCGAAGGGAATGCGAGTAACGCTGTAGCCGGTCCATTTGTCCGGCGGCCAGAGCACGCCCGGCACCTCGCCCGGCAGGTCGATGCCGGTTTCTTCGCCGAACCCGAAAATTTTGAGGCCGTTGTAAAGCTCGTCTTTGCCCATCCGCTGGCCGACTTTGGCCATCCCTATGTTGCTCGAATTGACCAGAATCTCACGGACCGTCAGGTTGCCAAAACCGTTTCGATACTCACTGATGCAGCCAAACCCTTTGCCGCAGTAGCTGCCGTTTTCGCAAAATATCTTTTCCGTCAGATTGACGATTTTGTCATCAAGGGCGACGGCCATTACAATCGGTTTTATCAAACTGCCCGGCTCGAACTGGTCTGTAATGGCGCGGTTTCGCAGGTTATTGGGGTCGGCGATATTGAAATGTTCAGGGTCGAAATCCGGCAGAGACACCATCGCCAGAATTGCGCCGGTTTTCGGCTCGGCGACTATGGCGACGGCCGATTCGGCGCGAAAATTCTTATACTGTTCCAGAAGTTCGGCCCGCGTGAACTGCTGTATCGTCGAATCGATAGTCAGGATAATACCGACACCGTCGGTGACGTCGGCTTCGTGCTGTTTGAGCCGAATCGGCCTGCGGAAGGCATCAGCAATAAAGACGTTTCGCCCCGCCGAGCCCGCGAGGTCCTTGTCATATTCAAGCTCGATGCCGGTCAGACCCCGGTTGTCGGTGCTGGTAAACCCCACTATCTGAGAAGCCAGATTTCCCATCGGATAATACCTTTGCCAGTCATAGGCCACGCCCACGCCGAAAATTTTGCCTGCGGCGGTCGCCTGATTAGGGTCAACGCCTACTTTGATTTTCGCGAAGCCGGGATTGGCACTATCGGTAATGAGCTTGCAGATTACGTGAGCGCCCATATCCAGAATCGGAGCCAGCTCAGTAGATGTGTCCTTGGGATCCTGCAGGACTCTCGGTTCAACAAAAACCGTTTGTGTCTGGCTGCTGGCGGCGAGCACTCTTCCGCGGCAGTCCATAATCACGCCTCGCTGCGGCAGAATCGTCGTGACGGCCTGCTGCTGCCTGGCACACTCCGCAGAAAAGTAATCGTTTTTGAAATACTGCAGATAAAAGCACCTTGCGGCGAGAGCCAGGAAGACGGCTATCAGGAAACAAAACAAGGCAATGAGGACGCGAATATTTTTCATCTTACCCTACGGACCACGCAGATGGAGCATCGAAACACCGCCAGACATCATTTGTGAACCTGCCGTGACACGCTGGCGGGATTAATGAGATTTTCCAGGCGCAACTGCTTAACGGCAAGCTGCTGTTTGAGGCGATTCTGGGACACCCTTGCAACACAAATTTTGTAGAAAGTTCTGTCGTTGGCGTTGCGAAGACAGGTGGCGAACAGCATCACCGAGGTGAAATAGAACGCAACAAACACAAGGCAAAATCCCAGCCGCATAAGCCGTGCCGTGAACGCAAAAAACCAGACGGCCCGCCTTACCGAGCGGGCATTTTCAACTGCATTCCAACTTCGAGGTTATCCTTGCCGCCAAGAACATCACTATTGAGCTTGGTTATTTCCTTATAGCGATTGCCGTCTCCGAGCTGAGCGGCGGCGATTTTCCACAAGCTGTCACCGTCCTTGACGACATAAACGCTGCTGTGTTTGGACGAATCAGCTTTTGCCGCAGTCGCCGATTTGGCGGTATCGGCAGTCGAATGTCTCTGCCCCACCGATTCGACCTTTGTAAAGCCCGTTGCGGGAAGTGCATCAGCCGGCGTCGATGAAGAAACGGTCGAGCCGGGTAACGGCGGTATAATCAGCTTTTGTCCTATCTGGAGCGAATCTATAGAGGCAAGCGTCTTGCGGTTGGCCTCAAATATCGCGGTGATATTTTTATCCTTGCTGCCTTCCTTGACGCCATAAACTTTTTTGGCGATAGCGCTGATACTATCTCCCTGCTGCACAACGTAGGTTTTTGATTCTGCCGGCTGGCTCTTCGCGGCAGCGACCGCCTGAGTCGAATCGGTAATCGCCGGCTCTGTGGAAACAGCCGGTGACGTTTGAACGGACGCGCCGGTTTCAGCAGCCGGCGAAGCCACCGGGGGACCGACCGGCGCAGCATCTGCGGCGGCAGGCGCATCCTGCGGCAACGCCATCGTAGAACGGGCACCGGTTACGGCAGTGGATTCAAGAGCCACCTTGCGCTCGTTGGCACCGAGGCCCGATGTGTTGCTCTCAAGGCCGACCATATTCGTCGTCAGCTTGTTGGTGTCGTCCTTGTGATGAAAGCTCGGCAGGCCGTTGATAACAAATGCGATAATAAATATGAAGACCAATCCCAACAACAACCCAATCTTTGCGTCCGATGTCATAAGAAAACTCCCTTTTTCCTTTCTGCTAAACCTTTTGTGCAATCCTTAATTTTGCGCTTCTTGCCCGTCGATTAAGCGATATCTCCGAGCGCGATGGGGATATCGGTTTTTTCGTGACGATTTTGTAAATGCCCCTGTTAACGTTATCCTTAAAATTTGTTTTTACCAGGCGGTCTTCCAAACTATGGAAACTAATGACCGCCATGTAACCATTTTTGCCGAGAATCTGGGGCGCCGCAGCAAGCAAGGAGGCCAGGTTGTCCATTTCATTGTTGACCGCAATTCTCAGCGCCTGAAAAGTTCTCGTTGCAGGATGAATTCTCGCCCACTGTTTGTGTCCATGTTTCGCCAGTGCGCCGGAGACAATGGCGGCGAGCTGTGCCGTCGTCGTAATCGGCTCCCGGCGACGATGCTCGACAATGAACCGCGCTATCCGCCGAGACGCCCTGTCTTCGCCAAACCTGTATATCAAATCAGCAAGCGATTTTTCATCCGCTCTGTTGATTATATCGGCAGCAGTGGTCTTTAATCTTTTATCCAAACGCATATCCAGCGGCATATTTCGCTGAAAGCTCAGCCCCATCCGGTCATCGTCCAATTGGGCTGAGCAGACGCCGAGGTCCGCCAGAATGAAGTCAACCTTTTCAATGCCCTGTTGCCGCACAACATCCGCGATGTCCGCAAAATTCGAGTTGACCAGAATCACCCTGCACTGCAATCCCTCTAAAGCAGATTGGGCCCTTCGGACAGCGTTTGTATCCACATCCAGGCCAATGATAGCTCCCTCTGGGCCCAATCCTTTGCCGAACAGCAAGCTATGGCCTCCCTGCCCTATGGTCGCATCGACCATCACCGCATCCTGCGGCAACTTTATCTGCTCGGCCAGCAAATCAGCAAGAACCGGTATATGTCTCGTCGCCGAATCATTCACTTTGACAAATAGCTGAAAAAGTCCAATATTTTGTGAATCAGCCGGGTTTGCACTATCCTACGGGCACCCTGCTCGAATGGGCTATTAGGCGTTTGACGGCGGGAGAAAACTCTACGCGAGCAAACTTTTGCCCCAGTTTTCTAACCCGCTGCAGCCGCTCACCCAGCACCGCCACCGAAGCATACGTCTGCTCGTCGGTGCCCCTGACACCTTCCAGGCTGTCTTTTACGACTTCACAATGGTCCTGATACAACTCCATAATTTGGCCTCCTTGTCGTCCTTCTAAAGCTCCTGATTTTGCTTTTGCAAAATCTCCTGCCGGACTTCGGCTGCACGCTTCTGGTACTGGGTCATATTGTCGGTAACGTATTGCTCCCAGTCCTGCGTGTTCCAAAGCTCGATATGGTCCCGCACTCCTACTAATGTGACGTTATCTTTTAATCCTGCCCTTTTGCGCAGTTTTTCATTTAAAAGCAGCCGTCCCTGGCTGTCTAACTCGACCTTCCCTGCCAAAGCGAAGTTCATTCGCTCGAAAGCAACCGTTTCATCAGGCGCGCCGTTTTTCTGCGCCATCGCCGCTGCGACGCGTTCAAAGCATTTCTCGGGGTAAAGGGACAATATGCCATTTGCGCCGACGACTAAGTAGAAATTGCTGCCGTGTTCCTCGGCATCGATTTGATTGCGGAGCTTGTTGGAGACGAGCACCCTGCCCTTTCCGTCGATGACGTGTTCATATTCGCCTGTTAACAAAAGCATGCAATTGTCTCCACTTGTCCGTCACTTGCCTGCCATTTATTGGGAAATACTACCACTTACCGCCACTTCGTCAACATAAAAACAAATTTTTTTCAAAAAATTAATGAGATTTTATTATAGGACGTTGGCTTTGACGGGCTTTTGGCGAACCGAATGAAATTTAAGCCCTTGTTTTAACTGGAGTTAGCTTTATGACTGGTTACATAAAACGGTTGCGGTTGCGCGGCTGGTTTCGTCCTGCGTCGTGCGTATTGCGTCGTGCGAAAAAACTACGCAGTACGCGGTACGCACTATGCGCGACGTTAAAAAAGAAAAGCGGGTGATGGGAATCGGACCCACATAACCAGCTTGGAAGGCTGGAGCTTTACCACTAAGCTACACCCGCATAACAATTGATTATTGATAATTGGTTATTGATTATTTATAGTCGTCAATCGCACAGCCAATTATAAACTCAAAATACCGAGGTGTAAAGACCGGACAAAAATGGGTATTCCTCAAATAGCAAAGAAAGCGAAGGCAGCGGCGATTTTGTTATCGGCGGTCAAGACCGACGTAAAAAATGCCGCGCTTGCCCAGATAGCCGGGGCATTGAAAAACAGAAGCGATGAGATAATCGCCGCAAACCAAAAAGACCTTCGGCTTGCCGAGAAAAACAAACTTGCACCCCCCCTGCTCAAACGGCTGAAGTTTGACGAGGGCAAAATAGCGGACGTTTGCGCAGGTATCGAAAGCTTAATCAAACTCGATGACCCGGTCGGCAAAACGCTGGCAGCAACCGAACTCGATGAAGGATTAAATCTTTATAAAGTCAGTTGCCCGATAGGGGTAATCGGCGTGGTGTTCGAATCGAGGCCTGATGCGCTGGTGCAGATTTCGACACTTTGCCTCAAAAGCGGCAACGCGGTCCTGCTCAAAGGGGGCTCCGAGGCAGCCAATACAAATAAGATACTCGTAAAGGTAATCGCAGAAGCCACAGAAGACAGAGGACAGAAGACAGAGGACAGAGGAACAGGAATACCTATCGGCTGGATTCAACTTCTTGAAACCAGACAGCACGTGGCGGAAATGCTAAAGCTGGATGATTATATTGATTTGGTCATTCCACGCGGGTCGAATGAGTTTGTCCGCTACATAATGAACCATACTAATATACCTGTGCTTGGTCACGCGGAAGGAATCTGCCACGTTTATGTCGATGCTGGTGCGAATATCGATATGGCGGTTAAAATAGCCGTCGATTCGAAATGCCAGTATGTGGCTGTCTGTAACGCTACTGAAACACTTCTCGTTGACAGCAAAATCGCGAAAGAGTTTTTGCCAAAGATTAAAACCGCTTTCGACGCAAAACAGGTTGAGCTTCGCGGCTGCAAAAAAACCCGTTCAATCATCAAGGTCAAACCCGCAACCGAAAAGGACTGGTCAACGGAATATCTTGATTACATCCTGTCGATAAAGGTCGTGGATGGCATTAATGAGGCCATCGAACATATAAACCGCTATGGCTCACATCATACGGATGCGATTGTGACGCAAGATAAGGCGACCGCTGAAAGGTTCTTAGATTTAGTTGATTCGGCTGGGGTGTTCTGGAATTGCAGCACGCGGTTCAGTGATGGATATCGATATGGCTTGGGCGCTGAAGTCGGCATAAGCACGACGAAAATTCACGCCCGCGGTCCCGTCGGCCTCGAAGGCCTTGTGATTTATAAATGGAAACTTCTCGGCTCAGGCCAGATTGTAGCTGATTACGCAGAAGGTAAAAAAAAATTTACGCATAAAAAAATCTTGTAGGGTGGGCTTTACCTGTCCTGAGCATGTCGAAGGATCCTATCAATTTTTCTAATCAATACCTAAAGTCCCGCCTGAGAATCTTTCAAGTATTTTTCAGTAAATGGGCAAACAGCTATGCAAATTCCACAGAAGGTATCGACTATCCCCGTATTTTCAACTGCTATTTGTCGTGCAAATTTACGACAGCTAAAAGGATCAAAGAAAGTATCTCGATTTAGACCAGGTTTCCAGTCTTGCCCGCTTGCTGCATGAACTGGACAAGCGTCGACGCACAATGAACATTGTTTACATTTTGACGCAGTAATGGGTATGCCGCAAGGCAATTCCGCGTTAGTCAGGATTGTGCTAATCCGAACTGCAGAACCATACTTTTCCGTAACCAATAACGCGCACTTTCCTATCCATCCCAAACCAGCAAGTGTTGCTACAGTTTTGTGTGGCAAACAAGTGGAAAGTGTTTCCGGAAAGATTCCTTCATTCGTTGCTGCGAAGGGTTTCGCCTTCCATCCTTGGGCTTGTAAGAAAGTAGCTGCTATGATGGTTAAATAATCAAGAAGGGCATTTGCTCTGCAATACTCAGCGTAATATTCTTTCGTTGGGCCCTGTCTGATACCAGAAATGATTTCAGCAGATAGAGAGACAGCAATAGAAATTCCGTATCTCATATTCAATCGATGTTCTGCAGGAAGTGCGCCGAGGTCGGCATATCCTACAAGTGCACTTCCCTTTTGAAATAACAATTGGCGCAATTTTTCCATTTAATGTTCTCACGCACCAGTTGTAGCATAATTTTGAATACTGTGAACAGCACCTATTTCTTGCCTAATTATACCCAAGCTGTATTCTTTTCCAACGACAAAATCCTCCGTGTGCTCCGCGATTAAATCGCAAATCGAAAATCTGAAATCATAAATCCCCTTCCCTCTCATCAATATAATCCATCTGCAAGGCAAAGCGAGGTGGCTAAAAAAGAATTGCACTCTCTATGGGGTAAAAAAAATCGTGAAATCTGTGAAGTCAGTGGTTAGAATAAATTGTGAACTTAGATTCCCGCTTGCGCGGGAATGACAAAGAAAAACAACCCGCCATAAAACGGCGGGCTAAATATAAAAATCTCTGCGGTCTCGGCGGTGAAAAACAGGTGTAATTTATGAGAGATTTCAGCAAGGCAAAACGGGTAGTAATCAAAATTGGCACAAACATACTGTCGAAGAATGACAGTATTGACGCCGGATACGTGGGGAAGGTGGCGGGGCAGGTAAATTCACTGCTGAAGATGGGTAAGCAGGTGGTCATCATAACAAGCGGCGCGATAGGGATGGGGGCGGGACAATTGGCGCTTTCAAACAAGCCCAGTGATGTCCGGATGCGTCAGGCGTGTGCGGCGATTGGGCAGCCGATGTTAATGGCGGAATACCGAAAGGCATTCGAACAATTCGGCGTAACCGTTGCCCAGGTGCTTTTGACCGCAGAGGTGCTGAACAATCGCAAGACCTATCTGAATCTTCAAAACTCGATTGAGACGCTTTTAAAATTAGGCGTGGTGCCTGTATTAAATGAAAACGACAGCATCTCAACCGACGAAATTGGAACCGCTTTTGGCGATAACGACCGGCTAAGCGCACTTGTGGCGAGCAAAATCGACGCGGACCTTTTGATAATACTGACCGATATCGACGCACTTTATGACAAAGACCCGAAGAAATACGAGAGCGCTCGGCCAATAGAGACGGTGTTTGAAATAACTGATGAGATTCTCAAAAGCGCTGGAAGCAAAGGAAGCAAATTTAGTGCGGGCGGGATGAAGACCAAAATCGAGGCGGCCAAAATCGCCTCGAACGCGGGCTGCAAAATCGTCCTCGCCAACGGCAGGACAGAAAACATCATCGAGCGAATCATCGCAGGTGAGACAATCGGGACGCTATTTTTACCAAAACGCAAGCTAAGTAACCGCGAAAGGTGGATTTTGAACAGCACGCCGGCCGGCGTGATAAAAATCGACGATGGCGCGATAAAGGCGGTGAAGAATAAGAAGAGCTTGCTGCCCAGCGGTATAAAATCCGTTGAAGGGACATTTGAGGCGGGCGAGGTCGTCTGGCTAAACGACAAGGCAAAGGCCGTGACAAATTTCAGCAGCGCCGAACTTGAGACATTGGCGGGCAAACACTCTACCGAGATTCGCAAACTTTTAGGCCCCAAACGCAGGGATGTCGTGGCAATACCGGAAGATATTGTATTTGTCGATTACTGATTAGCCACTAAGACACCAAGACACGAAGGAAAAAGTAAAAAAATAAAACTTATTGTGGTAAGTAAGGAGGCGAGGCAGAGCATTGATACGTTTCAAGTGTATTTACTGCGGGCAGAGGATATTGGCGCGTGAGGACGGCCGCGGCAAGAAAGGCAAATGCCCGAAGTGCAATCATCTTCTCGTTGTTCCAGAATCAACCAAAGGCAGACCCGCAATCAGTCCGAATAAAGAGCCGATGCCCGACCGGCCAGCGCCGTATGTCCCGGAATGGGACAAAGACCCGCGTTCGGAACCTGATGGACAAGCAGAGGCCTTGACAGAACTCTTCAAAGAGAGCTTCGGTTTTTTGGTTCCTACGTATGACAAATTATCGCTTTTCCTGATGGCCGTAACGTGGATATTGATATATGTGGTTAATAATCAGCTAAATGAGACAATTCAAACCTTTCTTATTACTCAGCATTGGTCATTAACAATTTATGTATTAACGATGCCGGCTGCCTTCCTGATAATAGGTATTTATCAGATTTTTATAAAAAGGGAGAAAACAGATTTTGAAAAAACAATGCTGTTATGGTTTGCAATTGTAACCAATTTCCTCACCGGTACTATCGCTGCTGTTTATATAATAAAAAATACCGAGGTTTATAACTGGCAGATTATCTTTCCGGTATGGAACATAGTTAACGCGGTGGTGTTGTATTTAATGATGGACTTCGATTTAATTGACGAAAATTGCATTGTCGAGCGCCAGGTGACGCCCGTCCAGATTGTCCTCGGTCTGGCTGCAACTGTCGTTATTGTTTTAATATGTAATTATGTTTTCAAATTACACTGGGCGATAACGTTTTCGATTTGTATCGTTTACACGACCAGCTTTGACAGGGCTTTGCAAAGCGTCTTCCCTGTACTGGCAGGCCAAAACGACGAACAAACGAACGAACAGACGCCTGATGTTAAACCATGATAAAGTTCAAGTGCATATACTGCGGACAGCGGATAGCAGTAAATGACGACCTGGCCGGCAGAAACGGCAAGTGTCCGACGTGCAGGCACCAGCTGCGTGTCCCAAAGCCAGTCCAAACCACGCCTTCAAACAGCATGGATATCGCCGAGCGTGAGAAGAAAGCAATTGAGGAGCGCGAGCTAATGAACGCTGAAATGGATTCGTCTGACGACCTGGCTGACCTCGTCAGAGAAGATGCCGGCTGGCTCATACCTGTCTATGACGAAATGTCTCTGTTTTTAATGTCGATGACGCTGATCCTGCTTTACGCCGTCAATGAGCCGTTTCAGGAACAGATACGCAAATGGGCCGCGATATGTCCCCACATCTACGTTTTCATCGCTGCTGCAATTTTCATAACCGGAATGAGCCTCAGCATATACAACGTCTTCACCACAAGAGAAAAAACCGACACCGAAAAATGGATTATGCTGTTCTTCGCCGTCCTGACAAACGCCGGCACAGGTATCATCTCAGGATGGTACGTTTTAAGCAGTAGCAGCATCAGGGACTGGCTGATTATTTTCCCCGTATGGAATATTATTAACGGCGTCCTGCTCATTGTGATGCTGTTCAAAATTATCGATAAAGAATGCATCAGTGACCGCAACGCCACACTAAAAGAAGTCGTCATCGGCCTTATCGCCGTTCTTATTGTTTTTATACTCTGCAATTATGTCCTCAAGCTGCACTGGGCCGTAACCTTATCTATTTGTATCATTTACACGACCAGCGTTGACAAGGCCCTGCAAAGCGTCTTTCCCAGCCTGACGTGCGAGGAAGGCGAGCAGGCCGACTGATGATTGGATGAGTCGGACATAACCCCGCCATTGACAGAATCAGGGGCGTTTTCTTATAGTATCCTCTTTCCGTTAACAGCGGAATTTGATTACTTTGAGACACTAACGATGAAAGGAACATAATGGACCCCGCAATTTTCAAGGCATACGACGTAAGGGGCATGTATCCCGACCAGCTTAACGAGGAGGACGCGTGGAAGATAGGTTTTGCGGCGGCGCGCTTTCTGCCATCGCTTGTTCACGGTTTTGACAGGGGGCAAACGAACGCAAGGGCAATCTGCGTCAGCAGAGATATGCGAAGTCACGGCGAATCGCTTGCCAAGGCACTGATTGAGGGCATTACATCGGCGGGCATCGACGTAATCGACATCGGTATGGTCGATTCCCCATTTATGTACTTTGCGGTCAACCAGCTAAACACCTGCGGCGGCATCCAGGTGACCGCTTCACACAATCCGGCCAAATACAACGGCTTTAAGATATCAGGGCCCGGCGCAAAGCCCGTCGGCGAAGACACGGGGCTCAAAGACATAAAACATATCGCAATGTCCCTGCTGCACACAAAAGGCAAAGCCACCGGCTCGGTGGAGAAACGCGACCTGACCGAAGGATATAAAAAACACGTCCTCAAATTCCTACAGCCCAAATTGCGAAAGCTGAAAATAGCCATCGACGCCTCGAACGGTATGGCAGGAAAAATGGTCCCGGCGATATTCTCCGGCCTCGGGCTGGAAATCATCGAGCTGAACTTCAAACATGACGGCACGTTCAAGCACGACCCGAATCCGCTGATCGAGGAAAACCTCGCGGAACTTAAGGCGGCGGTCGTCCGGGAAAAATGCGACTTCGGCGTATGCTTCGACGGCGACGCGGACCGGTTGATGATGGTGGATGAAACGGGGCGAACAATCGGCTGTGACCTGATGACGGCGCTTATGGCGGGGTATTTTCTTAAAAAAGAGCCGAAGTCAACAATCGTATATGACCTGCGTTCGAGCCGGGTGGTCGCGGAAGAAATCATCAAGCACGGCGGGACGCCGAGACGGGAACGAGTGGGGCACGCGTTTATGAAAAAGGCGCTGCGGGACTCGCACGGAATTTTCGGCGGCGAACTGTCCGGGCATTTTTATTACCGCGACAATTTCTGTGCCGACTCCGGTATGATTACCTTTGTCCATATGCTCAATATTATCAGCCAGGCCGATTCGAAGGTCAGCGAACTTGTCGAGCCGCTGCGAAGATACTTCGCCAGCGGCGAGATAAACTTTCAGATTGCGGACAAAAAGGCCAAAATGGACGAATTGGCGAAAAGATACCGCAGCGGGCAGGTTGACTGGCTCGACGGCGTCACCGTGGGCTACAAGGACTGGTGGTTCAACTGCAGACCCAGTAACACGGAGCCGTTGCTGCGGCTGACGGTGGAGGCGAAAACCGAGGAAATGCTGCAGGAAAAATTAACCGAGATTCAATCGATACTCGGTATGCCGGCGCGACACGAAGAACCGAAGCCGCAGGAACAACCCGTAAAAAAGACGGGCAAAAAGAAACCAGCAGACAAGTAAAGGCGCGAATTATGGAAATCAATACCAAAACATTCCAGACGGCAAAGGGCCTCGTCGAGGGCGTCCAGACAAAATGGCCCGGCTTCAATATTCTCATTGTTACCGGCTCAAATGGGTTTCTGGCCTGTCCCGCAATCGACGTTGACGCCTGCCAGCGATATGGCGTGGCCGCGGCTTTAGTTGAAAGCTCGCCTGAAAACCCGATAGGAACGCTCGACCGTTTCCCGAACCGCAAGATTACAAAGGTGAACGAAAAGGCCAAAACACTGGGCATTAAGGAAGGTATGCCCGTTGCCGAGGCCTTTGCGTTGATTGCATAGCACCCCCCTGACCAAAAATTTTGGAGGGCACAAATATGAGAGTCACACACCTTCTCACGTCTGCTGTTCTTTTTGTCGTTTTTTCTAATCCCACCTTTGCCCAGCAGGTATTATCAAGCGATATCAAACCTAACCCAGCTTTGACCGGCATAAATGAACTATCGGTTGTTCTCGCTGTTGTCGGTTCCGAACCGAATACCGACGTCCTGAAACGAGCAAACCTCAAAGCAGAAATGATAAACCGACTCTATGACGCCGGCTTCAAAATCAGCCGTTCATCTGCGGATGCCCCTGAATTGAACATTAAGTTAACGGCGCTCAAAGTCGAATCCACCGGGCAGTATGTAGTTTCCGTGCGAACATCGCTGGCCCGAAGCGTTATTTTACCGAATGTCGAAGAGCGGCTTTCTATTATTGCTGACGCATGGAAGATGGACTCCGGGATACGGATTGTGGCAGCGGAGAAAATGGGCGATGAGGTTGACGCACTGGTTAAAGAGCAGGTTCAGACGTTTATTGCCGCCTGCTCGCCAACGGTTTCTGCGGAGAGGCGACCCGACGTCAATCAAACCCGAACGCAATCGCGCAAGGCAGATGTTGAGCAAGAGGCAAAACCCACAAAACAGCAGGGTGTTGAAGCAAACTATGTTTCTTCGAAGAACAGTCAGGTTTTTCACAGGCCGGATTGTCCGTTTGCACAGAAAATCAAGCCACAGAATCTTGTCACTTACGCCAGCCGAGAAGATGCAATTGCCGCCGGCAAAAAACCCTGCAGCCGCTGTAATCCCTGAGATATGTCAATCACTCGAAGCCGGACATCTAATTGGTTAAAGCAAACACCCGGCAACATCCTGCAAGGGGTGAGACATTTGCTCTGGCCCGCTGTGTGCCCCAACTGCGGACAACATACCGCCGACAGCAGCGGCCTGTGCGACGATTGCTGGATGGGACTTGCTTCGGTATGCTCAGCCGATTACTGTCATCGCTGCGGCCGGGATGTAAGCCCTTATGCGGTTTACAATGATAGTTGTCCGAATTGCCTGGGGGAGCAGATCCATTTTGACGGAATCGCCCGCGCAGGCGTTTACGCGGAGACACTGCGAGAGGTTATTCCCGCCTTCAAAAAAGAGCGGACAGAGCTGGATTTGGTGCTCGGGCATCTGGTCGATTCGGCGCTGCAGGTGAGCAGTTTTTTCGGCGAGATTGACCTGTTTGTTCCCGTGCCTTTGCACTGGCGCAGGCGACTCGCTCGCGGCTATAACCAATCGCTGCTGCTGGCCAGGAAGCTGAAACATCCCTCCGCGAAAATCAGCACAGACCTTGCTCGAATCCGCTACACAAAGGCGCAGCCGACGATGCTCAGCCCGGCCGCCCGCAAGAAAAACGTAGCGGGAGCGTTTGCCGTCCGTTATCGACATCCCTTCAAAGGCCGGCGGATTTGTCTTGTCGATGACGTTAAAACGACCGGCGCCACGCTGAATGAGTGTGCAAAAACACTGAAGGAGGCAGGCGCATCAAAGGTCTTTGCGATTGTATTGGCGGTCGCGGGACAAACCGTTTAGCGTATAGCTTAGAGCGTATACGCTAAACGCCATACGCTATCCGCTACTCTTTTGGCAATAGTCGATGAGGCGGGCGATTTCGCTGCGGAGGTCTTTGCGATGAACAATCATATCAATGAAGCCGTGTTCGAGCATAAACTCGGCGGTCTGGAAGCCCTCAGGCAACTCGACTTTGATGGTCTCGGCGATAGTGCGGGGACCCGCGAAGCCGATTAGCGCCCTGGGTTCCGCGATGAGGCAGTCGCCCAGCATAGCGAAGCTGGCGGTGACGCCGCCGGTGGTTGGGTCGGTGAGGACGGAAAGGAACAGCCCCCCCGCTTTGTCGAATCTGGCAAGAGCGGCGCTGGTTTTGGCCATCTGGCCAAGCGAGACAACGCCCTCGTGCATTCTTGCGCCGCCTGATGAGCAGACGGTCACGAGCGGCAGCTTTTCCTCGATTGCCTTTTCGACGGCGACGCAGAATTTTTCGCCGACGACGTAGCCCATAGAACCCATCAGAAAATTCGGCTCCATTACGGCCAGCATCACGCCTCTACCCTTAATGAAGGCCTTGCCGATTCGCATCGCCTCTTTTGCGCCGCTTTTTTGCTCGTCGGCCTTTAATCGCTGGCGGTAAGTGGTGCCCCTGAAGTTAAAGTCCAGCGGGTCGTTGCTGGCAAGGTCAACGAGTATCTCCTCGAACGAGCCCTCGTCGGCCAGATAGTTGATGCGGGTGGCCGCGTCGATGCGGAAGTGGTAGTCACATTGGGGGCAGACGTTGAGGTTCTTCTCGACGTCGCTTTTGTAGAGCATATGCTCGCAGGCGGGACACCGCGTCCACAGCCCGTCGGGCATCTCCCGGCGCTTACGAAGCGAAAAACCGTTCCACTTTGATTTTGCTGCTTTGGCCATAAGCATATTGGTAAGATTCAGATGATTCTACCAAAAACAGGGGCGGCTTTCCAGAGGCAATTACCGGCGATTAGCCGTTTACGGAAAGAATGGGAGCGAGACGCAGCCGAGCAGAAGGATTGAAAATCTAAAATCTTTTTAACCACTGGTCACACAGTATATCCAGGTCGCTCCAATCGACCCTTCCGTCGCCGGTGAGGTCTGTGCCGCCACAGTAAAGATTTGAGTCAGCCCGCATCCATTTCACGCTCATCCGGGCGAAATCGAAGAAGTCAACGTTTCTGTCGTTATCAAAATCACCCGGTATGAACTGCCAAGCGAGTTTGGGGTAACTGGCACCTTCGCATATCGCCCAGATATCCTTCGTGCCGTTGACTGTCTCCCAGACAAAATCCCAGCCGGCATTGGTAAAAATGCTTTCTGTCCTCATTTCGGCAGTGGTTTTGCCCGTCCCTCCGTCGCTCCAGGATTGGCCGCTGGTGTTAGTGTCCCAAAATGAATCCGCGGTCGTCCCTGAATAATTCCATCCCAACAGTCCGCCGACATACATATACCCGGACACACTACCTGATGAGTAGCATCTGGTAATAGTGCTATTGTCGTTCACTCCCACTAAGCCGCCTGCATCATAATCCCCGGCGACCTCACCCGCAGCATAGCAGTCCGTGACATAGCTGTAACTTACATATCCTACCAGCCCGCCGAGGTAATCTGAGTCAGACCCGCCGGTAACGGCGCCTGTCGAATAGCAATCGCTGATACTGCCACCGTTCAGTCCCACCAGGCCGCCGAGGTAATCTGAGTCAGACCCGCCGGTGACGGCGCCTGTTGAATAGCAATTGCTGATACTGCCATAGCTATATCCCACCAAGCCGCCGAGGTAATATGAGTCATACGCGCCGGTAACGGTGCCTGTCAAATAACAGTCGCTGATACTGCCACCGTTCAGTCCCACCAGCCCGCCGCAGTCGTATGAATAATCTATGCCGTTGACGGCACCTGTCAAATTACAGTTGCTTACAGTTCCCTCGTTGTACCCCACCAACCCGCCAACATAGTGGTATCCGGTTACGTTTACGTCGACAAGAGAGACATTTTCGACTCTCCCTGCGGCGTTGATATTGCCGAAAACGCCGATATAGCTGCTGTTCGCTGTCGTGTATGTGAAGCCGGAAATCGTGTGCCCATTGCCGTCAAATACGCCACTGAAGGCGTGTTTATCATCGGTACCGATGCGACTGAACTGTGTACCGGTATAGGCGGAGAGGTTTATATCAGCCGTCAGTTTGAAGCACTTGTCCCAGTCGGCGTAATTTCGCCCGATTTGGTTCATATCCTCGGCGGCAGATATCAGGTATGGGGCATCGGGAGTACCCGTCCCGCCGGAGTATTTGGCCTGCACGGAGCCGGGAAGGATAAAAAAAGACAATAAAAGGACCACTATCGCAGATATTTTGCCGGCACCCAATTTACGCCTCCATATCACATCCTCTGTTTGCCTCCCAGCGAACAGTAAACTATACTCCAACCACCCTGCTTTGTCAACAACTTTTGGGCGGCGATGGGCTATTTTCAGAAAAGGCGGGATGGATTTCTCAGAAACAATTACGGGCAATGAGCCGTTTTCGAAAAGAATAGAAGCGAGGCGCAGCCGAGCCGAAGGATAAAAAGCTACAAGCCCTTTAACCAGTAGTCGCACATTATCGCCAGGTCAGCTTCATCGACTTTGCCGGAGAAGTCAAAATCCGCCCCGTCGCAGTTATTCGCACCAGCGCAATTCTCGGCTCCCCACCAGTTGGCAAAAAAGCCAAAATCTGCGAAGTTGACGCCATCGGGACAGACGAAATCAGCGGGCAGCATCTGCCAGATGAGTTTCGGGTAATTGGTGGTTTCACAGATGTGCCATAAGGCATTGAAATCCCAGCCGACTAAACTCACCCGTTGTTTCATTTGCGCATTTGTAAGCGGTGTCCCAAATCCGTTATCCGGCCCGCTGGTGACAAGAAAATAGGAATGGCTGATACTGCCGCTGTTGTTTCCCACCAGCCCGCCAACAATTGCAGAATCGAAAAAACCGCTGACGGTGCCTGTCGAATAGCAATTGCTGATACTGCCATTATCGTTTTTGTTGCCATTATAGTTTTCCCCCACCAGCCCGCCGAGGGCATTATAACCGCTGACGGTGCCAGTCGCATAACAATTGCTAATAATGCCGACATTCCATCCTACCAGCCCGCCGACATAATAAGAAGAACCGCTGACGGCGCCCGTTGAATAGCAACTGCTGATAATGCCGACATTGTATCCCACCAGACCGCCAAGCTTCTCCCAAGAACCGCTGACGGCGCCCGTTGAATTACAGTTGCTGATAGTTCCATCGTTGTATCCCACCAGACCGCCTATATACACAGAACCGGAAGAACCGCTGACCGAACCCGTCGAACTACAGTTGCTGATAGTTCCACCGTTGTACCCCACCAGACCGCCTATATGCTCAGAACCGGAAGAACCGCTGACCGAAAAGTTCTCAAGACCGAGATTTTTCACCGAGCCGCCAATCCAGCCAAATAGACCGAGGTTGTCTCCGCC